>PWVL01000073.1 GCA_003561875.1 Desulfuromonadales bacterium | reverse complement strand
TATCTGGTGAGCCGCGAAGGATTCGAACCTTCGACCATCTGATTAAAAGTCAGATGCTCTACCAACTGAGCTAGCGGCTCTCGCTCACAACGGAAGCCTTTTATACTGAATCGCCCCGCAAGAGTCAACAACTTTTTCCGGATTTCTTCTTGCGAGCCGGAAAAAAATGTCCCGGCGGCGGGTCAGTCCCTCACTTGCGGCGACGGCAAGGCTCCGTCCTGGAAGGGGTTTTTCAGCTGAATGGTCTGATCCCGGCGCGGCCCGACGGAGACCAGAACCACCGGGCAGCCGGTGACCTCCTCCAGTCTGTCGAGATAGGCGGCGGCCCTTTTGGGCAAGTCCTGGTAATGGGTAGCCCCGCTCAGGTCGCTCTGCCAGCCCTCCACTTCTTCGTAGATCGGCGTGCATTCCCGCAGCATGTCCAAATCGTTGGGAAACTCTTCGAGCCGCTGGCCCCGGTAATCGTAGGCGGTGCACAGTTTGATGGTGGCCAGGTCGTTCAGCACGTCCATTTTGGTGATGGCCAGGCCGGTCATGCCGCTGGTGCGCACCGCGTAGCGCAGGGCCACGGCATCAAACCAGCCGCAGCGCCGGGGGCGGCCGGTGGTGGATCCGAACTCGTTGCCGGCCGTGCGCAGATGCCGGCCCATGGCGTCGTCAAGTTCGGTAGGAAAGGGACCCTCCCCGACCCGGGTCACATAGGCCTTGGAGATACCGATGACCTGGTGAAGAAAGCGCGGCCCGGTCCCGGCGCCGATAGAGGCGCTGCCCGCCACGGTGGAGGACGAGGTGACATAGGGGTAGGTCCCGTGGTCGATGTCGAGGAGAGTGCCCTGGGCGCCCTCAAAGAGGATTTTGTTGCCGACGGCCATGCCACGGTTGATCAGCAGGGAACAGTTGCCGACGTATTTGGCCAAAGTCTGACCGTAGGCGCCGTACTCGGCGATAATGGTGGTTTCATCGAGAGCCGTGCCGCCCAGGAACTGCTCCAGAAGGAAGTTCTTTTCCGGCAGGAATTCCCGGACTTTACGGGCAAAGGCTTCGGGATTGACCAGATCAGCAACGCGAATGCCGCGCCGGCCGACCTTGTCTTCGTAGGTCGGGCCGATGCCGCGGCCGGTGGTGCCGATCTTGTGGGCTCCCGAGCGGGCTTCCCGGGCCACATCGATGGCCTTGTGGTAGGGCATGATAATGTGGGCGTTGCCGTCGATAACCAACTGGCTGTCGTCCTGCAGGTAGCCCTTCTGCTTCAGGCTGGCGATTTCCTGAAGAAAGACCTTCGGATCGAGCACCACGCCGTTGCCGATCAGGCATTGCTTGTCCGGATGCAGGATGCCCGAAGGAATCAGGTGCAGTACGGTCTTTTTATCCCCCACCACCAGGGTGTGCCCGGCATTGTTGCCGCCTTGAAAGCGCACCACCTGGTCGGCATATTCGGTATAGATGTCAACGACTTTGCCCTTGCCTTCATCACCCCACTGGGAGCCTACGATCACTACATTAGCCATATCTTTTTACATCTCCTGGTCGAAATTACAGGCGGAAATCCTCACTCAACAGGGAAGCATAAGGAATCTGTTGTTCCATGCCGTCGGCCAGTCGGAGCAGCCGAACCGGGTCCTTCGGCTCACCAATCACCATGACAAAGCGGTAATTCATTTTCTGCGCGTAACGCAGGGTTTCCGGCAGTTGCCGCTCAATAATGTCGCGGGCCACCGAGTAGCCCTGCCGGCGCAGAGCTCGAGCTACCCGCTGTGCCGGCTGCTTGTCCATGCCAATCTGGAAAATCAGCAGGTCCATGTATTGAACGGCAGACTTTTCCAGTTGTTGATCAAGAGCGCTCAGTAGCGGCAGCAGGTTGAAGGCAAAGCCGGTTGCGGGCGCCGGCAAGCCGTAACGGGCGGTCAGGTCGTCGTAGCGACCGCCGGAACAGACCGCCTGGCCAAGGCCGCCGAGAAATCCCTGAAAGGTTATGCCGGTGTGATAGTCCACGCCGCGCAACTCGCCAAGATCGAAGGTCACCTGGTTCTCCACGCCGTAAACTTCCAGAATGGCGAGAATCTGACGAAGGTTTTCGAGGGCTTTTTCGGACCGGTCGTTGGCGACCACGGTGGCGGCCCGCTCTAAAACTTCCCGTCCACCAAAAAGCCGGGGCAGGGCCAGAATAGCACGTTGATCCTCGGGTTTGAGGGAGCAGTTCTTCAGCAGCTGGGTCAGGCCGGCGTTGTCTTTGCGGCCAATGGCGCACTGGACCCGTCGGGCCTGATCAGGTGCCAAGGGCAGATCCGCCATGACGCCCCGAAAGAATTCCACCTGACCGATGTCAATGGTGAATTCCCGGGCGCCGAGGGCCTGCAGGCATTCGACGGCCATGGCGATCATTTCGCCGTCCGCTTCCGGGCCTGCCAGGCCGATCAATTCTACCCCGGCCTGAAAAATTTCCCGGTCCTTGCCGGCCTGCTGCTCGGCATGACGCAGTACCTGGCCGCAGTAGCAGAGGCGTTGGGGCAGGGGGGCGTGCTGCATGCGGGTTGCGACAATACGGGCGATCTGGGGCGTGATGTCAGGCGAAAAAGCCACCAGTTTGCCGTTCTGCCGATCGTCAAAGCGAAAGGTTTTTTCCCGCAAGCCTTCACCCAGACCGCGTTCCAGAACCTCGAGAAATTCGAGGGAGGCCGGGATTACCGGGCGAAAAGCCCAGCGATGAAAGATCTGCTGAAGAATCTGCCGGGTCTGTTCGATCTGGGCAGCCTTTGTCGGCAGAAAGTCCTTGACGCCTTTGGGCAGCATGGCTTCCGGAATGATGGGATCGATAGAGGTCAATGGACTTTCTTCCTTTGCAATAACAGAACGTAATATCTGGTTTTCGTGGAATTTTCGGTTGCTGGCGGCGGTTCAAAGACAGACTTGAACAGCCGAGATGATGTGGGCATTGGCCCGGAGCCGCTGCAGGGCCGTCTCCGGAATCTTGCTGTCGACGGTGATCAGGGAAATGGCCCGGCCCTGAATCTTGCGTCGGGACAGCCCCATCATGGCAATATTGACGCCGGCTTCGCCGAGTACCAGCCCGATAAAGCCGATCACTCCTGGAAGATCTTCGTTGTGCAGTATCAGGATATGTCCTTCGGGCACTGCTTCGACGTGATGATCGTCAACCCGCACGATGCGCGGGTCGCAGTCGCCGAACAGGGATCCCCCGACGGAACCTTCGCCGCTACTGCCGACCACCGTCAGGCGGATCAGGTTGGTAAATTCCTGCGCCGTGCCGGAGATGCGTTCCACGACGTCGATGCCCCGCTCCCGAGCCAGATGGGTGGCGTTGATATGGTTGACCATGGAGCCGACAAAAGGTTCCAGCAGCCCCTTGAGCAGCGCGCTGGTCAGGGGAGCACAGGGGTGGTCGCTCACCGTGCCGGAATAGTCGACGATGACGCGCTGGATGCCCTGGACCCTGCGCTGGGCCTGAAAACTTCCGAGGCGTTCCGCCAGTTCCAGGTAGGGGCGTATTTCGCTGAGGCGGTCGGCGCTCATGGGAGGCATGTTCAGGGCGTTGCTGATGATGCCTTTCTGCAGAAAATCGACAATCTGGCGGGCCACCTGTACCGTCACGTTGATCTGGGCGTCGACGGTGGCGGCGCGCAGATGAGGCGTGCAGATCACCTGCTCCATGGCCAGCAGGGGATGGTCCGCCGCCGGCGGTTCATCCAAGAAGGCGTCGAGAGCTGCGCCGGCCACACGACCCTGGGTGATGGCGGCGGCCAGGGCCTGTTCGTCGATCAGCCCGCCGCTGGCGCAGTTGATGATTCGGCAGCCCGGTTTGACGCGGGACAGGGCCTCGGCATCGAATAAATCGGTGGTCTCGGAAGTCAGGGGAACGTGCAGGGAAATGAAATCAGAATCGCGGAGCAGGGTCTCAAAGTCCACTGCCCCGGCGCCTTTTTTCTGAATCGTTTCCTCGGCCAGGTAAGGATCGTACACAAGCACCCGCATCTTCAGTCCGAGCGCCCGCTCGACCACCAGGCCGCCGATCTTGCCTGCCCCCACCACTCCGAGAGTTTTGCCGTGGATCTCGACGCCGAGAAAACGCTGGTTCTCCCATTTTCCCTCTTTGGTCGAAGCGCTGGCCTGGGGAATCTGGCGACTCAGTGCCAGCAGCATGGCGATGGAATGCTCGGCAGCGGTAGTGGTACTGCCGAAGGGGGTGTTCATAACCACCACCCCTTTGCGGTTGGCCGCTTCCAGATCGATATTCTCGATACCGATGCCGGCCCGCCCCACCACCTTCAACTGCGGAGCCGCCTCAAAAACTTCGGCGGTGATTCGGGTGCCGCCGCGAACAATAAGGGCGTCGGCGGTCCGCACGGCCGACAGCAGGGTCTCGTAGGGAATGCCCGGCCGATAATCGAGATCGATTCCGGAACTCCTTTCAAGCACTGCCAGACCTTCGGCGGGAAATATGTCAGAGACCAGAACCTTCATGACGGCGTCCTGAGAGCGGGAAGGGCGGCAAACGATCCGGGTTGCTGAAAACCGTACGAAAAGTCGCAAAAGGCGATGCGCCAACAGTTCAGACTAGCAACAGCCCCTGTGGTTGTCAAGAATCAGGGCGTTTTTCGGTGCCGCCGCAAAGTCGGCTCAAGTATGTGACCAGTAACCGCACGCCAAATCCGGTAGCGCCGACAGGACGATAATCGGCGGCCTTTTCCTGCCAGGCGGTTCCGGCGATATCCAGATGCGCCCAGCGGAAATCCCGGGCAAAATGTTCCAGAAAAGCGGCAGCGGTGATGGTACCCGCCGGACGGCCGCCAATATTTTTCAGATCGGCTATTTCGCTCTTGAGCTGTTGGCCGTATTCCTTCCACAAGGGCAGGGGCCAGAGTCGTTCGCCGCAGACTTCGCCGGCGAGCCGCAGTCGGCGAAGCAGCCCCTGATGGTTGCCGAGCAGGGCAGCAGCGTGGTGGCCGAGGGCAATCACGCAGGCACCGGTGAGAGTGGCCACGTCGATCACCTCCCGAGGTGCAAAGCGCTGCGCGTAGCTCAGTGCGTCAGCCAGGATCAGCCGGCCTTCGGCATCGGTATTGAGGACTTCGATGGTTTTTCCGGACAGGGACGTCAGGATGTCGCCGGGCCGCAGGGCGTTTCCCGAGGGCATGTTCTCCACCGCCGGAACCAGACCGGTCAGGTTCACCGGCAGGCGCAACAAAGCGGTCGTCAGCAGGGTGCCGAAGACGGTGGCGGCGCCGGCCATATCCATCTTCATCTGATCCATGTTTTCGCCGGGCTTGAGGGAGATGCCGCCGGAATCGAAGACCACGCCCTTGCCGATGAGGATCACCGGCTGCTCATCGGTAGCGCCCCGATAATTCAGCTGGATCAGGCGCGGCTCTCGCAGACTGCCCTGGGCGACTCCGAGCAGCGCCCCGAAACCTTCGCGCTCCAGAGCCCCGCGGTCGAGTATCGTGCATTCCAGGTCGTTTTCGGCGGCCAGTTGGGTGGCCCGTTCGGCCAGAAACGCCGGAGACTTGATATTACCCGGTTCGTTGACCAGGTCGCGGGCCAGGAAAACGCCCTGGCAGACGGCTTGGCTGCGCAGTGCCGACTGTCTGACAGCAGTAGCCGTCGAGTCGGAATCCGCCAGCAGGGTGAGTCGGGCAAGAGGGGCCGGGCGGCCGGGGTCGGCGGCGAGATAGCGTTCAAAGCGGTAGTCGGCGAGTTGCAGGCCCTCAACCCAGGCCTCGGTCACCACCGCTACAGGTAGCCGGGAGTTCAGGTGGGCGAGAGCCAGGGAGCAGCTTTCCAGGCGCCTTTCCCGGACTGTCGCAGCCGCCAGGGCTGCAGCCCGCCGTAGGGATTCCGCAGATAGCTCCTGTTCCTTGCCGAGGCCGACCAGCAACAGGCGTTCGCAGGCCAGCCCGCGGCTACCATGCACCAGCAGGGTTCGACCGGTTTCACCACGGAACTCCCGGCAATCCGCAGCCCGCCCGATGACCCCGTCGAGGGCCTCGTCCAGCCGTTGCAGCAGGGAGGTGGGCGGTTTGCCCTCCACCACCCCCAGAATCAGACAGGGTGTTTCATGGTCGGCGACAGGGTGCTGAAGCACCGAAATTTCCATCACAACGAATTCCTTTCAGTGGGGCCGCAAGAGCATGGAGGGTTGGCGGACGTCCGCCATTGTAGTCCCTTGCCGCGACAGATTCAACGGTTCAGCTCGGGAGAAGTGTTTGCCAGATTTCTTGTGGAAATGCTATCGTGGACCACCGGCGAACCTTGTAAAATTTCGGCTGGACGTTCGCCGAACCCGTACCGCGCCGAAGGAGTGGACCGTGACAGAGGACGCCATTGAAATCACCATACTCGGTTCGGGAACCAGTACCGGAGTACCCATGCTCGGGTGCGACTGCCCGGTCTGCCGCTCCGTCGATCCGCGTAACCGGCGCACCCGCTGCAGCGCCCTGATCCGCTATCGCGGTTTTTGTGTCGTGATCGATACCGGCAGTGATTTTCGCCAGCAGGCTCTGCGGGAAGGCGTTGACCATGTGGACGCGGTGCTCTATACCCACGCCCATGCCGATCATGTCCACGGCATTGACGATCTGCGGGCTTTTAATATGACGGCCAAAAAGGTGATTCCCATCTACGGCTTGCCGCCGACCATGGATTCGCTGCGACGCACTTTCCGCTACATTTTTGATGCCCGAATTTCTCCCAAATTCCGGCCCCAGCTGATCCCCTGGTCCATTGGCGGTGATTTCAGCCTCTGTGGTCTGACGGTGCAGCCTCTGCCCCTGTGGCATGGCGAAGGTCTGTCCTGCGGATTTCGCATCGGGCCGCTGGCCTATCTTACCGACTGCAACCGTATACCCGAGACGAGCCTGGCCCGTCTTGACGGTCTCGAACTGCTGGTCATCGACGGGCTTCGCTATCGCGCCCATCCGACCCACTTTACCATCGAGGAAGCCTGTGCCGTGGCAGAACGGCTGGGGGCACGTCGCACCCTGCTGACCCATCTCTGTCACGAAGTGGAACACGAGCGGGATAGCGCCGGCCTGCCTGCGGGGGTCGAACTGGCCTTTGACGGTCAGCGCATACGACTGTCGCTGCCGCTTTCAGCCGCGTTGCCGCAACCGCAGCCGGAGCCGGAGCCTGCGACGTTTTATGCCGGCGGCTGATGTTTGTCTGGAGGTGACAGGATATGGAACAGCATCCGCCCCTGGAGGCGATCCGCAACATCGGCATCATCTCCCATATCGATGCCGGCAAGACCACGGTTTCCGAGCGCATCCTCTACTATACGGGCAAGACGCACAAGATGGGCGAGGTGCACGATGGTGCCGCCATCATGGACTGGATGGAACAGGAGCAGGAGCGGGGAATCACCATCACCGCCACCACGACCAGCTGCCGTTGGCGGGACTACTGGATCAACCTCATCGATACCCCCGGGCATATTGATTTTACCATCGAGGTGGAACGATCCCTGCGGGTTCTCGACGGAGCGATCACCGTCTTCAGCGCCGTGGAAGGGGTTCAGTCCCAGAGCGAGTCGGTCTGGCATCAGGCCGACCGTTACCGGGTGCCGCGTCTGTGTCTGATCAACAAAATGGACCGTGTCGGCGCCGATTACCGCCGGGTCCTGGAGCAGATCGCTTGCCGTTTTGCCGCTCGCCCGGTTCTGCTGCAGTTGCCGGTGGGTTTTGAGGGGGACTTCGCCGGTGTCATCGATCTGCTCGGCGAAGAGTGCCTGCTGTTTGACGAGGCCGCTCAGGGCGCCCAGGTGCTGCGGCAACCGGTTCCCGCTGGCCGGCAGGAGGAAGTGCGGCAGGCCCGGGAAGCCATCATCGAGGCGGCGGCGGATTTCGATGACCAGATCCTGGCCGACTTTCTTGAGGGCCGGGACATTACCGCCGCGCGGCTGCGGGAGGCCCTGCGTCGTGGGGTCCTGGCCTGCCGACTGTTTCCGGTGCTGCTCGGTTCCGCTCTGCGCAACAAGGGTATTCAGCCACTGCTCGACGCGGTAGGTGCGTTTCTGCCTTCCCCCGGTGAGGTTCCGCCGGTGCGGGCCGTCATCCTCGGTGACGCGGGCCGGGAAAGGCTCCTTCACTGCGATCCGGAAGGCCCGCTGTGCGCCCTTGCTTTCAAGGTACTTTCCGATGCCGGTCGCAAGCTGACCTATCTGCGTGTTTACTCGGGGACGGTGGAGGCCGGCGCCGAGTTGTACAATGGAACCCGCGGCCGCAAGGAGAAGCTGGCCCGGCTGTTTCGTATGCACGCCCACAAGCGGGAACGTATCGATGTCGCCCGGGCCGGGGACATCGCCGCCGCCGTCGGTCTTCGGGAGGCCCTCACCGGCGACACCCTCTGCGACGAAACGGATCCCCTGGTGCTGCAGGGCCTGACGGTTCCCGAGCCGGTGGTCTCCCTGGCGGTGGAATGCCGTCGCGTCGAAGATCGGGAGAAACTGTTGCTTTCTCTGGAAAAACTGCAATGGGAAGATCCCACCTTTCGGGTACGGGAGGACACCGGTACCGGGCAGATGATTCTCGCCGGCATGGGGCAGTTGCATCTGGAGATTGTGAGTCAGCGACTGGCCCGGGAGTTTGGCGTCGAGGTAGTGACCGGGCGACCCCAGGTGGTCTACCGGGAAACCCTGCGCCAGGCCGTGACCCACCGGGAGGCCTTTCATCGGGAGGCCGAAGGCAAAATGCAGAGCGGCGAGGTGCTGCTGTGCCTCGAACCGCTGCCCCGCGGGGAAGGACTGGAAGTGGTGCTGCGTCCGGAGCCGGAGGCCTTGCTGCCGTCCGAGTGGCGCCAGGCCCTGAAGGCCAGTCTGCAACAGGCCTGCGCGGCCGGTGTCCAGGCCGGGTATCCCCTCACCGATTTGCGGGTGGTAGTCGTCGAAGCGGTTTACCAGCCTCAGCTCACTACCGAAGTTGGTCTGCTGGCCGCCGCGCAGAAAGGCCTGGCTGTGGCCGCCCGCCAGGGCCGGCCGACGCTGCTGGAGCCGGTTATGGCCCTGGAGCTTGTGGTGCCGCGGGACAGTGCCGGCAAGGTGCTCGGATCCCTGCAGCAGAAGCGGGGGCGCATCGAAGGTATGGAAAGCCGGGGTGAAATGGAGACGATTCAGGCCCAGGTGCCCCTGACCGAGATGTTCGACTACATGACCGAACTGCGCAGTGCCACCCGGGGGCGGGGATCCTTCAGTATGGAGTTTGCCCGGTACGATCAGGCACCGGAAGAGGTTTTGCGTCGTTTCAGCCTTCAGTAGCCCGTCCCCGACGGTTCGGCCGACAGGCCGCAACCGTCAGTAGCAGGCACGTCCGGCCGGTCTTTTGCTGATCCCAATCCATGGTTTTTTCTATGCTCAGAAAAAAAATACCGGGAGCGATTTGCCAGCTGCTGCTTCTGTGTCTGCTCGGGTTTCCTTTTCGGAACGCTGCGGCTGACCCTCTGAGCATTCGTTTTGATGGCGTCACCGGCGAGATGCGGGACAATCTGGCCACCCTGCTGGTGCCTCCGCCCAATCTGCTGCAGAACGGCGTGGTCCATGAACGCTGGCTACAGCGCTTTATCGACCGGGTGCCGCAAACGGCCGCCCGGGCCCTGAAACCGTTCGGTTACTATGAACCGAAGATTGAAACGGAACTTGAGGCCCTGGATCCGGGCCGTTACCGGTTGATGGTTCGCATTGATCCGGGACCGGCCATTCGCATCACCGAGCGGCGTATCGACCTGCAGGGGCCCGGCGCGGACTACCATCGAGTGATGGTCCTGCCCCAGGCCTTTCCCCTGCGTCCGGGAGACGTGCTGCACCAGGGGGTGTATGAGGAGGGCAAGACCGCACTGCTTCGCAGCGTCCGAGATCTCGGCTACCTGGACGCTGATTACACGGTACATGCAATACGCCTCGACGTGGCCCGGGCAACCGCCGAAATCGAGCTGGTGTTGGAAACCGGTCCCCGTTACCGGTTTGGTGACGCCAGTTTCTCCGGAGCGGAGCAGTATCCCGTCTCCTTTCTGCGCCGCTACCTGGCTTTCGAACCCGGAGACATTTTTTCCTATGCCCGTCTGGGCGAAACCCAGCTTAATTTTCTGGACGCCGACCGCTTCAGGGAGATTCAACTGCTGACCGACCACACCGAGGCGGTAGAGGACCGCATTCCCGTGGAGGTGTTGCTGGTCCCCGCACCGACCATGCGTTTGCGTCCCGGCATCGGTTACGGTACCGATACCGGGGCCCGGGTTTCTCTGCGCTTTGACCATCTCAACCTGCTGCATCGGGGCCATCAGCTGGGCCTGCAGCTCAACGCTTCCGAACTGCGGCAGTCGGCACTGGCCGTATACACCATGCCTGCCGCCCGCCGCCTGCAAAGCGCCAACATCCTGCGGGCGGGCTACGAGCGGGAAGAACTCGACACCTTCGACAGGGAAAAACTCACCCTGGAAGCCGAACGACTGCGGGATTTCGGTCGTGGCCGCAAGGGGTCCCTGTATGTGCAGCTGTTTCAGGAGACCTATTCGGTCGGCCAGGAAAAAAACACCGCCCGCATGGTGATTCCGGGGGTTCGTTATTTTCGCCGCCGCTACCGGGAACTGGTGCGTCCCCGCCAGGGACATCAGTATGCCCTGGAGATGCGCGGTGGTCATCAGTTGCTCGGTTCCGATACGGGGTTGCTGCAGATTCTGGCTTCGGCCAACGTGCTGCACCCCCTGCCCGGTCGGTTCTCCCTGTTCAGCCGCCTTGAAGGGGGCT
>PWVL01000137.1 GCA_003561875.1 Desulfuromonadales bacterium | reverse complement strand
GGAAGCAGGGGGATTTTCCCTCGGCCCCCCGGGCTGTCGATGACATACTGGGGAAGGGCCAGCCCGGTAAGGTTGCCCCGCAGTTGTTGCAGGATATCCAGACCGGTTTCGATACGGGTGCGAAAGTGGCCGGTGCCCCGCACCAGATCCATATGATGCAGGTAATAGGGGCGCACCCGCAGCCGCAACAGCTCCCGCCACAGCGCCGCCAGAACCGGCGCCGAATCGTTGACGCCGCGCAACAGCACGGTCTGGTTGCCCAGCACCACGCCGGCATCGGCCAGGCGGTTGCAGGCCGCGGCGGCCTTTTCGGTCAATTCCCGGGGATGATTGAAGTGGGTATTGAGATAAAGGGGTGTAAAACGTCGCAACAGAGCGCACAATTCCCCGTCGATACGTTCCGGCAGGGTGACCGGCAAACGGCTGCCGATACGCACAATCTCCACATGGGGAATGGCCCGCAGGCGAACCAGCAGATCCTCCAGGTCCTCGTTTTCCAGCAGCAGGGGATCTCCTCCGGAGAGCAGCACATCCTTAACTTCGGTATGGGCAGCAATGTAGTCCAGCCCCTGTTCCAGCGCCTGTTCGCCAACCCGCAGCGCCGGATTGCCGAGCAGCCGCTTGCGGGTGCAGAACCGGCAGTAAGTGGCACAGTCACCGCCGACCAGAAACAAAACCCGGTCGGTATAACGATGCACTATGGCCGGAACCGGCGAAAGTCGACCCTCGTCCAGCGGGTCTGCGCAGGGGGTCGGATCGGACAGCTCCCGAGAATCGGGGACACACTGCCGCCAGATGGGATCGCCGGGGGCCTCTATCAGTTCCCAATAAGAGGGGCTGATACGCAGGGGATAGCGCTCTGCCACCCGCTGCAGCGGTAGCGGATCGATGCCGAAAAGCCGAGCCACGCGCTGCGGATCCGTAACGGCCTGCTCCATCTTCTCCTGCCAGAGATGCATAAACGACAATTCCTGTAGCAAAAAAGCCGGCCGGACAACTGAAAAACCCTGCCGGGGAATAATTCGTACCGGCAGGTCGCCTGTCTCAGGGACCGCCGGAAGCGGCAAAAAAAACCGCGTGGTCGGAAGTAAACAGCGGCGGAGTGCGCCCGACAATGGCCCGTAGCGCCGGTGAAACAAGCAGCCGTCGCTGAATAAAGCGGCGCGCCCGCGCCCGGCGCTCCCGTTCTACAGATCCCGTTAGATACAGGCCCCGTTCCGGGGGCGGCGTCGCCGCGCCCAACCGGCCGACAGCCAATTGCGACTGATACGGAAGATTCATGATCGCCACGTTGAGAAAACCGATGGCATCGGCATGTTGTTCGAGAAACTCCAGGGTGGCCAGCCGCTCCTGTTCGGTTTCCTCGGGGGTGCCGAACATCACGTAAACGTAGCTGGCAATACCGGCCCTTTGCAGGGCCCTTAACACGGCCGAAGCCGTCTCGACCCGGGTGCCTTTGGCAAGCCGATCAAGGACCGCCTGGGAACCACTTTCGAGACCCAGTTGCAGCATGCGGCAGCCGGCGCCGGCCAGGTCGGTGAGCAGCTGTGGGTCGGCCAGAGCCGGCTCAAAACGGACAAAGCCGTACCAGTAAAGCCCCTCAAGAGATCGCCGCCGAGCCGCCAGAGAGCGCAGTACCGGCAGCGGCAGGGCGTTGTCGGTAAAATGAAAGAAACGCACCCGCCAGCGTCGGGCCAAGGTCCGCAGCCGGTCGGCAATCTCTGCCGGTGAACAGCAAAGAAAGGGGTGAGTCGGTATTACCGCCTCGGGGCAGAACAGACAGCGCCGCCAGTAACAGCCGCGGGATGCGGTCAGCGGCAGCACCGGATCGGGACTCAGGTAGTCGGCAGCGGGCAGGTCCCTGAAATCCGCCTCAAAGGCCAACGCCGAACCGCCTTCCAGAAAAAATTCCGCCGGTCCGGTTCCCCGCGCAAGCTCGGCCAGGGGCTCTTCTCCCGGGCCGAAAATCACATGATCAAAAACAGCCAGGGCTTCCGGATTACTCTCCAGAACACTTCGCCAAGAGGTCAGCATGCCGCCGCCGGCCACCAGTCGAAGGCCCGGCAGCGCCCGGCGCAACAGTCCTGCCAGTTCAAAGGCCGGCAACAACTGGTGACGGTAGTTGATGGACAGGGCGATCAGATCCGCCTCCCTGACCACTTTCTTCGGCAGCAGTTCCCGCTCAAAAAACTCCCGAAACAGAGTCGGACTGGAGCCCGCAGACATCCGCCGCAGACCGACCGGGTCAAACTCCGGCACGGTGCCGTGACGATAATCGCCGAGAGTCAGACGCTCCTGCCCCGACAGTCCCCGATAAATTCCCAATGCCACGTTGAGATGCTCCACGGCGCTCTGGTAACGGGGGAAAGAGCTCAGGACGGCAGGCGACGACAACTGATGCCAGGCGTTTTCAGCGCGGCGTAGAGCCCGTTTCAGGCGAGCCCCAGGCTGAGCCGGAGCAGCCGCGGCCAGGGTCTCTTCCCGCAACAGATAGCGGTAAGCGGCGAGATTGGCATCAACAGCCCGAACCGTCACCTGTCGACGGCGAAGGTAACCGCACAGCACCGCCAGCCCCAGGGGCGGAGCGGCCGGCTTGAGCGCCGGCGGCTGCAGCAGCAGAACGCTCACGGGGGTTACCACAGCGCCCGACAGTAGGCAAACCAGCTTGTGTCCATCCGGAAACTCCGGATGGAGACAGCGCAGTTTTCATATGGGAAACGAGCAATTTTTCGTTGTGGCAAGGAAATCAAAGGGTTGCGCGGAGGCGTACATCGGTACGCCGCACAAGCAAACCTGCAGATTGACGCCGCTACAG
>PWVL01000129.1 GCA_003561875.1 Desulfuromonadales bacterium | reverse complement strand
CCTTTGGTGTTGGCCTTTGGTGCTTTGGTTTGCGGGAATTGAGCTATCTCCCTGCATCGGCGATGTGAATTCAAATCGAAAACGGTTTAGATATGTCAAAGATCAATTGTTTTCAACGGCTTACGCCGTTATCAATTTTTTTAACCGGACAGTAGTGATGGAATTTATTCATTTCTCTGATATCCACCTAGGGAAAACCTATCGTAATTCGCCAAGTGAAGTAGAGCGATATGATGATTTTTTTACTTGCTTGTCAGAGCTTGTCCTCAAGGCAGTGAGGGCGCAAGTCGACGCCGTACTTATTGGCGGAGACCTGTTTCATGTTGGCCAAATCCTGCCCAAAACCTTTGCCAGAACTATTGAAACACTTCAGCCATTAAAGGATGTAGGCATTCCCTGCATCGCAATCGAAGGCAACCATGACTGGATTCATCGTCGTGACAACATCTCGTGGATGGAAGCACTATCGCAGATGGGCTACATCAAGCTGTTGCGTCCATCCCGCACTGAAGATGGTGGCTATCGATTCGACCCCTTTGACGAAGAGACCGGTATGGGAGGTCACATCAAGCTTGGTGATGTCAACATCTATGGCCTCGGCTACATCGGCGCCCAGGCAGGAAGCCATGTTGCACGTATCTGCGAGGCAGTCACCACCGAACATAATCTGCTGCTCTTCCACGTAGGCATCTGGAAATATTCCCCGGTCGAGATCGGCAACATGAAGCTCGAAGAGGCATACCCGCTTGCTGAGAAGTTCGGGTATGTCGCCCTTGGCCATGGTCACAAACCCTACATCATCGAAACTCCGGAGGGGACGCCGTTTGCATTCAACCCTGGATCTCCGGAACGGGTCAATTTCGGCGAGGAGAAATACGACAAGGGCTACTATTTTGTAACCTTTGAAGATGGTCAATTCCATCCGGAATTTAGGAATACGTCACCGCGCCCGATGTTTGTCGAGACGATCGATTTGAGTGGTGCCGGAAACGCTGAACAGGCTCTCGACATGTTTCGTGAGCAGGTTGTCGTCAAGGTCGACAGCTCGGGTGATGAGCGTCAACCTCTGCTGGAACTGAAACTGGTCGGTCGCGTTGGATTTCATCCTTTCGAACTTGGTCGTGAACGACTGAAGGCGGTTCTTGAGGAGCTGATCGATCCTCTTCATGTCGAAATCAAAAATCACCTCTCGCTGGTCAGCAGTGCCGAAGATGGGGATGGCGTCAAGAAAAGCCTGGAGGAGATCGAGCAAGAGGTTCTGCGTGACCTGATCAAAAGCGGCAGCGACTACCAGGGGCGTGAAGATGAATTGATCCGACTCTCCTTCGCATTGAAGAATGCCATACAAAAGGGGGATGTCGATGGAGATGAACTGCTCGCTCTACTTGATGGGGAGGGAGGCTGATGCAGATCCTTTCCATTCACCTCAAGAACATTAAATCGCACCGTGATACCGAGCTGAGCTTCTCCCCCGGTATCAACGTCCTGTCCGGCCCGAACGGCGTCGGCAAGAGCACGATATTTGAAGCGATCGGCTACGCCATGTTTGGCGTCGATGCACAGAGTTTCGTCGGCAACGTTGAGCGTTTTATCTCCATAGGCTCCAAGCGGGGCGAGATCGCCGTGGTCTTTGAGGTGGCAGATGCTGAGCACTTTAGAGTCAGTCGAACTGTGGGTACGCCCTCAAAATGGCTGCTGGCCAAAGAGATCGGGGGCGCATTCGAGGTCGAGGAACATAAGGACAGCAAAGAAACCGAGGCGCGACTGAAGGAGTTGCTCGGGCTGAATTCGGGTCGATCGTTGGCCGAACAATTTGAACTCGTGATCGGTCCCTTCCAGCATGAATTCCTCGGCCCGTTTGTCATCAAACAGCCGACCAAACGCCGCGACAAGTTTGATGAAATTCTCGGTATCGACACTTGGCGCAAGACCTTCAACGAAACCAAGGTGCTGACCAGTGCAATCAAGGCTAAGGTGGATTCCCTCGACAGTGCGATTGGTCCCCTACAAGACCAGGTGGCCGAACTCTCTGCTAAAAAGGATGAACACAAAACAGCTAAGAAGGATCTTGAGCAGGCCAAGAACGAACTGGCTGCGCAGCAGAAAAAGCTCAAGGAATTGGAATCGCTTCTGCTCGCTGTAGATAAGCGGGCGAAGGATCTCAAGGGAATTGAAACGGAGGTCGAAGCTCTCAGGGAGCGGATCACTAACGGCAACGAGATGATCGGCAAACAGAAGCTGCTGGTCGGCGAGGCGGAAAAGGCCCACAAGATCATTGAGGAAACAACTCCGGGCAAAAAGGCCTACGAGCAGGCCGAGACGCGATTGAGCGAACTGCGGGAACAGGTCAAGGTTCAACGTCAGCTTGAACAGGAAGTTGCCGAACATAAAACCCGGGTCGGCAGGCTTGGTGAACGCTTCAAGGTTGAGTCGCTATCAATTGAAAACACCCGAAAAGAACTCGTTGCTGAAGAGAAGGCGTTGACGGAAAGCCGGAAGGCTTTGTCGCTGGATAACGAGCAAAAGGCCTTAGCAGATCGACTGCCGGAAATCCGCGTGAACCTTGAAGGGGTGCGTAAGCATCTCGGCCAACTCGAAGGGCGTCGTGCAGGGTTGCAAGAGGGGAGTGAGAAGCTCGCCGAGGGGATCTGTCCTTTCTTCCAGGAACCTTGTCTTAATATCGCCGAAAGGCCTCCGGGCGATTTGTTCAGTGCCAAGTTTTCCGAGCTGGATCAGGAGCGTCAGCGCCTCCAGAATGACGTCCAGAAACTTGAACAGGAAGAGAAATCGGCAAGCCAGGCCAGTGATCAGGTCAAGGCGGTTGCCGTTAAGCTCGAAGGGCTGGATGCTCAGATGAAAAGCCTGGCCGAACGCCGTAAGGCGAACGAGTTTAAGGACGAAGGGCTGGCCGAACTGCAAAGGAAACAATCGGCGGTACAGCAGCAACTGGATGAGAAACAAAAGGTGCTGGAAACCTACAGCCGGTTGCAAGCTGATATTGAAAAGGCTGAGAAAGAGAAGTCACAACACCAGGAAGATCGTGATCGCTTTGTGGCCAATCAGCAGCAGGCTGCCGAATTGGATCAGCGACGGACCGACCTGGAAAAGTTCAAGAAGCACCTCAAGCAGTTGCAGGATAACCTGGTCGGCAAGGAAGAAGCCTTGAACAAGGTTGGCAAAGAATATGATGCCGCCGAGCATGAAAAACTGCGTCAACAGAAGAATGATACTTGGGGCGAGGTCAGTGCGCTTGGGCAGAAGGTCAAGGGGTTGACCACCGACGTTTCACGACTTTTCTCCGAAGTTGAGAAGCTCAAACAGATCGAAAAGGATATTGCCGACAAGAAGGAGCAGATCAAGGGCTACAAGGAAAAGGACGAGTTGGTCAAATTCCTGCGTAATCGGGTGTTCCGGAATGTGTCGGGTTACTTGTCCGAACGGTTCCGTGAGGAAATCAGCCAAAGAGCCAACCGGATTTACCGCATTATCGCCGAAGTCGACGAGGAACTGTCCTGGGGAGAGAACTATCAGATCGTGCTGCGTGACATGGTCGATGGTGAATTGAGGGAACGGGCCGACGATCAGCTTTCCGGAGGCCAAACCATGAGCGCCGTAGTTGCCTTGCGTTTAGCGATGTTGCAGACTATTGGTGCCCGCATCGCCTTTTTTGATGAACCGACCTCCAACCTCGATGTGACCCGCAGGGAGAATCTGGCCCATGCCTTTCGGGCCATCGATGTCGGCAAGGAGGAAGTAACAGAACATTGGTACGATCAACTGTTCCTGATCAGCCATGATGTGGCGTTTACTGAAATCACCGATCAGGTTTTGACGTTGGAATAAGTCTTTAGAGACAGTAGATCTTATGCCAGACACAATTGTTGGCTTGCTGATAATCGACAGACTAGCAAAATTTTATAAATTTCAGAAGGAAAAAGGCTATTTAACTGCAGCGAGCGAGCTTGGATTCCCTGGTAAAAACCAACCGAAACGAGAAAACTTCAAAGAGAATGACTGCCTTTATTAGTTGCCGGTTTTCCCGAAATCCCATTTCCCGCGATCTCCAGAAACCACTCCATTGGCTTCCCATGGCAGAGGTGGGGTCTAAATTAGCAGATGGCAAGCTTGAGAAAGTCAGGACAGGGCACCGCTCGGCGGTGTTTTGATTTCTGCGGATACCAGAAAAACAAAGGGGTCGCGCCGTGAAGCGCAGCCCCTTTTTCTATGTGGATGGTGCCGAAGGCCGGAGTCGAACCGGCACGCCCGGAGGGCAACGGTTTTTGAGACCGTCATGTCTACCAATTCCATCACTTCGGCAAAGATCGTTGCGGAATGGAGTCGAATTATAGTGAGAGAAGGTGCACCGGTCAAGCGTTTCGTTTTGTGTTTCCTTTTGGCTGGCGGTTTTCTTTCAAGAATTCTGCTCGTCGATTCTTTCGCGGAGGCGCTCGGCCCAGGGTCCCCTGCGCAGGGGGCGGCCTTCCACGGCGGCGACGGGCAGAGTGTCGATGAGGGCGTTGGTGAGGAAAGCTTCTTCAGCGCTGAACAGTTCCTCGACAGTTACGGGACGCTCCTCGGAGGGCAGGCCGAGGGATACGGCGGCCTGCAGCACTTGCCGGCGCAGGATGCCGGCCAGCACCAGCTCGCCGGCGGGGGGTGTGACCAGGACGCCATTTTGCAAGAGGAACAGGTTGCTGGTCGTCCCTTCGAGGACCAGGTTGTCGGCGGTGCGGAACAGGGCTTCGCGGGCTCCGCGGCGTTTTGCGTCATTGGCGGCGTAGAGGCAGTCGGCGTAGTTGCCCCGTTTCATCTGCGGCAGGTGGGAAAGGGGATTGACCCGCCGGTTGGGGGCGAAGACGCAGGCGGCGCCCGCCTCCCGATCCTGTTTGGAAGGCTCCTGGTACACCCCGGCGCTGATGAAGAAGCGGCCCTGGCCGGCCGGGGGAAAATCGAGGCCGGTGTGGCTGCCCCGGGTGACGGTGAGGCGCAGGCGGGCCACGGGGGCGTCGAGGCGGTTGGCGGTGTCGATGAGCGCCTGGCGGATGCGGGCGGCGTCCTGGGGGAAGCCGAGCAAGCCTGCCGAAAGCCTGAGCCGGTCGAGGTGGTCGTCGAGAAAACGGATTCGACCGGCTTTAGCTTTCAGGGTTTCGAACAGGCTGTCGCCGTAGAGAACGGCACCATCGTCAAGGGACAATCCGTTCTGCTGTGGATCGACGAACTCCCCGTCGAGGTTCCAGATCATGAATTTCCCTCCAGGGCCTGGCGCAGGGCGGCTCCCTTGGCCAGGCATTCGTGCCATTCCTGCTCGGGGACCGAGTCGGCGACGATGCCGGCGCCGGTCTGGTAGGTCAGTTCGTCATCGAATTTCTGAAAGGTGCGAATCAGAATGTTGAGATCCATGTTGCCGCAAGCGCTGATGTAGCCGGCGCTGCCGGTGTAGGTGCCGCGGCCCACGGGTTCCAGCTCCTCGATGATCTCCATGCAGCGCTTTTTCGGCACTCCGGTGATGGTGCCGCCGGGAAAGGTGGCGCGGATCAGGTCGAAGGGACCGGCATCCGGCAGCAGTTTGCCTTTGATGTTGGAGACAATGTGGCAGACGTGGGAGTAGCGTTCCAGCACCATCAGTTCATCCACCTCGATGGACCCCGGCCGACAGACTTTTCCCAGGTCGTTGCGTCCCAGATCGAGCAGCATGATGTGTTCGGCCCTCTCCTTGGGATGCCCGAGAAGCTCTTCGCCGAGCCGAATGTCTTCGGGAGGGGAGTAGCCCCGGGGCCGGGTGCCGGCGATGGGGCGCAGTTCGGCGATGGTGCCGCGCAGGGAGACGAGCCGCTCCGGTGAGCAGGAGATGAGATCGAGATGGGGCGTGTGCAGCAGACCGCCAAAGGGACTGGGATTGATGCGCCGTAGACGGCTGTAGAGGGCGGCGCTGTCGAGGGTGCTGCGGCTGTCGAAGCGCACCGACAGGTTGGCCTGATAGATGTCGCCGGCGGCAATATATTCCTTGGCCAGTCGCACCATGGCTTCAAAGTCGGATTGGGAAAGGATCGGCCGGGGCAGGTCGGTGGCGATGCGGCAATGCTCGGGCAGTGGTTTTTGCAGGGCGTCACGAACCCGGGATTCCAAGGCCTCGAGGTTATCGCCGGCCAGAGAACAGAGAGTGAGCCGACGCTGCTGCCAATCGTACACCGCGCAGAGATCGACCCAGTCGAGCCACAGGGCCGGCAAGGAGCGGTCGCGATGGGCCAACAGGGGCAGCTCTTCGATCCAGCGGGCCAGATCATAGCCGAAATAGCCGAAGAAACCGCCGCAGAAGGGCAGACCGGAGTGGTTGTCGATCCGTCGCTGCTGAAGAATCCCGGCCAGCATTTGCAAAGGCTCGCCCGGCAGCGGCGTGTCGCAGTTGTCACGGCGGCGGAAAAGACCCCTGTGGTCAAGATAATAGGACTCGGTTTTGCGCAGCGCGACAAGGGAGTAGCGGCCGGTGCGAGGGGTTGGTTCGGGACTTTCGAGGAAGCCGGGACCTTCGGCGGCAAAGCGCGCGAAGAGTCGCAGGGGGTCAAAAAACTCAACGGTAAAAGAATGCTGACGAAGATTCATGGGCGACGGATTTCCGATGGCCGGACGAGACAGTATGGGGGTTGCATAATGAAAAAAGGGCTGACCTGTCGGTCAGCCCTTCGTTTGTATTTGGTGGAGCTAGGCGGGATCGAACCGCCGACCTCTTGAATGCCATTCAAGCGCTCTCCCAGCTGAGCTATAGCCCCGTCGTTGCGAGAGCCACTTTATAACAAAGCCCTGAAGCCGGTGTCAACGAATTTTTTTTGCGGCCACGATGAAAAAAACCGCCCTTTCGAGGGATTCGGCACCTGTCAACCTCCTTTCCCTCCGCTTCCGGTGCGAAACAGGGTCAACAGCATCTTGAAAGGCCGGGTGGCCTGCAGTTTGTGCGGGACGCCGCCGGGCATGAGAATCAACTGGCCGGCTTCGACGCTGATTGGCCGGCCGCCGATGGTGATCTCGGCCTGCCCCTCCAGTACCTGAACGAAAGCGTCAAAGGGCGAGGTATGCTCCGACAGACCCTGTCCCTGGTCAAAGCTGAAAACGGTGTAGGTGCCGATGTCGTCCTGGAGCAGGGTGCGGCTGACGACGGCATCCTGCTGGTAGTCGACCAGGGAGGTCAGTTCCAGTGGAGTGGCGGCGGGCATGTTGGCAGCTGTTTTTTTGATGGCCATGGTTACCTCCGTAGTGAGTCGGGAATTGATCCCCACGAAAATGCGGACTGATTGCTTTGTTCGGCCATCAGTATCCCAGGCCCCATGGTCGGCGACATTGATGTTGATCAAAAAAAGTTCGATCTGCCAGGGATTCGCAGAACATGAGCTCAAACGAGGACCAGCTGTCCGGCATCGAGCAGCGCCTTGATGAAATGCTCCATGTCCGGCACCGCGGTAATTTTCTGCATGCCGATGATTTTGGTGACGAGGCGGATGGCGATGCTGTAGTCCTCACAAATGAGCCGAAATGTCAGAAACTTGCCTTTCCGAGTGTCTTCAGCAAAAATCATGTCCTGAACGAAAGCCGCGGCGAGTTTCGTATCATTGTAAACGAATATGCTATTGTGCAGAACAGAATACAGTTTTTTTGGATGCCGAAACACCGTCCGTACGCTTCTGTAACAGTTTGTATTGTATGTGAAATAACCAGGAAGACGGGTCGCGAGATCAGGGCGGGTCAGCCCCTTCTTTGTGCTTGACAAGCCAAAGGGGGTGGGTTATAAAGTGGACCTCTTGCGAGAGGAAGGTAGAAAACGTTTTGTTTAACCTGGTTTCCGAGGCGGTGTAGCTCAGTTGGTTAGAGCATGCGGCTCATATCCGCAGTGTCCGGAGTTCGAATCTCTGCACCGCCACCATTTGATAGATGAGACCCCCTCCGGTTAACGGTGGGGGTCTTGTCGTTTTAGGAGTTTTTCGGTGAGGATCACGGCGCAACTGTTGCGGGCTGTAGACCGTTTCTGGACGGAACAGGATCTGCCTGACGGGGTCGGCGTTCTGGTGGCCCTTTCGGGGGGTGCCGATTCAGTGGCGCTTTTGCGGCTGTTGGAACAACTGGCGGTGCTTCGGTCGCTGACTCTGCAAGCAGCTCACCTCGATCATGCCATACGATCGGAGAGCGCCGGGGATGTGGAATTCGTTCGGCAACTCTGCAGCGAGGCGCGGATTCCGCTGTACGTGGAGCGCGCCGATGTTCCCTTGCTGGCCCGGCAGAGCGGCCGGGGACTGGAAGAAACCGGGCGGGTAGAGCGTCGCGAGTTTTTGTGCCGGGTGGCCGAGGAAACCGGCTGCCGTTTCATTGCTCTCGGCCATCACCGGGGCGACCAGGCGGAAACCTTTCTGATGCGCCTGGTCCGCGGCACCGGGTTGACCGGACTGGCGGCCATGCGCCCGTGTAGCGGCCCGTTTCTACGGCCGCTGCTGGATGTATCCCGGCGACAGATCGAAGCCGTACTGGAGGAGATGCAGCAATCTTTTCTGCAAGATGCCAGCAATGAAGATGTGAATTTTACCCGCAACCGGGTGCGGCATCGTCTGCTGCCCGAATTACAGGGTTTGAATCCGCGCATTGAGGAACGTCTGGCGGCTTTGTGCCGGCGTATTGCCGACGAAGAGGACTTCTGGCAAGAACAGGTGACGGAAGCTCTGGCCGGTCTTGTGGTGAAACAAGGAGCGCAGGAACTGCGTCTTCGGCGACCTGGTTTGCTCGGACTGCATGCGGCGCTGCGCTACCGGGTGCTGCGCGGGGCCGTGCAGATGGTGCGGGGGGACCTGCGGGGCATGGACGGAGGCCATATCGAGGCGCTGGACAGGATGCTGCGGGGTGCGGCGCCCCAGGCCGAAATCCATCTGCCCGCCCTGTGGGCCGCACGCCGCTACGATACCCTGTGGCTGCGTCAGAGGTCTCCGCAGCGACCGGCCCCCTTCGATCTCGTGGTCAACGGACCGGGGGAGATAAGGCTGCCCGACGGCCGGCAGATGCGCTTTGCCTATCGGGATCGTCCGCAGGGCGAAAGTCGGCTGGCCGTGGAGTTTCCCACCGAGGTCATCGGCTTTCCATTGCAGGTACGGTCTTTTTGTCCCGGAGACCGGTTTCGGCCTCAGGGAGCCATCGGCAGTCGCAAACTGAAAAAGTACTTCATGGAGGCGCGCATAGAGCAGGAGCAGCGCCAGGGGTTGCCTCTGCTGGTGGGGGATCGCATCCTGTGGCTTGCCGGTGTGGCCCGCTGCCACGAATGGTCATGCCAGGAGTGGGACGGTCCGGTGCTGCGCGTGACCCTGGAGGCTGACTGAGAGCCCAGTTGGCTCTTGTGCATCCGATTCCGGTATGATAGTTTTCGGTAGTCTTTCAGCGGCTGTAGACCGCGTCCCGCAATTTGGCGCGGTGGCCGTGACAACGATTTTCAGGGGGTAATGTGAGTCAATTACATAAAAATCTGGCACTCTGGCTGGTTATTCTGCTGGTGATGATCATGCTCTACAATATGATGGCCGGCCGCCAGCAGGAACACACGGCGCTGACCTACAGTGATTTTCTGATTGCTGTCGAGGCCGGCGATGTTCGTAGCGTAACCTTACAGGGGCGAAACATCGAGGGACTTTATCAGGATGACCGAAGATTCACTTCCTTTGCTCCGGAGGATCCCGGCCTGGTTCAGGAACTGCGTTCCAAAGGTGTGGAAATCCAGGCCAAGCCTGAAGACGACGGCAATTTCTGGATGACCATGCTGATTTCCTGGGGACCGATTCTGCTGCTGATCGGCGTGTGGATTTTCTTTATTCGACAGATGCAGTCCGGCGGCGGCAAGGCCATGAATTTCGGCAAGAGCCGGGCCAAGCTCATGTCCGACACCGGTGACAGGGTCACCTTTCAGGATGTGGCCGGGGTTGACGAAGCCAAGGAAGAGCTGGAAGAGATTGTCTCTTATCTGCGGGATCCCAAGAAGTTTTCCCGCCTGGGCGGAAGGATTCCCAAGGGCGTGCTGCTGGTCGGTTCCCCAGGTACCGGCAAGACCCTTCTTGCCCGGGCCATCGCCGGAGAGGCGGATGTGCCGTTTTTTTCCATTTCCGGTTCCGATTTTGTCGAAATGTTTGTCGGCGTTGGTGCCAGTCGGGTGCGGGACCTGTTTCTGCAGGGCAAGAAGAACGCTCCCTGCATCATCTTTATCGATGAGATCGACGCTGTCGGCCGGCATCGGGGTGCCGGTCTCGGCGGCGGCCATGACGAGCGGGAACAGACACTCAACCAGCTGCTGGTGGAAATGGACGGTTTCGAGTCCAACGAAGGCGTCATTCTGATCTCGGCCACCAACCGGCCCGATGTACTGGATCCGGCTTTGCTGCGGCCCGGCCGTTTTGACCGTCAGGTAGTGGTTCCCCGTCCCGATATCAAGGGACGTTCCCGAATCCTCAACGTTCATTCCCGCAAAGTCCCCCTGGCTCCTGACGCCGATATGGACGTGGTGGCCAAGGGCACGCCGGGCTTTTCCGGGGCCGATCTTGCCAACTTGATCAACGAAGCGGCGCTGCTGGCAGCCCGGGCCAACAAGCAGCAGGTTGAAATGGCGGACCTGGAGGCGGCCAAGGACAAGGTCCTGATGGGCGCGGAACGGCGTTCACTGGTGATCACGGAAAAAGAAAAGCGGGTGACCGCCTACCATGAAGCGGGTCACGCGGTGGTGTCCTATTTCATACCGGATGCCGATCCGGTACACAAGGTCAGCATCATTCCTCGAGGTCGGGCGCTGGGCGTGACCATGTATCTGCCGGCCGAGGAAAAATACAACGAGACCCGTACCGGTCTGATGACGG
>PWVL01000220.1 GCA_003561875.1 Desulfuromonadales bacterium | reverse complement strand
ACTTCCCTGGCCCAGGTTATTCGTCTGGATGGGGAGCGGGTTTCGTTGCAGGTTTTTGCCGGAAGCCGCGGTATTTCCACCGACAGCCGGGTGCGCTTTCTTGGCCATCCCATGCGTGTTTCGGCTTCCAACGATCTTCTCGGCCGGGTTTTCAACGGATCCGGAGAACCCCGGGATGCCGGCCCGCCCCTGAGCGACAATCCGATTGAGATCGGCGGACCTTCCGTCAATCCTTCGAAGCGCATCTTGCCGCGTAACATGATTCGCACCGGCCTGCCCATGATCGACCTGTTCAACACCCTGGTGGAAAGCCAGAAACTGCCGATTTTTTCATCCTCGGGAGAGCCCTACAACGATCTGCTGGCGCGTATCGCCATGCAGGCCGAGGTTGATATGATCCTCATCGGCGGCATGGGGCTGAAATACGACGACTACCTGTTTTTCCACCAGACTTTGGAAAAACACGGGGCCTTGTCCCGGTCGATCCTGTTCATCCATACCGCTTCCGATCCGGTGGTAGAGTGTCTGCTGGTTCCTGATATGACCCTGGCCGTGGCGGAGCATTTTGCCGTTCATGAAAAAAAACGGGTCCTGGTGCTGCTCACCGACATGACCAACTTCAGCGACGCTATGAAGGAAATATCCATCACCATGGAGCAGATTCCCTCCAATCGCGGCTATCCTGGCGACCTTTACAGCCAATTGGCTTCCCGCTATGAAAAGGCCGTCGATTTCGAGGGTGCCGGTTCCATTACAATTCTGGCGGTGACCACCATGCCGGGTGACGACGTGACGCACCCGGTTCCCGACAATACCGGCTATATTACCGAGGGGCAGTTCTACCTCAAACAGGCCCGTATCGAACCTTTTGGTTCCCTGAGCCGCCTCAAACAGCAGGTGAATGCCGATACTCGGGACGATCACCGGGCTCTGATGGATAACATGATCCGGCTCTATGCCGATTGTCGCGAAGCCCAGGAGAAACGGGCCATGGGCTTTCGGGTCTCCGACTGGGACACCAAACTGCTCAAATACGGTGAACTTTTCGAATCCCGCATGATGGACCTGAACGTCAATCTGCCCCTGGAGGAGGCCCTCGATCTGGGCTGGACCACCCTGGCGGAGTGCTTCGACCCGGCCGAAACCGGCATCAAATCGGATCTGACCGGCCGTTTCTGGCCGAAATCCTAAGAGTTGCGGACAACCCGATAAGTGACTTATGGCGAAAATCAAGCTCACCAAAACGGAATTAAAGGCGCAACGGGACGGCCTTAAGCGGTTTTTACGCTATCTTCCCACCCTGAAGCTGAAAAAGCAGCAGTTGCAGATGGAGGTTCGCCGAGTGCAACTGGAAATGCAGCAACTGGCGGCGGAGATTCGGGCGTTTGAAGAGGAGTTGGATCGCTGGTGTGCACTTCTTGGCGAGGAGCGTCGCGAATCTCTGGAAACACTTTTTACAGTGACGGGGTGGAAAACTTCGGCCCGCAACATCGCCGGAATCGACACTCCCGTCTTTGATTCGCTGGATTTGCAGCGCCATGAGCAGGATCTGTTTCTGGCCCCTTTGTGGCATGAGGACCTGCTGGATGCGGTGGAGAAACTGACCGTTATGCGCCTTCGCCAGATACTGCTTGAAGAAAAGCTGCAC
Organism: Desulfuromonadales bacterium; assembly: GCA_003561875.1. Taxonomy (GTDB): domain Bacteria; phylum Desulfobacterota; class Desulfuromonadia; order Desulfuromonadales; family Syntrophotaleaceae; genus SLLR01. The sequence continues at coordinate 1,183 of PWVL01000220.1, read as the reverse complement.
GCCATTGAAGAGGAATTGCAGGTGACCACTCAGCGCGTTAACCTGTTCGAAAAAGTCAAGATTCCCGAGACCCTCGACAATATTCGGCAGATACAGATCTTTTTGTCGGATCAGCAGTCCAATGCCGTTGGCCGGGCCAAGATCGCCAAAGCCAAATGTGCCGCCCGGGTGGCCGAATCACAGGCGGTCGCGGCGGGCTCCGTTGATCAGGAATAAGGCGCGTCATGATTGAACCCATGAAAAAAGTGACGGTGGTCTGTCTGGCCGGGGAACAGGACCGGACGATTGCCCAACTGGCGGAACTCGGTATTCTTCACGCCCACCCGGTTCAGCCACCGGCCTCCGAGGTTCTGGACCGCCTTCGGAGCGAACGGGAGACCCTGCAGGAAGCCCTGGCACTGTTGCCCGAGCCTTCCGATAAGGTCGCCGAGGGCGAGCCTTCCCGGACAGCCGAAGGACTGGTGGCGGACATCTTTGCTGCGGACCAGGCCCTGGCCGAGTTGCGCAAGCAGCAACAGGCCTGTCGTGATCAGCTGCAGTATCTGCAACCCTGGGGCCGTTTCGATCCTGACTGTCTGGCTGATTTCAGGCGTCGCGGTCTGGAGTTGGTTTTGTTTCGGCAGTCATCCAAGAAGCTTCCGGTTTTTCCCGACGAGGCGCTGGTGCAGGAAATCTCCCGGGTGGACGGTTTTGCCTATTACGCTGTTGTAGCGCCTGTCGGAACGGCACTGCCGATTGAACCGCTGCCTCTTCCTGATGCAGGCGACGTGGCCGCTCTTGAAAACAAACTGCGGGGTCTGGAGCAGGAAGTGGCGGAAATACAGAACCGTTTGCGTTCCCTGGCGCATCAACGGCCGGTCCTGGAACAGGCCTCCCGGTCTCTGGACAAACGGATCGAGTTCCAGGAGGCAAGCGACGGCATGGGTGATGAGGGCGCGCTGGTTTATCTACAGGGCTACGTGCCGGCGACCAATAGCGATTCCTTGTCCCAAGCGGCGCAAAAGTTCGGCTGGGGGTTGCTGGTTCAGGATCCTGATCCAAGCGAAAAAAACGTTCCCACATTGCTGCGACTGCCCCGCTGGGCTGAGTCGGTGCGGCTGATTTTCAAGGGACTTGGGGTTATTCCCGGTTATCGGGAAATCGATATCAGTGCCTGGTTCCTGGTGTTCTTTTCCGTGTTTTT
>PWVL01000221.1 GCA_003561875.1 Desulfuromonadales bacterium | reverse complement strand
GGTTCTGCAACTGGAATTCAGCTTCTGGGATCTGCAGGCAGGGGCGCCTCGCGATCCCCTGCACCGGAGCTATCACCGGCGGCTGTTGCTGGAGGATCGCCAACCTGAAACACTGGTCAAGGCCTGGAGCGAGGCCCTGGCAGAGATATTGGGGGAATTGGAAACGACACTGAAAAACCGCTTTGCGGCAGCAGGCACCAACCGCGTTTTTTACGGTACGCCCTGACTCGGCTTCATGCAGTGCTCAGCCCTGCTTCTGTGGAGCTTCTGCACCCAGCAGCGTCGATAACCAGCGGGTATCCTCGCGGCTGTCGAAAGCAATCTTGACTGTCATGGTCAATGGAACCGACAACAACATACCGACCGGCCCCAGCAGCCACCCCCAGAACAGCAGGGAAAGAAACACGACCAGGGTCGAAAGACCCAGACCTTTTCCCAGAAAACGGGGTTCCAGAAAATTTCCCAGCAGCATATTGATGGCAAGATAGCCGAGGGCAACCATGACCGCCCGCAGCGGCCCGAGCTGCACCAGGGTCAGGACCACGGCCGGAAGTCCCGCGATAATCGAGCCGATGTTGGGGACATAATTCAAAGCGAAAGCTAGAAAACCCCATAACAGGGGCAGGTCGACACCGAGCAGCGAAACCAGAATCGTCACCAGCACACCGGTGGCCACACTCACCATGGTCTTGATTAACATGTAATGCTTGAGATTTTTGAGAAACAGCTCCAGCCGGAAACGGGCCGTTTCGCCACCAAGAACCGCGTCGATTTTGGCGGGAAAACTCGCTGCCTCCAACAGTATGAAGATGACTGTCATCATTACCAGAAATCCGTTGGCAACCAGACTGCCGAGGGCATTGAGCAGGGTCGTGACCATTTTGATCAACGCCCCCGGATCGAGGATTTCAGTCACCACCGGAACCGACACCTTGATACCCAGATCCTGCAGCCACGCCACCGCTACAAAAGTCAGATCACGAAGTTTGGCTTCATAGACAGGGAGGCTGCCGGTCAGGTCCCGAACCGAGGTCAGGATCATGCTCGCCAGCAGAAAACCGAGCAGCATCACTGCCAGGATGACCATCAGCAGCGCCAGCCAGGCGGGCAGTCCCCGGCGCTGCAGCCAGAACATGGGTGTGGCGCTGATAACCGCAATAAACACCGACAACAGAAAAGGGACCACGATGGCTTTGGCAGCCTGCATGCCGGCCAGAATCAAAACTATCGCCGCCACGGTAACCACGATCTGCATCACTCCTGCCTTGTCAACCTTCATGATCTCTCCAAACCGGGTGCAACCAGGGTTCATTAAGCACGGAAAAGACACAGGGTACATCATTCCGGGCACAAACCCGACCAATATCGCCCTTCTCTGTCCCTGTGCCGGTAGACCACGTGAAGAAAGCGCCCGTAGTCCCGTTGCCTTACCACCTGCCACGCCCGGAGGTCAAACTCCGGGAAAAACGTATCACCGGAACAGGGCTCGCTGATCCAGGAAATGGACAAATAATCTGCGAGAGCCAGTGCCTCCCGATAGATTTCTACGCCGCCGGCAAAAAAGACCGCGTTCCGGTAACTTTCAGCGAGGTTCAGAGCCTGCTGCAGGTTCGGACACACGGCAACCCCCGGCGCAGGCCTAAGACGGCGACTGACCACGATGGTCCGCCGGTCGGAAAGGGGAACACCTATGGAAAGATAGGTTCTGCGCCCCATGATCAGGGTGTGCCCCCTGGTCTGCAGGCGAAACAATTTCAATTCCTCGGGAATATTCCAAGGCATGCGCCCGGCGTCACCGATGACCCGGTCGCCGGTCATGGCAACAATAATGATCCGGGGAGCAGAAGGTACGGACATCATGATAGCCTGACAGGAACCAAGCCTCCGCCACGGAAAACAAGGGTTTTTCAAAGGGCAACGAATTGAACCGCAGATCGGCTTATTCGACAACTCTGCCGTACAGCAGTGACCAGTGTCGCCAGGTACGGGGCATGTGGCTGCCAATACCGCCGAGGACCATTGCCACCCACAACAGGCTGACGCTGGTGCCCGGAAGCAGATGCAGCAACGGAATAGGCAGCATGTGCGCCAGCGCCGCCAGCCCCCGCCCTTCGTGGGGCCAGCGCAGGCTGTGATGCAGCTCGGTTCCGACCAGACCAAGGCCTGACAGGACCACCAGCAGTCCGTAAAAGTGGAGGATTTCTACCGGCTGCTGAAAAACCGCTCCGCCGAGCAGAATACCGGCCACGCCGATATGCAAGGAACGCAACAGAATATCCAACCCCCTGGACCAGCCGGGACGTTTTCCTTTGGGCGGTCCTGCTGTCTTTTGCGCTGCCATGGATAGGATTCTCCGCCGATACGAGAAACGAATGAAGTCGGAAACGAATGAAGTCGGAAAAAAAAGGCCCTGCACAGTCTGTGACCGCAGCAGGGACCTGATGTCAACGGTGGGGCCTCTCGTTGAAGAGACCCCACCGCTTCTTGCTCCATTACAGAATTTCAGCTCCCATGGGAGACCGTTCTCCGTAAGCCTTAAGTTTACTCGTCGCGCTCGTAATCCACGATGCGGGCGGCGACGGTCTTGATGCTCAGCAGGTCGCTGTAGTTGATGTTGTTGCCAAGGTAGTTGCCGCCGTCGGTGCCGCAGCCCAGAGTCAGTGAAGGCGGCAGTTTGTTGTAAATGAGACCAACGCTGCCGTGTACCGCGGGCTGATTGAGCAACAGACGGTTGGCGGGGATCTCCATGGCGAACTTGTCCAGAACTTGCTCGTCCTGAGCATGAATAACCGCCGTGTGGCCCGCACCACCCCAGAGGAGCTGGCTCTTGGCCGCCTCAATGGCTTCATCGGTGCTG
>PWVL01000147.1 GCA_003561875.1 Desulfuromonadales bacterium | reverse complement strand
GTAGATCCGGCAGGCTGACGGGGACGCGGCGCAGGCGCGGTTCGATTCACAGCGGTGGCAGTGGAAGGTACCGGACGGACGGCATTGACACCGGGGACGAACAACTTCTGACCGACCTGTAGTTGGGAGCGGTCCCGCAACCGGTTGACTCGGGCCAGTTGGTCCACATCCACGCCGTAGACCTGACCGATGCGATACAGGGTCTGACCCCGCTCGACGGTATGATAGACTCCACTGGAAGCAGTGCAGCCAACGGCAAGCAGGACCAGAACCACCAAAGTCCAGAATTGGCGCAGCAGAACGGGCATCCAAACTTGTCCTTCCACAACCGTGCTCCGAATGTTTACCGAAAATGGGCAAAAAGAAGAAACCCTCCTAACAGCAAGGCGACAAACGCCATGGTCAGAAGATTAAAGTATTTGTCGACAATCACCTTTACCCTATTCCCGCAAGTATATATCAGCCCGGCCAGCAGAAAAAACCGTAATCCGCGGCTCACAATGGATGTCAGCACAAAAAGCAGAAAATTGATTTAAAAAACACCGGCGCCGATGGTGAATATTTTATAGGGAATGGGAGTAAAGCCGGCAGTGAAGATAATCCAGAAATCATAGGTACTGAACAGGCGCTGAATATGATCAAAACCCTGCGGCGTAACTCCGGGCACATACCTGTAAAAGTAGACTGCCGTTGAAGTCCAGAAACCGTAACCGATTATATAACCGAAAATCCCCCCCCGCAACGGATACGGCAGTACACAGAAATGCGTATCGATAGGAACGGACCGGCAGAGCGAGACACAAAGCCAGCAACAAAATATCCGGAGGCAGCGGGAAAAAAGACGATTCTGCAAAAGCCAGCATCAGCAGAGCCGATTCTCCGTAAGGGGTATGAGCCATTGCAAAACCCAGTCGTACAGCCTTCGCAGATAAACCATCAAACCACCTCCCCTTCGCTCCATCCCTCCTTGCCGATAAGGGGAACAAAGCGACAGCCAACCACATCTTCTTCCCTGAAATCTGCAGCTCCCTGGCGCACGATTCTTTTAAGAACCTGGTGTTCGCGACCTCCGACAGGAATGACCAGACGTCCGTTGGGGGCCAGCTGAGCAAGATATCCGGGTGGCACACCGGGGGAACCGGCGGTAACGATAATCCCATCAAATGGAGCTTCCTCCTCCCAACCAACGGTGCCGTCACTTAATTTAATATTGACATTGCGACAGCCGATGTCGTCGAGAACCAGACGGGCTCGACGGGCAAGAGAAGCGATTCGTTCGACACTGTACACCCGCGACGCGATCTGGGCCAGCACAGCTGCCTGATAACCGGAACCGGTACCGATTTCAAGAACTTTTTCACCGCCTCGAAGCTGAAGCGCCTCGGTCATCAGCGCCACCATGTAAGGTTGAGAAATGGTCTGCTTTTCCCCAATAGGCAAGGGATGATCCCCGTAAGCCTGACTCCACAGGGCCTCTTCGACAAAACGGTGGCGAGGCACGCGTTTCATGGCTTCGATCACCAGGGGGTCTCGAACCCCTCGGGCCTCAATCTGCCTTTCGACCATTAAACGGCGGGCAATTGCATAGTCCATAGTCCCGTTCCTCTCACATTCTTCCATAAACAACAAAAAGCAAATGCGGCCCTGTAAAAGTAATTTCCTGCGCTACGTTTTCGACAGCGTCTCGAAACGTCGGGCAAGGAAGTCCAGCGACGGGCATGCGAAAAAATAAGCCATGGAGGGAAAAAAGGCTGTCTGGCATAGTGGTTACACCTCAACCGAGAACGTTGTTTCAGGAATTGCCAGCTTCAGGCATAGCAAATGTGGCGATGAGATATGGAAAAGAAGATATTCCCGGAACCGGGAACCATTAGGCAGACAGGAAAATGCACTGTCCGGCGTTGGAAAATGACAAATTGGAACAATCCCGACCAAGGTTGGCTGGTCATACCATGGAACACGGTATCCACAACTGAAGGCCGAGAAGTGCGATATCAACGTTCCAGGGTTTTGCGAAGGCGAACCAGGTCGTCTCTCAATTCATTCAGTAAACGAAAAGCCGATTCGGCATCCGCTTCCGTATCGGCTCCTGTCTTTTCCAGGCCATGACTACGCAGAAATTTTCTCGCGCCGGCAATGGTATATCCCTGCTCGTAGAGCAGTCTTTTCAGACGAAGCACGAGGTCGATGTCCTGCCTGCGATACAGGCGTTGGCGGCCCCGACTCTTCAGAGGTCGAAAATCGGTACCAAACTCCGACTCCCAATAACGCAAGACATGCGCCTTGACGCCGGTCAGGGAAACGACTTCGCCGATTTTGAAATACAACTTATCGGGAATGGGAACATCCATGAACAACCAGCCCGATCGCCCTGTCAAACTAACCCTCGCCGTTGATGACGGATTTGAGAACCTGACTGGGCTTGAACGTTAAAATCTTGCGGGACGATATTTTAATCTCTTCACCGGTTTGCGGATTACGTCCCTTTCGAGTGGCCTTGCTCTTGACCACAAAGTTCCCGAAACCGGCCAGTTTGATCTTTTCACCGCTTTCCAGTGTCGACTTCATCAGATCGAAAACCGTCTCCACAATTTGCGCGGACTCCTTTTTTGAAAAACCGGTTTTCAGATAGACGCGTTCCACGAGGTCCGCCTTGGTCATAGATTCGCCCCCTTCCAATAACGTAAGTCCATGAACATCAACAGGTTATATCACAGGAACTTGCAGCGATCAAACGCTTTTTTTCAGCGGATCTCCGCCCCGACCCGTTTTCTGAGCGCCGCAACGATACGCTCATGAGCAGTCGAAATTTCTTCATCGGTGAGGGTCTTTTCAGCGCTGCGGTAACGAACCCGAATGGCCAGGCTTTTTTTGCCCTGCGGAATACCCGCGCCCCGGTATAGATCAAAAAGCGTATAGTCCTCAACAGTGGCCCCACGTACCTCCTCGATAACGGAGAGTACTCGGGCCGCATCCACCTGGTCATCCACCAGCAGGGCGCTGTCACGACAGATATCCGGGAATCGGGAAATTGCCTGAAAAGGCCGACCGGAACCTGTTGCCGAAAAAACGGCTTCCAGATCAAGATCCATGATATAAACCGGTTGGTCAATGGAAAAGTTTTTCAAAACCTTGGGATGAACCTCACCCAGAGTTCCGAAACGGTCCGACGCCGACCCTACCGTGCAGGATTTTCCCGGGTGATAAAAACTGTCACTGCTGCTGGCATCCCAGGTGATGCTCCTCAATTGCAGGCCCGCTAACAGGCTTTCCAGTTGTCCCTTCAAATCATAGAAATCGGCGGACGCCTCGGCCTGGGCCCAGCCAAGAGGCTCCCGACGACCACTGATGGCGGCACAAAGCCGCAGGCTTTCGCGGGGCAGCAGTTCACCGTCCTGCGGCTGGAATACCGGGCGCAACTCAAAAAGACGCAGATCCGTCGACCGGTATGCGCGGTTGCGGGCGACGGTTTCCAGCATACTGGATACCAGGTTGGTACGCATGACGGATTGCTCTTCGGTCAGCGGATTAAGAATGCGGACCGAACAGCGACGTCGATCATCGGCATCCAGAAGCAGGCTGTCCCCATCGGAAGCGATAAAAGAATAGTTGATGATTTCCGAAAAACCCCCAGCAATCATGGTATTGCGGATCTGCCGCGCGTAGCGCTGAGCAGGCTCGGGTCGATGGCAAATCATCTCGCTGGTGGGCATGGTCACTGGAATCTTATCGTAGCCGTGCAAACGGGCCACTTCCTCGATCAGATCAATTTCCCGCTCGAGGTCCGGGCGGAATGTCGGAACCCGTACCGAAACGCTGTGATTGTTCTCGGCCAGTTGAACAAGAAGATCGATGGACTGCAGCAGCGAGCAAATCTCCACACCGGTCAGGTTCAGTCCAAGAACTTCGTTGACCCTGGAAAATTTAAGGGAAATGCGTCGCTCCGCAACAGGCTGGGGGTAGCAATCGATCATGCCCTGAGCCAGGGAACCACCGGCCACCTCCATGATCAGGGTTGCGGCTCTGTCCAAAGCGATGGGGACCATATTTACGTCGGCGCCCCTCTCAAAACGGTGTGAGGCTTCCGTATGCATGCCCAGTCGCTTGCTGGTTCGCCGAACCGTGACAGGATTGAAGTAGGCGCTTTCCAGCAGTACTTGGCGTGTATCAGGACCCACTTCCGAGTTTTCACCCCCCATGATCCCCGCCAGCGCCACCGGTCCCTCGCCATCACAGATCACCAGATCCTCCGAGCGGAGGGTGCGAACTTGCCCGTCAAGGGTCGTAAAAGACTCCCCCTCACCGGCCCGCTTGATCACAACGCGCCCACCACGTAATTGATCATAATCAAAGGCGTGCAGCGGATGCCCCAATTCCATGAGCACCAGATTGGTGACATCAACGACGTTGTTGATGGAGCGCAGTCCGATGGCTTCGAGTTTGTTCACCAGCCATTCCGGAGATGAACCAATTGTCACCCCGCGAATCAAGCGTGCGGCATATCGAGGACAAAGATCCTGATCTTCAATGGCGATGGAAACACTGTCGCCGCAGGGCAAGCCGGTTTCCTTCGGAGTCGCGTACTGCAGGGACAGGGAACGATTGACCATGGCGGCGATTTCCCGGGCAACACCCACCAGACTGAGACAGTCGGGGCGATTGGGTGTCAGACCGATTTCAAGGCGCGCATCCTTGAGTCCCAATACGTCAAAAACCGGCTCTCCCAGTGGGTAACCCGGCGGCAGAATCAGAATTCCTTCGGACGTTTCCGCCAGCCCAAGCTCTGTTTTCGAACAAAGCATGCCCATGGAAACCTGTCCGCGAATTTTACTTCTCTTGATGCTGCAATCACCCGGCAGCCGTGTGCCGACCTTGGCCAAAGCTACCAGATCTCCAACTTTGTGGTTGGTCGCACCGCAAACAACGGGAACCGTTTCGCCACCGGTAGTCACCTGACATACTGTCAGGCGCTCGGCATCGGGATGCGGTTCTACCGAGTCGAGACGGCCGACAACAACCGAGTCCAGCCCGTACCCGAGCAATTCGATGGCATCCACTTCCAGGCCCGCCATGGTAAGCCGATGAGCAAGTTCTTCAGGAGTTAGATCGAAATCGACGAATTCTTTCAGCCAGTTATAAGATACTATCATCTCTTGGAATTCCTTTGCGGGCGATAGCCGTTCGGCGCCGTCAGCTCAAATAAACGCCCGGCTATTCAGAACTGCTGTAAAAAACGCACGTCGTTCTCGAAGAAAAGCCGCAGATCATTGACGCCGTATTTGAGCATGGCGATACGCTCTATCCCCATACCAAACGCAAATCCGCTATATTTTTCCGAATCATAGTTCACCGACCTGAAGACTTCCGGATCGATCATACCGCTACCAAGAATCTCCAGCCAGCCGGACTTTTTGCATACCCGGCAGCCACCGCCACCGCAAATCACGCACTGAATGTCGACTTCGGCACTTGGCTCGGTAAACGGGAAGAAAGACGGCCGAAAACGTACGCCGACATTCTTGCCGAAATACTGGGTGATAAAGGTCGTCAATATTCCCTTGAGGTCGCCAAAGCTTATGTGGCGGTCAACCAGAAAGCCTTCAATCTGGTGAAACATGGGGGAGTGGGTGATGTCGGAGTCCCGTCGATAGACAGTCCCCGGAGCTATTACCCGCACCGGAGGGGCGTGTTTGAGCATGGCGCGAATCTGTACCGGCGAAGTATGAGTGCGCAGCACAACGTCATCGTTAATATAGAAGGTGTCCTGCATATCGCGGGCAGGATGATCTTTGGGCATGTTGAGAGCTTCAAAATTATAGAAGTCCTGTTCGACCTCCGGACCCTCCTCAACCCCGAAACCCAGAGAGGCAAAGATGTCGCAGATCTCTTCTGTAACCAGTGTAACCGGGTGCCTGGAGCCGCTGAAGCGCGTACGACCGGGCAAGGTGACGTCGATGCGTTCGGTAGCAAGTCGCCGCTGCAGTTCCTGCTCTTCTATGAAGGCGGCCCGTTCCTCAAAAAGAGTCTCCAATTCTTCCTTGATTCTGTTGGCGAGGGCACCGATAACGGGTCTTTCTTCCGCCGTCATTCGGCCCATTCCTTTCATGATGCCGGTCATGGAACCTTTTTTACCCAGCAGGGCTACCCTGGCTTGCTGCAGTGCTTCGGCCGAATCAGCATTCATGAGAGCGGATCGTCCCTGTTCCAATAATTCCGTGAGTTGTTCCCTCATAGCGATCCCGTTGTCGAAAAAAGGAAAGGAAGCCCTGAGGCTTCCGAAATTTAGTCAAAAAAAAAGAGATGAGGCGACCCCCATCTCTTTTTTTGGTATCTACTGCATCCGGGCCTTGGCTTTATCAACGACTGCTGTAAAACCGTCCGGATCGGCAACAGCAAGCTGTGCCAGCACCTTGCGGTCCAGACCGATCTGGGCCTGTTTCAGGCCATGTACCAGACGACTGTAGGACAGCCCGTTCTCACGGGCGGCTGCGTTGATACGCGAAATCCACAAGGCACGAAAATCCCGTTTCTTGACCTTGCGGTCGCGAAAAGCGTACTTGAGACCCCGATCTACGGCCTCCGTAGCACTGCGGAACAGTTTTCCCCTGGCGCCCCGGTATCCCTTGGCCAGTTTAAGAACCTTGTTTCTTCTGCGTCTCGCTTTAAAACCTCTTTTTACTCTTGGCATCAGTAACTCCTTGGATGTGCGAAATTGGCGGCTCTGCCGCTGCCGGATCTGAAGGAGGAGACTTGTCCCCTCAGTTCACGGCATTGAAACGGGTACTCCAAAAACAAGCCGTCACTTGTAGGGAATAAGCTGGGCGATATTGCCGGAATCCGCCTTGGAGACCAGAGTGGAGCGGCGCAAATCGCGTTTTCGCTTAGTCGTTTTTTTGGTCAGAATGTGGCTGCTGAAAGCCTTGTTGCGACGAATTTTGCCAGTGCCGGTCTTTCGAAATCGCTTGGCGGCACCGCGGTTGGTTTTCATTTTAGGCATCTGCTTTTCTCCTTGTTCTATAGCGATCTATTTTTTAGGTGCCACAACCATTGTCATAAAGCGACCAGCCATGCGTGGTGTCATTTCCACCTGCGCGATATCGGCAATTTGCTCGGCAAGTTTATCCATGAGACTTCGACCGAATTCGGGATGCGTCACTTCCCTGCCGCGGAACATGACGGTCACCTTGACACGGTTCCCAGCCTCCAGAAAACGACGGGCATTGCGCAACTTAACCTGGAAATCGTGTTCCTCGGTCTTTGGCCGCATCTTCACTTCCTTGACTTCAACCTTGGCCGATTTCCTTTTGGCTTCCGCCGCCCTTTTGCTGGCCTGATACTTATACTTGCCATAATCCATGACTCGACACACCGGAGGATCGGCATTGGGCGACACCTCCACCAGGTCGAGGCCGCGCTCCTCGGCAATCGCCAGAGCTTCGGGAACAGTCAGAATGCCAAGTAGTCCGCCTTCGTCATCGACCACCCGAACCTGTCTGGCACGTATATCAAGATTTATGCGTGTCTCTTGCTTTGCTATGGTGACACCTCCTAATGGTATCGACTGCATTCGTCCTGAACGTGTTGGACAAAATCCGCAGCCGACATGGGATCAAGGTTCTTGCCGTTGCGATAGCGCGGTGCAACGGTACCGGATTGCATTTCGTTATCACCCACAACCAACATATAAGGGATCTTCGCCATTTGCGCTTCGCGAATCTTGAAGCCCAGTTTTTCGTTGCGGAGATCCTTCTCCACCCTCACTCCGGCGTCTCGTAAATAATGAAACACCTGTTCGGCGTAGCCTGCCTGGTTGTCGGTGACATTGACAATGATCGCCTGAACCGGAGAGATCCATAGAGGAAAATTTCCGGCGAAATGCTCTATCAAAACCCCGATAAACCGTTCGATGGCGCCAAGGATGACACGGTGGAGCATGACAGGTCGGTGCTTTTCACCGTCAGCACCGATATAGTTGAGATCGAATCGCTCCGGCAGGGTAAAATCGCACTGGATTGTAGCACACTGCCACTTCCTGTCAAGAGCGTCCTTGAGCTTGATATCGATCTTGGGGCCATAAAAAGCACCGTCGCCGTCGTTAATCACAAATTCGAGGCCCGAATCCTTCAGAGCACCCATCAAAGCATTGGTCGCCAACTCCCAATCCTGATTGGTACCGATAGATTTTTCCGGTCGGGTCGAAATTTCCACTTCGTACTCAAAGCCGAAAATACCCATGATATCCTGAACAAAGGCCAGGACACCCTTGATCTCTCCGTCCAGTTGTTCCGGAGTACACAATATATGCGCATCATCCTGCGTAAATCCGCGCACGCGCAACAACCCGTGTAACACTCCGGATTTTTCATGGCGATGAACCGTTCCCAGTTCAAAATAACGCAGGGGCAGGTCCCGATAGGAACGCATATGCGACTTGTAAATCAGCATATGGGAAAGGCAGTTCATAGGTTTGATGCCGTAACTCTGCCCGTCCACCTCCGTAAAGTACATGTTTTCACGGTAGTTGTCGTAATGACCGGAAGTCTGCCAAAGTTCGGTTTTGAGAATCTGCGGCCCAAGAACAAGGTCGTAGCCGCGCCGCAGATGCTCCCGTCGCTCGAAGTCTTCGAGCAAAGTGCGCAACAGGGCGCCCCGAGGATGCCAGATCACCAGTCCGGCGCCCGCCTCTTCATTAAACGAAAAGAGATCGAGTTCCCTGCCGATACGGCGATGGTCCCGCTTGCGAGCCTCCTCAATTCGTGCCAGATGGGTGCGAAGCTGTTTGTTGTCGGGAAATGCGGTGGCGTAAATACGCTGCAGCATGGCGTTTTTTTCATCACCTCGCCAATAGGCACCAGCCACACTGGTCAGCTTGAAAGCCTTGATCAGGCCGGTACGAGGCAAATGGGGACCACGACATAAATCGACGAAGTCCCCCTGGCGATAGAGAGAAACCACTGGTTCGGTCAACTCCTCGATAAGTTGAACCTTGTACTCCTCTCCCAGGCTGCGAAACAACTCTACAGCCTGATCCCGCCGGACTTCATCCCGCACAATCGGCAGGTCGGCATCAACCAGTTCCTGCATGCGTCCCTCGATGCGTTCGAAATCTTCAGGGGAAAAAGCATGATGCGGAGAGTAAAAGTCGTAATAAAAGCCATTCTCAATGGAGGGACCGATGGTTACCTGAATAGCGTCACCGAACAGATCCTTTACGGCGTGGGCCATGAGGTGGGCGGCGGTATGACGGTAAACCTCCAGACCGGCATCGCTGGTCAAGGTCAGGATTTCGACGCGATCTCCGTCTGCCACAAGGGCCGCGAGATCCGCCGGCCTGCCGTTTATTTTTCCTGCTACGGCCTGCTTTGCCAATCGGGAGCCGATTTCCGCAGCCACATCCTGCAGAGTGCTCCCCTCGGGGACCTCTCTGCTGGAACCGTCCGGCAACGTAATGCGTAGCATGCTCAACCCCTTCCACTAATGAAAAGAGGCATCCGGAGATGCCTCATCTGGTGCTGTCTTCGTCTGCGGCTGCTGGTAGGCACGGGCGGGATTGAACCGCCGACCCCTACCGTGTCAAGGTAGTGCTCTCCCACTGAGCTACGTGCCTGCTCACCAACAACGAGGCAATTTCTACCAAAGTGGCCACAGACCTGTCAAGCCCTTTGTTTGGGCGGCGGAAATTTTTTCATACAGGTTTCCAGGTCTTTCCTGCCATTGCCCTGCATGATTGAACAACCGACGTACAAACAGCAGTAACCTTCGTAAACAAAACGCTTTTGAAACTTCTCAACAATTCAGGGAAAACTCGGTTGCAGTCATCGGTCAAATCTCCGGCGAACGCAGTTGAGGCCTTCCCGCAACTCTTTCACGCCGCACAACAGACCGACACACAGATAGACGATTGCCCCACCGGAAACTGCCACTGCCAGGGCAAGGCTCTTTTCCAGCAACCCACCGCCAGCATGCCAGTCCACCATCGACAAAATACTGAAAACCGCCACCGACATGATCAACGTGGCCGGTACAATCCGCAGCAGGATTGCGCCAACTGCAGACAGGCCCAAAGAACCGATTTTTTTACGCAGCAGCCAGATAAGCAGGGCACAGTTGCAGAAAGAGGCCAGAGTAAGGGCCAGGGCCAGACCGACATGCCCTAAAGGCTTCATAAGCAGAAGACCCAGCAAGGCGTTGGCTAACAGGGTCCAGAAAGCGGCCCAAACCGGGGTCCTGGTATCTTGCAGGGCAAAAAAAGTGGGAGCCAGAACTCGACTCATGCCGACAAACAGCAACCCGGGGGCGTAGGCACGAAGCGCCAGAGCAGTCTGCACCACATCCTGATAGACAAACTCGCCACGCATGAAAAAGAGGCTGTAGACCGGAACAGCGCAGACCATGAGACCGGCGGCTGCCGGGAGCGACACCAGGACGATCATTTTCAGGGAAAAACGGAGTGAATCTTTGACTCCCTCGTCGTCTTTATCCGCTGCCTGGCGGCTCATGGCCGGTAAAACGGCCTGCGCCAGGGAGACGATGAATATTCCCTGCGGCAACTCAAAAAGACGCTGACCGTAATAAAGATAGGAGACGCTGCCTTCTCGCAGAAACGAAGCCAGCAGACGGGACACAACCACGTTGATCTGATAAATGGCCACCCCGGCGAGTCCCGGCAACATCAGGGTCGAAATTTTTCGGACCACCGGGTGGGAGAATTCGACATTGAAGCGCAATCGAAAGCCCTTGCGCCGCAGTACCGGAAACTGAACGATCAACTGAACCAGACCACCAAGCAGCACACCGACGGCCAGCGCCGCTACAGGACGCACCGGAAACAGCGGAGACAGAAGAATAGCGCAGAGAATCATGCAGAGGTTCAGCAGGGTGGTTGAAAAGGCCGGCCAGAAAAAATGTCCGAGAACATTGAGTATGCCTGCTATCAGCGCCAGCAGACTGACAAAAAAGATATAGGGAAACATCAAACGGGTAAGGAAAACCGTTAGTTCCAGCTTGCCGGGGACAGCACCAAAACCTGCTCCGATTAGTTGCACCAAAAGGGGGGCGGCCAGGATTCCAAGCAACGTCACTGCCCCCACAACCAGCATCAACAAAGTCCAGCAAATATGGGCAACACGTCGCGCCTCCTCCTCACCCTGCCGGCGATAAACTTGAGAAAAAGTCGGCACAAAGGCTGCGGTCAGGGAGCCTTCGGCAAAAAATCGCCGCAGCAGATTGGGAATCGTAAAAGCCATGAAAAAGGCATCCGTTCCGAATCCGGCCCCAAACAAGCCGGCCACGACCATATCCCGCACGAGGCCAGCAATGCGACTCGCACCGGTCCCGGCGCTCATCACCAGGGTAGCCAAAGATATCCGTTTCTTTTCCGACATGTGCCCCGCACCACCTCCGCAAAGTGATTAATTAATTGTAATTCCATCTAATGGTCTGGTAAATAATTGAAAAACAAAAGTATTATCAAATTTATTGTCGAATTCTTATCTTGACTCGGATTCATTGCGGTGCTATAAGTAGGGCAATTCAGACACCCGAGACCGGGTCAACATCCAATATGCCGGAGGACTTTTACATTGGCCAATCACAAATCTGCAATCAAGCGAAATAAACAATCAGCGGCTCGTGCCGCTCGCAACAATCATGTGCGGACCACCATGCGTACCTTCGTAAAGCAGGTCCGCACCGCCGTAGCCAACGGTGAACGGGAAATAGCCCGGGTTGCCCTCGCCAAAGCCGTCCCCTATATAGACAAGGCCGCCGCCAAGGGCATCATTCATAAGGCTACTGCGAGCCGTAAAATTTCCCGCCTGAACAAGCTTGTCAACACCCTGGCCTGAGCGGGCTGCGACAGATACCCGAAACCATGAAAAAAGGGGCTGCCTTGTGGCGGCCCCTTTTTTCTAAATGCCGATTTTGTTGTGACAGATCTGAAGCACCAGAGTCTCCAGCAGGGCCGCCGGATGTGCGCCGCTGGATTTCAGGGCCATATCAAGTTCCAGTAAACGTTCGAATATCAGGGAGTAGCGGTCTGCCGGAAAGAGACGCGCCTGCTCCACAAGGCCCTCAAGAAAATAGGGGTTGATCCCTACCCCCTTTACCAGATCTTTTTTTTCCGCTCCTTGCGCCAGCAGATAATGAGCCTTCCACATCTGACGAAAATGCCGGGTCATCATCGTCAACAGTACCAGTGGAGGCGTTCCATCGATCAAGAGCCGGTTGAGTAGGCGCAGGGCTTCCGATGCCGCCCGGCGCCCGAGGGCGTTGGTGAGTTCAAAAACATTATCGGTGCGCGTATCGGAAACGATCGCACGCACGTCGCTTAAATCGACAAGGTCACGATCCCCGAGATAAGTGACCAGTTTTTCCAGTTCGCCGGCAATCTCCGCCAGGTTGGTGCCGATCCTGCGACAAAAAAAGGCCATGGCCTCCTCGGCAAAAGTAATGCCGTACTGTCGGGCCCGGTCACGGACGAAACCCGGAATCTGATTTTCATAAAACCTTTTAAACTCAACAAGTTCACCGTATTTCTTAAAGTGTTGGTAGAATTTTCTACGCGCGTCAATTTTGTCGGCAGTCAGTACCAGAACCGTTTCCGGGCAAGCGTCGGCCAGATAGGGAAGCAACAGGTCGAAGTCTGCGGTCCCCAGAGACTGGATATCCCTCACTACAACCAGCCGCATCGGACTGAAAACAGGCAGAGTACGCGCCGCGTCGAGGATCTCCGCACCACGGGCAGTATCGCCATGATACTGATTGAAATTAAAGTCCCGACATTCGCCAGCTACAATCGATTGCTGCAACGCCCTCAGCGTTTCTTCAAGAAAAAAACGCTCTTCCCCGTAGAGCAACAGAAGTGACGGAAAGCGACGTTCGTGAATGGCTCTGTTCAGTTCGGCGGGTGTCATGGCAGGTGATTCCGGGGGGGGATCAAAACTGGTCAATCATACGCGAAAACAGTTCGTCCGCCAGCCGCTCGCTGATCTCGAGAATGGCGGCCCGTTTGCGGTCTTCCTGCAAAACCTTGTCCTCGGAGACATTATAATCCTCGTGCCAGACGACGGAACCCCGCCACAGTACCTCCCCCGTCTCGAGTCGGAGCAAGTCTGCCTCCACCGTCATTTCGGAGCGGTACTCGGCGATTCTGTCATTCTGATCGTAGGACAAGGCAAAATTGCGATAACCGGTTATACGACCACGCAACAAGGCTTCCGTGCGGGCCGGCTGTTCCACGATTTCAAGCTCTGCGTGGCGGGCAAAACGGCTGATGACCGCGCGGGTTACACTGTTTTCAAGAAACGGCTCAAAGGTCTGGTTATCAAACAGCTCAATGACAACGGAACGCACCCCCCCTGGAAGCTGGGCGGATCGGCCCTGCAGTCGATAGCCGCAGGCACCCAGAGCAAAAACTAGCAGAACGATGAGAAGCGCCGAGCGGATCATGACGCCACCACATTCACCAGCCGGCCGGGTACCACGATCACTTTGCGGACAGTCTTGTTCTCTGTGAAGCGCATGACATTCTCCTCCGCCAGAGCTGCCGCTTTGAGTATCTCCTCGCCCGCATCGGCGGCAACGGTCACCTTGCCCCGTACTTTGCCGTTGACCTGCACGACGATAGTCTTTTGGTCCTCGGTCAAGGCCGCTGTGTCGTATTGTGGCCACCCTGCCGTCTCCACGCCGCCGGAATGTCCGAGCCGCTGCCACAATTCTTCACAAACATGGGGAACAAAGGGAGACAGCAGCAGCACCACTGCTTCCAGGGCTTCCCGCAGCGCGGCCGGACATTTTTTTTTGGCCTCAAAACTATAGATAGTATTGACCAGTTCCATGACTGCCGAGATGGCGGTATTGAAATGGAATCGGCCATCTATATCCTCCGTAACCTTGCGGATAGTTCGGTGCGTATGGCGGCGCAGCACTCTGCCGGCCATGGCATCATCATCCATCCCTTCGATCGAAGCAAGATCCTCCATGTTTTCGTAGACCGCACGCCAGACCCGATTAAGAAATCGATAGCAGCCCTCGACGCCCTGTTCGTTCCACTCCAGATCCTTTTCCGGCGGCGCCGCAAACAACGAAAATAATCGGGCTGTGTCGGCACCGTAGCGATCAATAAGCTGATCCGGGTCCACCACGTTCTTTTTTGATTTGCTCATCTTTTCATTGCGGCCCAGGATCGCCCTGCGACCACATTTGCGGCAGTAGGTGTCCTCAACCTCTTCCGGAAACAACCAGCCGTGTTCGGGACAGGAACGAGTTTCCATGCAGACCATGCCCTGGGTCAGCAGGTTGCGGAACGGCTCGTCCACCGCCAGCATGTCCAAGTCCCTTAGCACCTTGGTAAAAAAGCGGGCATAAAGTAGATGCATGACCGCATGCTCGATGCCGCCGATGTACTGATCAACAGGCAGCCAGTATTCCGCCGCCATACGGTCAAAGGGGGCCTTGCGCTCACCGGGGCTGGCGAAACGCACAAAGTACCAGGAACTTTCAACAAATGTGTCAAAGGTGTCAGTTTCCCGTCTCGCCCTTCCGCCGCAGAGCGGGCACTCCGTATAGAGAAAACTTTCATGTTGAGCCAGGGGGCTGCCGCCCGCTCCGGAAATCTGCACATCCTGGGGCAGCAGAACCGGCAACTGCTGTTCCGGAACCGGCAACGTGCCGCAAGCGTCGCAGTAAAGGATCGGAATCGGCGTTCCCCAATAACGTTGACGGGAAACCCCCCAGTCGCGCAACCGGAAATTGACTCTTTTACGGCCGATTCCGCAAGATTCGAGATAGTCCGCGATCTTCTCTTTGGCGGTTTCGTTGTCAAGACCGTCAAAAGATCCGGAATTCACCAACCGCCCGGACCCGATCCAAGCTTCGGTCATGGTCTCGGGAGCCAGGATATCGCCGTCCGGTTGAATTACCAACCGCATGGAAATGCCATATCGGGAGGCAAACTCAAAATCGCGCTGGTCATGCGTCGGTACGGCCATGACCGCGCCGGTTCCGTAATCCATCAGGACAAAATTGGCAAGGTAAACGGGAATGGGATCACCGGTTACCGGATTGATACAGTAACTGCCGGTAAAAATACCCTCTTTTTCGTAATTGCCGCTGGCCCGGCCGGACTTGTCCTGGCGTCGCACCTTGGCAATGAAGGCCTCCACCGCCTGGCGCTGCTCAGCCGTAGCCAACTCCAGCGCCATCGGGTGTTCCGGGGCCAGACTCATGAAGGTCGCTCCGTAGAGGGTATCCTGACGGGTGGTGAAGACCCTGATGACTGTTTCGGAACCTTTCACGGCAAAGTCGATCTCACAACCGGTACTGCGACCAATCCAGTTCCGCTGCATGGTCAGAACCGGTTCCGGCCACCCGTTGAGATGAAAAGTCTCATCAAGCAGTTCCTGGGCATAGGCGGTGATCTTGAAAAACCACTGTTCCAGTTCTTTCTGCTCAACTTCACAGTCACAGCGCCAGCAGCGACCGTCCTCCACCTGTTCATTGGCCAACACCGTCTGGCACGGCTCACACCAGTTGACGAAAGAGCTTTTCTTGTAAGTCAAGCCCTTTTCGTACATTTTCAAAAAGATCAATTGCTCCCAACGGTAGTACTCTGCATCGCAGGTTGCAAACTCACGACTCCAGTCATAGGAAAAGCCCATCTTTTTAAGTTGTGAGCGCATGTGGGCGATATTTTCCCGGGTCCACCGGGCCGGGTGAGTACCGTGCTGAATGGCTGCGTTTTCCGCCGGCATGCCAAAAGCATCCCAACCCATAGGATGAAGAACATTCAGGCCCTGCATGCGTTTGAACCGGGCAACCACATCGCCAATGGAATAGTTGCGCACATGACCCATATGAATACGCCCGGAGGGATAGGGAAACATTTCCAGCAGATAATATTTCTGCCTGTCCGGATCCTCCCGTACCGCAAATGTGTCCTGCTCCTCCCATCGCCGTTGCCATTTCTCTTCAATAGCAGCCGAATCGTAGCGTTCTTGCATAGATCCTCCGCAATCCCAGGGTCGTCAATACAAAATAGTAAAGCCGGCCATCGCCGGCATCACAAAACAAAAAAAGCTGGAAACCGCATCGCCGCGGACCAGTCGGAAGGTAATGGTTCGATGCGTCGAGTCGCGGTTTTCGGACAGCCTCGACACTTTCAAAAAGTGCCTATTTTTCCCGGTAGGTAATCCGACCCCGAGTCAGATCGTAAGGGGAAAGCTCAACCGTCACCCGATCGCCGGGCAGAATCCTGATGTAGAATTTACGCATCTTTCCGGAAATATGCGCCAGAACGATATGCCCGTTATCGAGTTTGACGCGAAACATGGCATTGGGCAACGGCTCGACAACAGAGCCTTCAACTTCAATCGCTTCTTCTTTAGCCAATGTGGCCTCCTTGCAAAATGACAGAATTGCATTCGATTGAAATAACGAATAAAAAATTTTCCATCTCAAATGCCCCATCGGGCACTCAAACCTGCAACATTTAACATAATTGACCCTGCTGTTGTCAAGGGGTTGTCCAACCTCAACTATCCCATCGACCCTTGTCGGGGTGACACTTTTTGGCTCTGAAGTTGATACGCGAGAAGGACGTTTTTCAGGATAAAAAGCGCTGAATGGTTTCCAGAACCATGGCAGATTTGAACGGCTTGGTGATATACCAGTCCGCGCCGACCTGTTCGCCCCGCGTCATGTCGTCCCCTGTTTTTTTGGCCGTCACCATGATGACCGGAATCGCCTCGGTGGCCGGGTTGGCCTTGATTTGCCGGCACACCTCAAAGCCGTCCAGTTCCGGCAGCATGATATCCAGAAGCACCAGATCGGGTTTTTCATTCTTGAACACCTCAAGTGCCTGCAGGCCATTACTCGCGGCAACCACCTCGTAACCCTTGGATGTCAGCAATATGCTCTCCAGCCTGAGCAGACTTTCCTCGTCCTCAACAATCAGGATTTTATTTTTTGCCACGAAAAAACTCCTTGCTTGATCGAGGCCTGTCGTCAGGGAACCTTGTGCGCAAGTGCGTTGTAAAAATCGGTCCGGTAATCAAAGAACCAAAATCGGTCTGTTTGGCCCGGGTCTATCAGAAACAGCAGCAGCAGCGGTCTTTTGATACGCAACAAAACCGGAAAAAAGTCGGTTCCAATAGAAGCAAGTACCGTGCCTGCGTGCTTCTGAAAAAGAACTGAAAAGCTTGCCCTCAAGATTGCTCGCCCTGGAGCTTTTTAGCACGCAGGAGACTTGCCCAGCAGGGAAGACATTTCCCTGAGTTGTTCCGACAGCTTGAGTTTTTCCAGCACCATCCCTGCCTGATGCAGAAACAATTCCAGAACCTGTCTGTCGCTTTCCCTTGCCTCATTCGGTGAACCGTCACCGCAGAGCAAGGCCGTGGCCTGGCCATTGCGCACCAGAGGCCCGGCGAAAACACGGCCCGAAATCCCCAGGCCCAGTTCCGCACGCAGATGACGATCCCAAAGCCCCGAACCGAGCGACCCGGTGCGGGCAGCCCCGGCATCAATCACGTCTCTGAGGAAACCGGCCTCCTCCACCGGTATCCTCAGCCGGCGAATTTTCTCGTCGGCGGAACTGCCCTGTTCCCCGTAACCAAACTGGCCCACACCGACAAGGCGCTGACCGTCAATCGAAAACAGCACGGCCCGGTCCAGAATTTCCGTAGCAAAACGTAACACCAGCAGCATTACCTGACTGTTATTTTCAGCCTCGCGCAATTCCTGCAGAATTCCGTTCAGAGTGCCAAATCCAACAGTCTGAAGGGGGGCTTGCTGCTTTTTCCCGGCTTCGGGTTGCGGGGCCTTTTGAGCAGCAACCTGTCCTGCAACCACTTTTCCACGGTCATCAAGCAGAGCCAGAATCCGGCTCGCCAGACGTTCACAGAAGTCTGTGAGTTCGTCAAGATTATCCCCGACGGCGGTCAAACGTGGTTTGCTGCCAAGCTCGAAAACGCCCATTTGCTGCAGACGGGGTTCAATTTCGGAACAGGGATAATCGCTGTAGACCAGGAGTTGTTGCTCGCCGAAGGAACCTTGTATTTTTTCAAGTAGTTCCAGTCCGCCAAGGATACCCCCTCCATGAAGGCGCGGCATGATCAGATCGACAACCAACACGGGTCGGTGTTCAGCAAACCAGTGCGAGTTGATCAGGTCCAGCAGTTCCCTTGTGCACCCAAAAGCCCGTGATGAAACCCCCAAACGCTTCAAAGTCCGGGTCAACTGTTCAACCACGCGAGGATCGTCATCGATGAGCAAAACAGCTACACCCTGTTCAGGCGGTGTTTCCGACAGCTCAACGTTAGACTGTGGCGAAGAAGCTGCCGGGCTAATCACCGGTAGACACACATTCTCCTGTTCCAGAATAACTTCTGCACTCACGCCCTGGTCAAAACCAAACTCATCGACGCCAAAAATTCCGAAGGGGCCGGTTGCCGTCGCTTCAGGCTGAAAGGAAAAGCAACCTCGATTCCAGCAAAAAAGATTGCGCACGGCATCGATCAACGCACGACGGGAAACGGGATCGGAAACAGCTTGGGAAAGATTGGAATTTTGCGCCGAAGGAGCATCTGGCCCCTGTCGAAGGACGGCGACAACGCGCCCTTTACTTAAACGCACTTCGGCCCGTTCTTTGTCACAAAAAAGCTTCAGCAACCCGCTGCTGGCACTCGATGCGAGAATCTTCAACAACTCCCGCACCTGCAAATCCTCAAGGGGTCCGGAAAAATTCATCTATTCACGATCCTTGAACAAGAGGCGAATGGGACAACCGGTAAAATCAAAAGCTTCCCGCAACTGATTCACCAGATAACGATGATAGGAAAAATGGATATCCCCGGTACGATTGCCGAACACGACGAAAGTGGGCGGGCGAACCGCCGTCTGCGTAATATAAAACAGCTTGACCCTGCGACCCTGGGACAGGGGCGGCGGGTGACTGATCGTGGCTTCCTTCAAGAGCCGGTTCAACTCGGGTGTGGCTACCCGCCGGTTGAATTCAACCGCCACCTTCTCGACCAGGGCCATGATCCGATTCACGCGCTGACCGCTCAGAGCGGACACAAAGATAATCGGCGCAAATGAAAGAAACTTGAAAGAATCTCTCAGATTTTCAACATACCGGCCCATGGTCTTATGATCTTTAACTACCAGATCCCACTTGTTGACCACCAGGATCACTGCCCTTCCCTTCTCATAGGCGTAACCGGCCACGGTAAGATCCTGCTCTGTAACTCCCTCGGCGGCATCAATCACCATCAATACCAAATGGGCCCGGTCCATGCCTTTAAGCGCCTGCACCACACTGAATTTTTCCAGTTTTTGACTGACTTTGCCTTTTCGGCGAATACCCGCCGTATCAATCAGGGTGTAGCGACGCTGGTTGTACTCCAGGGGAGTGTCGATACAGTCCCGGGTGGTTCCTGCCGTCGCGTTGGCCACAACCCGTTCGTATCCGAGCATGCGGTTGACCAGGGAGGATTTTCCCACATTGGGCCGGCCGATAACGGCAAGCCGCACTTCATCCGCGTCGCGGCAGAATTCCGGGTCTTCCGCCGGCAGAAGGGCGAGGACGTCCTCGATCATACCGCTCACTCCCTGTCCGTGTTCCGCGGAAACCGTATAAATTTTATCCACGCCCAGAGAATAAAAATCCGTCGCTTCAGCTTCCTGCCTGGGGCCGTCGACCTTGTTCACCACAAACAGAACCGGTTTGCCGGAGCGGCGCAATCCGGCGGCCACCTCGACGTCCGAAGGCGTCAGTCCTTCCCGTCCATCCATCACCATCAGAATGACATCCGCTTCCTCTACCGCCAACTGTGACTGCTGGCGCATCTGGGTAAGCAGACGATCCTCACTGGCAGGTTCGAAGCCGCCGGTATCAATGAGGATAAAAGGACGCTCATATCGGGCAACCTCCACGTAGTTGCGATCCCGGGTCACCCCCGGAAAGTCCTCCACCAGAGCGAGGCGCTGGCCGACAATACGGTTGAAAAGTGTCGATTTACCGACGTTGGGCCGGCCGACAATAGCCACTACGGACATGAATTTATTGACCTCGGGTACGGGACAAGATTGTTTTCGACTTTGCCGGGGGCGGCCCTCAGTCGTAGCCGAATTCCTTGAGCAGACGACCGGACTGGGTCCAGTTTTTTTCCACTCGAACAAATAATTCCAGGAAGACCCGGGACCCGAGCATTCTTTCGATGTCATAACGAGCCGCCTGACCGATGGCTCGCAGCCTGGAACCGTCTTTGCCGATCACAATTCGCTTGTGTGCCTCTCTTTCAACATGAATGACCGCCTCGACAACCACCAGCTTTTTCTCCGGTTTTTCAGTAAAGCGCTCCACCGCCACCGCAACACCGTAGGGTACCTCATCATGAGTCTGTTTTAACAACTGCTCGCGTATCATCTCCGCTACGATAAACCGCTCAGGCTGATCGGTAATCATATCCTCCGGATAATACAGCGGCCCTTCGGGTAGCCGTTCTTCTACGACAGCGATGAGTTCCTTGATACCGTCCCCGGTAACCCCCGAAAGGGGAACAATTCCGGCGAAATCAAACCTCTCCGCATAGGCCGCAATGAGCGGCAGAAGAGCCGTTTTTTCCACCAGGTCGGACTTGTTGAGACCCAGAATAACCGGGACTCTGCCTCTGGACAACAGCTCCAGAATGTACTCATCGCCACCGCCCGGTTGATCCGTGGCCTCCACCAGAAACAAAACCACGTCGACATCCTTGCAGGAAGCCAGAGCCTGGTCCACCATATACTGGTTGAGCCGACCCTTCGCACGATGAATGCCCGGGGTGTCGAGAAACAGAATCTGGCACGTATCGCGAGTATGAATTCCGAGGATTCGGTTGCGGGTCGTCTGGGGTTTGTTGGTTGCGATAGCAATTTTCTGACCCAAAAGCGCATTCAACAACGTCGATTTACCTACATTTGGCCGACCGACGATGGAAACAAAACCGGAGCGGAATTTCATCTTTTCAGGCTTCATTGATCTGCTTTCCAAGGAAACTTCTTTAGAAACAAGTCGTTATGAGTATTCAACTGCAAGGGCCGTCTCCTTGAAGGTCATTTTCGCCGCCTTGTAACCAGAGACTGATGGCGGCGCGATCTTCAAGGGCCTGATTTCTGCCCCTGGTTCGCAACGTCGATGCATCACTTTATCGTACATATTTCCGGAACGGTACTCGAATCGGAAGATCGCAACTGCCCTTCA
Organism: Desulfuromonadales bacterium; assembly: GCA_003561875.1. Lineage (GTDB taxonomy): Bacteria > Desulfobacterota > Desulfuromonadia > Desulfuromonadales > Syntrophotaleaceae > SLLR01. The sequence goes on along the minus strand of PWVL01000147.1, from coordinate 11,570 downwards.
CAGCGGATCAAACGCTGCGTTCTCATGGACCAGATACGTTTGATGGTCCAGGCTGAAATGATTCCGGGGGAGCGTCTCGTCCGACCGGAACGCCGGCCTGCTACCCCGACTGTAAAAAAAAGTCAGATTGTCCCGGCGGTGGCCCAGGGCATCGCTCAGATCTGCGGGATGAACCCGCACTTCGCCGGAGCGGGTCCGGGGCAAGACAGACCACAGGGCCCGACGCCAGATGCGCGACCTGACAAGAGCGCCAAATGCCGGGTGATAGGGGCCGGCGACAATAGCTCCGCTTCGCTCCAATCCGTCCGTTGCCTGCAGGCCAAGACGGATCACCGGCACTTGAGCCCGATGGCAATTCCAGAGCATCTCGGCACAGATGGAGACCGCAGCTTCAAGGTCCAGCGGTTTGTAGCATCCCCGTCGGTAGTCGTCCTCCAGCAAGGTATTACGCACTACAACAGTTGGATAAATCCGCATAAAATCGGGCTCGAGGCCGAGTGCCCAGCGCAAAGAACGAAGGGCCTCCGCCCTGCTGCCCAACGGTAGACCCGGCATCAGTTGCAAGCCGATTCGAAGTGACCGAGAGCGAAGAACCCGCACCGCCTTTTCCGTATCCGCCGGTGCATGTCCCCGCCCGGAGGCCGCCAGGACCTCGGGACAAAAAGACTGACACCCCAATTCCACCGTTTGCACACCACCGTCAACCAGGTTCTCAACCGTTTCAGTGGCAATCGCATCAGGCCGGGTCGAAATCCGAACGCCGGAAACCCGACCGGCTTTGATAAAAGGAACAACCTGCCCGAGATATTGCCGCTGCAGGGCCGATTCCAGCAGGGTAAAGCTTCCACCGTAAAAAGCCACTTCACCATCGCCCCGGGAAGGCAGCATATCCTGAAGTCGTTCGGCAACCTGCCGGGGTGATGGTGCCTGAGTTTGCCCGGAGACGGCTCTCTGGCAGCAAAAGCGGCAGGTATGGGGGCATCCCTCATGGGGAATGAAAAACGGGTAGATCTTCATTGGCCGCCGGCAAGGTTTCTGATGGCGGCCAGTGCCGCCTGCTGTTCCGCCTTTTTCTTGGTGGAACCCAGGCCGCGCCCTAACGGAGAATCGGCCAGGCGAACCTCCACCGTATAAGCACGCTCATGGACCGGTCCTTCCTCGCCCAACAACACATACTCGGGAATCTGTCCATGACGTGCCTGAGTGATCTCCTGCAACCGTGTCTTGTGGTCGAGGCCTTGACGACGTTGGGCCGCTTCGGAAATGCCCTCGGCGAGAAGCGATTCGATCAGGTCGCGTACCGGTTCGAAACCGCCATCACAGAACACTGCACCCAACAGGGCTTCCAGAGCATTGGCCAGCAGACTGTCCTTGTTGCGGCCGCCGGTACGTTCCTCGCCCCGGCCAAGCAGCAGAAAGCGGCCAAGTTGAAGACCACGCGCCACCCGCGCCAGACCTTTTTCGTTAACCACTTCCGCCCGAATGCGCGTCATCTCCCCTTCCCGAGCCTCGGGATAACGATGATAAAGATAACGACTGACCACCAGATCGAGAACCGCGTCGCCGAGAAACTCAAGACGTTCGTTGCAGGCAATGTTATTTCCAGGCTGTTCATTGCTGAAAGACTTATGGCACAAAGCCTCCACCAGAAGATTGTCATCGGCAAACTCGTAACCGAGCTCTTCCTGCAGCAGCCTCCTGACATGATCGGCTTGCAAAGCGACTCCGTTCGGAACACAATCGATGCGATTTCGGGGGTAACCTGACAGGCGCTCATCTTACACAATGGGCCTTGCGAAGGCAACAAAACCCTCATGGGCCAAGCGTTTCCCAGCCTCTTTTACCCTTGATTCTTGCACCCCGCATTCCTATAATTGCACGATTTACTCTAAGGGCGGGCTTGGCATGGCTCATTTCATTACCCTCGAAGGTATCGAAGGCAGCGGCAAGACCACACAGATTGCCCTGGCTGCCGACTTCCTGCGTCGTTTGGGATATTCTGTCGTAACCACTCGCGAACCCGGTGGCTGCCCGATTGCCGACTCCATTCGGGAAATCCTGCTGCATCCCGATAACAGCGCTCTGGTGCCCCGGGCCGAACTATTGCTGTACGCCGCGGCCCGGGCCCAGCATGTGGACCAGGTCATTCTCCCGGCGCTGCAGAGCGGCCATCTGGTGCTTTGCGACCGATACACTGACGCCACGCTCGCTTATCAAGGATATGGCCGCGGTCTCGACCTGGAACTGATTGAGCAACTCAACGCCCTGGCCTGCGGAGATTGTCAACCGGACCTGACCCTGGTTCTCGACCTGCCTCACGATATCGGTCTTGCCAGAGCCCGACAGCGCAATGATATGTACGATCAGGGCGATGAAGGGCGCTTCGAACAGGAAGCCCTGGATTTCCACCGGCGAGTTCGCTACGGGTACCTTGAACTGGCGTTGAAAGAACCGCAGCGCATGCGGATTATCCCTGCCGTCGGCAACGTTCAGGAGGTGGCTGAGCGAGTGAGCAGGTGCCTTGAAGGTTTTCACGGACGGGATTGAAAACCATGACCTTTGCCAACATCGTCGGACACGATCGCCAAAAAGATCTGTTGCGGCGCGCCCTCAAAAGCCGTCGTCTCCCTCACGCCTACTTGTTTGAGGGGCCCGAGGGTGTGGGAAAGCGGCTCATGGCCCTGGCCCTGACCCGGGCTGTCTTCTGTCGCGAAAAGCGAGGCTGCGGTGACTGTGCAGCCTGCCGCAAGGTGGATCATCACAATCATCCCGACCTGCATTTTATCGAGGCTGACGGCAGTCAGATTAAAATTGAACAGGTTCGAGCTCTACAGAAGGAGCTTTCCTATCGCCCACTGGAGGCTGACAAAAAGGTCTGCATCGTCGATGATGCTGACAAGCTTAACCCTGCTGCCGGCAACGCTTTGTTGAAAACTCTGGAAGAACCTCGAGACAACACCCTGATCGTTCTTCTATCATCCCGGCCGGACATGCTCCTGAGTACCATCCGGTCTCGCTGTCAGCGACTTCCTTTTTCCCGCATTGAACGCAAACGCCTTCTGGAAGTGCTCTGTGAACAGCTGGACCTGGACGAAACAGAAGCCCACATTCTTGCCTCCCTCGCCGAAGGCAGTTTTAAAAAGGCCCTGGGAAAAGATCGCGAGCTCTTCGTCAGGACACGACGGGAACTGCTCAGAACCCTTACCGGTCTCACCTCCGGCAGCGTCCTTCCCCTGTTGGAGTTTGCCGAAAAACTGGCTCAGGACAAGGACGTGCTGCCGGACATTATTGAGATTTTTCAATCTTTTTATCGGGACCTGTTGCTCTATCGACACGGCCGTTCGCAGGACGAACTGGTGAACATCGACTTGCTGAACAAAATCCATCGCGTCTCCAACGCCGAATCCACTTCATCGATTCTTGGCAAACTGACCGCGCTCGACGCTGTAGGTCGGCAACTGACCCGAAACGTCAACCGTCAATTGGCCGTCGAAGTCTTGCTGTTGCGACTTGTCGCCTGACGTTGGCTCAGAAATAAGGACTACCAAAATCCTCATGATTCGAATCGTATCGGTTAAATTCCGTACCGCCGGAAAACACTATGATTTTCTTTGCGATGGCTTGTCTCTGTCGGTCCACGACCAGGTCATTGTGGAGACGGATCGCGGCCTTGCCCTAGGCACGGTGACGACGGCTCCTCGGGAATGTGAGTCCGACAGGGCTCCGGATAAGTTGAAAAGTGTTTTGCGTCTTGCCACGCCCGAAGACATTGCCTTGGCCGACGCATCGGAATCCAAGGAAAAAGAAGCCTTTGAATTTTGCCTGAAACGTATTCAGGTACGCCGTATGGAAATGAAGCTGGTACGGGCCGAATATCTTTTTGACGCGTCCAAAATCATTTTCTATTTTACCGCCGATGGCCGTGTCGATTTTCGCGACCTGGTGAAAGATCTGGCTCAACACTTTCGCACTCGCATTGAGATGCGCCAGATCGGTGTCCGTGATGAAGCAAAAATTACCGGAGGTATCGGAATCTGCGGCAGAACCTTGTGTTGCTGCAGTTTTCTGGTCAATTTTGCTCCGGTTTCGGTAAAAATGGCCAAAGAACAGAATCTGGCACTCAACCCCAGTAAAATTTCCGGTCAATGCGGGCGCCTGCTCTGCTGCCTTAATTACGAGTATGAAACCTACCGTGAATACCGCAAAGAACTCCCCAAATGCGGGCTCCGGGTAGTGGTCGACGGTCATGAAGGCACTGTGGTTTCGCAAAATGTCCTCTCTCGTCGGGTTACCGTCAGGCGGGAGGACAACAGCACCGTCGAGGTACCGGTAGATCAACTGAAAGTGCTCGAAAAACCCTCGGAAAAACCTTCAACTCCGGCCAGATCCACTGCGTCTCGACCCCGCAACCTTCAGACCGGCCGCCAGACTGATCGCGACAGCAAACCGGCTAGCCGGAAGGCGCCTGCCGGCCACGCTGCTGAAGAAAAAGCTTCGGATCATCCTTCAGGGCAAAAGGCCGACTTCAAGGGGTCACTCCCGGCTCGCAAGAAATCCCGCCGCAGACCTCGCCGGCGCCCGGCAAACAGCAAACCTTCAGGAGACGAGAATGGATGATAAGCGCTACTACGTCACCACCCCGATTTATTATGTCAACGATGTTCCCCATATCGGCCACGCCTATACAACAGTGGCCTGTGATGTATTGGCGCGTTACAAGCGTGCTCAAGGATACGAGGTCTGCTTTCTGACCGGTACCGACGAGCATGGACAGAAAGTCGAAAAGGCCGCCTTGACCAAGGGGGAGACTCCCCTCGAGTTGGCCGATCGGGTGGTTAAACGCTTTCAGGCTTTGTGGGAAAAACTCGATATCAGCCACACGGATTTTATTCGTACCTCACAGGAGCGTCACAAAAAGGGCGTTCAGCATCTGTTCAAAAAGCTCCTGGCTTCCGGAGACATCTACCTGGGGGAGTACGAAGACTGGTACTGCACTCCCTGTGAGACCTTCTGGACCGAAACCCAACTCATGGATGGCCGTTGCCCCGATTGCGGCCGGGAAACGGATAAACTGAAGGAGGAATCTTATTTTTTCCGCATGAGTCAATATCAGGAGGCCTTGTTGCGGCATATTGAAGACAACCCCGATTTTATTCAACCCCGCACTCGGCGCAACGAAATACTGAGCTTTGTTCGGGAAGGCTTGCGGGATCTGTCCATTTCCCGCACCTCTTTTTCCTGGGGTATTCAGGTGCCGGAGCATGAGCAGCATGTCATCTACGTATGGTTCGACGCCCTGACCAATTACATCACGGGCCTCGGCTATCCCGATGACAGCAACCTCCTTTTTAAGTCCTTCTGGCCGGCCGACGCCCATATTATCGGCAAGGATATCCTGCGTTTTCACGCGGTTTACTGGCCTACTTTTCTTCTGGCCGCCGGCATTCCCCTACCCAAACGGATTTTCGCACACGGTTGGTGGACGGTTGAGGGACAGAAAATGAGCAAGAGTCTGCAAAATGTTGTCGAACCCAACATGCTCATCGAAAAATACGGGGTCGATGCCATTCGCTACTTTCTGCTGCGGGAAGTTCCTTTCGGGCTGGACGGGGATTTTTCCCATGCAGCGCTGATCCATCGCATCAATTCGGACCTGGCCAACGATCTGGGCAATCTGGTCAGTCGATCAACCGCCATGGTCAATAAATATTATGCCGGCGTTCTGCCGAATCCAGGTTCTTTTACTGAAACCGACAGAAACTTCGTCGAATTGTTTGCGCCGGTCGTACAACAGGTCGACAGTCAGATGAACGATCAGGCTTTCAACAAAGCACTGCAAAGCATCTGGGGGTTGATCAGCGCAGCCAACAAATATATCGATGACAGCGCTCCCTGGACTCTGGCTAAAGAGGCCGATCAACAGGAACGCCTTGGCACCGTTCTCTACAACCTGCTTGAGGCCGTCCGTTTTGTCGCTTTACTGATCGGCCCCTTCATGCCGGATACCGCCGACAAAATCATGAAGATCCTCGGTCAGGACGCAAGCTGTCCCTGTCTGGCAGATGGCAGTTCCTGGGGCGGGCTGACCCCTGGTGTCGAAATTGCCAAATCCGCACCCTTGTTTCCCCGCATCGAAACCGAATAAGGCACGATGCCTTGACCAAAAAGCAGCAGGGACGCATAACCTGAAAGTCATTCGCTCAGTGGCATCAGGGCCTGTACTCAAGCTTGTGTGCCTCTGAATCGTTGGCATGTCATCAGAGCTTCGCGCTCAAACAAACGGCTACACTCGGGGGCGCTAAGGCGCCCCCGGTTTTTGGAGCTTTCATGAACAACGCTTCACCAACACTGATCGACACTCACGCCCATCTCGACGACCTGCGATTTTCCGCCGATCTGCGTCAGGTCCTCTCTGCCGCCAGAAACGCCGGTGTCTCTGACGTCATCACCATAGGCTGCGATCTGAAAAGTTCTGCAACCAGCGTCAGGCTTGCAGCAGAACACGACGGCGTCTTTGCTGCCGTGGGCATCCATCCCCATCATGCACAGGAAGCTTCGAAAGCCGCCATGGACACATTGCGCCGGCTGGCCCGCCACGACAAGGTGGTTGCCATTGGTGAAACCGGTCTTGACTATTTTCGTGACCGCTGCCCCCGTCCGGTTCAGCAAAAAGCCTTCAGGGAACAGATCGCCCTGGCAAAACAAGTCGGCCTGCCGCTGATCATTCACGACCGGGACGCTCATCAGGATGTGTTGAAAATTCTGCGTGAAGAGAGGGCTCATCAGGCAGGGGGCGTATTGCACTGCTTCAGCGGCGACCTTTCCATGGCCCATACCTGCATCGAGATGGGTTTTTACCTGTCTTTTCCCGGAACCCTGACCTACCCGGCCAATCAAGACCTTCGGGATATCGCCGCGGCCATCAATACGGACCGTATTCTGCTCGAAACAGACTGCCCCTACCTGGCTCCTCAATCCCGGCGGGGCCGGCGCAACGAACCAGCATTTCTTGTTGAAACCGCCGTGGAACTGGCACGTATTAAAGGGCTCTCGTCGGCAGATATCGCACGCATTACCCGCTTGAACAGCCATCGTCTGTTTGGCATCAGCCCTGTAGAACAACCAAGCCCCATTGCTTATCCGATCCGCAACTCACTGTACCTGAACATTACCAACCGATGCAGTAATCGGTGCACCTTCTGTGCAAAATTCAAGGACTTTACGGTAAAGGGCCATTCCCTGAAACTTGAACGGGAACCGACGACCCAGGAGGTCATTGAAGCCGTGGGCGATGTTCGTCCCTACAAGGAAATCGTTTTTTGCGGATACGGCGAACCGCTGTTGCGGCTTGATCTGGTGAAGGAGGTCGCCCGCTGTTTGAAAAAACGGGGCGCGCGTGTTCGTATCAATACGGACGGTCAGGCCAACCTGGTTCACAAAAGAAACATCCTTCCTGAATTGTCCGGTCTTGTGGACGCTATTTCCGTCTCTCTGAACGCGGCAGACGCGGCCCAATACCAGAAAGTGTGCCAGTCACAATTCGGCATGGAAGGCTATCGGGGGGTCAAGGAATTTATTCGACAGGCCAAATATTATATCCCCTCGGTGACCGCCAGCGTCGTGAGTCTGCCGGGAATTGACATCGAGGCCTGCCGCAAAATTGTCGAAGAGGAACTCAAGGTAAAGTTTCTGTTGCGCCACTACAACGAGGTGGGTTGAACTGCTGCTTTTTTTACAGGTCGGCACAATAAGAGCGGTAAATCGCTTCACCTTGCTGGAAAGCGATGATTTTTACCCCCATCCCCGCTTTTTTTACCGCTCGTACCAACTGGGGGGGAACCCGCTTGGCCCATTGCACGCAAACTTCCATGCCGACCTGTTGCCCATGGCCCATGTTCATGAGCACTCGCAACCGCGTCCCAGGGGGAAGCACGGTGCCGCTTTGAATAAAAAAACCCTGACGGGTGATGTCGATAATAAAAGCCAACTTTGTCGGCTCATCAACGCCATAACGAATCTCCAATCGACGATACTTGCGAACATCCCGACGTTTTTCCGGCATACTCACCCTCTCCATTCGATTTCGAATCCACGCGGCATGAGCCATCCCACGCCACAGTAGCCTTCAGGCAACCAGCACTCTCCAGAGTCCCATGATCATAAATGCTTAGAAAACAAGTCCGCTCTGCTTCTAAGCCGGAATAAAAACTGCCTGCCCTTTTCGGGGCAGGCAGCCAAATGATCGGGCCCGGCGACCTCAGCAGGCACTCCCAATCAACAAAACGAAGGTCAATTCGGCAGATACCCTGAAATTATTCCTGAGGAAGGCCGATGGCCTTGATTTCAAAAAACTCCTCAAGACCGAAGCGACCCAACTCCCTGCCGTTGCCGGACTGTTTATAACCACCAAAAGGTGCCAGAAGATTGGCGCCCGCACCATTGACAGCGATCTGTCCGGCGCGCAACTGCCTCGCCACGGCCAGTGCACGGGCCGAATTCCCTGACCACACGGATGCCGCCAGGCCATAGACGCTGTCGTTGGCAATTTTGACAGCTTCAGCATCGTCCCGGTAAACCATTATGGCCAGGACAGGGCCAAAAATTTCCTCTTGAGCAATGGTCATTGCTGGAGTGACCCTCCCGAAAACCGTCGGCGACACATAAAAACCCCGATCCAAACCTTGCGGACTTTCCGGACCGCCGCAAAGCAACGTTGCACCTTCCCCGATCCCCCGTTCGATATAAGATCGAACCTGTAACCACTGTCGCCTGGAGACCAACGGGCCTACCCGGGTATCACCGGCCAGGGGATCACCCACCTTGAATCCCTTCGCGGCACTTACCACCTTCTCGGCAACCTGCTCGTATAAAAGCTCGGGCACCAGGAGTCGGGTCATGGCATTGCAGGTCTGGCCTGAATTGAGAAAGCAACTGTTGAGCACCGATTTGACGGCCGCGTCGAGATCGGCATCATCGAGCAGCACCGCCGGAGACTTGCCGCCTAATTCCAGAGCCACTCGCTTGATGGAGTTTGAAGCGAGTTCGGACACCCGGCGACCGGCCCGGGTCGACCCGGTAAAGGAAACCATGTCGACCAGAGGATGTTGAGCCAGGAGTTCGCCCACCTCTTTGCCGGTGCCGGCCACCAGATTAAAGACCCCCGGCGGCAGACCAACCTGCTCAACGACCTCGGCAAACAGGAAGGCGTCCAGCGGGGTGACTTCACTCGGCTTGAGTACCACGGTACAACCGGCAAGAAGGGCCGGAGCGACTTTGGCCACGACCTGGTGCAACGGATAATTCCAAGGGGTGATACAGGCCACCACGCCTATCGGTTCTCGCACCACCCTCACGTTACCGATCGCTTCTTCGGCAAATTCCTCCGTCATGCCGGCATAGACCCGCATATTCGCAATTGGCAGTGCCGCCTGAACCTTTTGCGCGAACCTGACCGGACAACCGAGTTCCGCAGTTATAAGTTCCGCAATCTGATCCGCACGACTTTCAAGCCCCCTGGCCAGTCGTTCCAGCCAACCGGCACGCTCTGCAGGCGAAAGCACGGACCAACTCTTGAAAGCTTCACAGGCGGCTTCCACGGCAGTGCACACATCTATCTCGCTACAGGCTTTGACCCGGGCAATTGTCTCTTCCGTTGCGGGATTGATGACCAGATGCTCAGCTGAACCTCTTGCCGGTTTCCAGCCACCATCGGCGAAATATCTCTCGTGGACGATCATAAAATACAGCCTCCCTGGTTAGTGTGCTGCAAAAACTAACGGCCTGCTGAGAACCCTAGCATACCTTGGACCCGGGGACAATTCCGCAGCAAGTCAGAAACACGAACACACAAAAACGCTGAGTATCAGTCTTCAAAAAAACTAAATTCCACATGTCGGGGAAACCACAAACTGACACTCATCAGAACTGGTCATAAAACTACATGCAAAGCAAGGGGAGTACTGGTGAAAAGAGTTGGTTGGCCGGCGATAAAGAAAATCGCGGATAGACAGCGGGCAGGAATTGTAACGTGGAAAAAATCGCCAAAGCGGTACCGCACAAACAAAAAAGCAGCTTCGTTTAAAAAGCTGCCTTTCTCTATCATGGCGGGGCTGACGGGACTCGAACCCGCGACCTCCGGCGTGACAGGCCGGCGTTGTAACCGACTCTACTACAGCCCCGCAACTTGGTGACTGGTGGGCGAAACAGGGCTCGAACCTGTGACCCTCGGCTTGTAAGGCCGATGCTCTCCCAACTGAGCTATTCGCCCGAGATAGCATGGCGGGGCTGACGGGACTCGAACCCGCGACCTCCGGCGTGACAGGCCGGCGTTGTAACCGACTCTACTACAGCCCCGCAAACCCGAAAGTGCCCTGGTCATAATAAATTTCAGGAAATTTTTACGTTTTGACGGCCCCGAAATAAAACCAGAAAACTTTTGATTTTAGTTGATGGCGTCCTTCAGGACCTTACCGGCCTTGAATTTCGGCGTCTTTGAAGCGGGGATCTCGATTTTTTTGCCGGTTTGGGGATTCTGGCCGACGCGGGCGGCACGCTCACCCACGCTGAAGGTACCAAAACCCACCAGCGCAACCTTGTCTCCTGCCTGCAGGGCTTCAGTTACAACGTCGATGAAAGCTTTGAGCGTTTTCTCTGAATCGGCTTTACTGACACCAGCTTTATCTGCAATGGCATTGATAAGATCGGCTTTAGTCACAGTTCTACCTCCAAAGGATGAGATTTTATGGGCCCCGCGAAAACGCAGTATGTATAACAGAATCGCGAAAAGAGTGTCAAGCAATTATTTCTTGCCGGAACCCGCTTTTTCAGTGACGCAGAGCATCGCCGGCGGGGGAGGTCGAAGCCTTCCCCTGGACGGTCGGCAAAGGCGCCACCAGATCGAATGCTTCTTCAACCACCTGGTCCATATGGCTCACACTTACAACCCGCAAGGCATCGCGAATAACTTCGGGAACCTCTTCGAGCTGGCGCGAATTGTCTGCAGGGATCAGAACCTTTCGTATCCCCGCTCGCTTTGCCGCCAGCAGTTTCTCCTTCAGACCACCGATAGAGAGAACCCGCCCTCTTAAAGTAATCTCTCCGGTCATGGCGATGTCCCGATCCACGGGACGATCCGTCAGTGCCGAGACCAGTGCGACGGCCATGGTAATTCCGGCTGAGGGACCGTCTTTGGGAATGGCCCCTTCCGGCACGTGAATGTGAATTTCCATCTTCCGGTAGAAATCCTTTTCCAGACCCAGTTCCTGCCAACGGGAACGCACATAGGTCAAAGCGGCACGCGAGGATTCCTGCATCACATCACCGAGCTTTCCCGTCACCGTAAAGGTTCCCTGACCGGGCAGGATCGCCACTTCGATGTTCAGTAACTCACCGCCAGCTTCGGTCCAGGCCAGGCCCGAGGCCAAACCCACACAGTTTTTTTCCTCCCGGATTCCCTGGTTAAAACGGGGCACACCAAGAAGGTTGCTCAGTTGACTGGGGGACACCCGGAATTGCTGCTGCCGGTTCTCGCTCTGCACCAGTCTTCGGGCTAATTTGCGCGCCACATTGGC
>PWVL01000047.1 GCA_003561875.1 Desulfuromonadales bacterium | reverse complement strand
TTTGTGTTGACGATCTGGTCCGGGGGCGATTACCTGGTTAAATTTTTTCGTGTCATCTGCAAGTAAGTTCCGGGACCTTGCAGTGATAAAAATTCCGGAAAATTTTGTTGACTTGAATTAGGCCATTTGCTATTAATAGGCCCGCTCGCAACGGTGGGATGCCGATCTGATCGAGCGGGAATAACTCAGTGGTAGAGTGCAACCTTGCCAAGGTTGAAGTCGCGAGTTCGAATCTCGTTTCCCGCTCCAGAAATAACCCCTTACCCAAGGGCAGAGAATCGCCCTGATAAAGAGGATGGTCCAATAAAGTCGGGCGGGAATAACTCAGTGGTAGAGTGCAACCTTGCCAAGGTTGAAGTCGCGAGTTCGAATCTCGTTTCCCGCTCCAGATAAAGACAAAAGCCCCGGGGGTTTCCTTCGGGGCTTTTGTCTTTTAGAAGGCGGCACTTTATCGGCCGCTTGAACGGATCTCGCCATCGGGCCCTTTCAAACCGGTTCCTGACAACGGGACTTGTTCAGCGGGCTGTTGTGCTGTTATGCGGCACAACGGCTTTGTGCCACACGTTCATGCTTTCCATTCCGCCAAAGATATTGGTGTTGTTGGTCAGGGTGCCGCTGAAATTATAACCTTGCCGCGCAAAAGTGATGTTCATTCCGTAGGAGTAGGCCCGAGCGATGGTATAGGCCGTCGTGATGCCATTTTCCATCAGGTGTTTTTCCATTCCCGCCAGAAGGTGAGTAGCCAGTCCCTTGCCTCTGAAATCAGGCAGTGTGGCAAAATCCGTCATTTCAGCATTGCTTCCGGCAGGATCCATTTCCGCCGAGGAAAGGGCGACTAGGCGACCATCGTACCAAATGCCAAAATAGGCCACGTTGTCCTGCATGGTCTGGAGCAGGTAGTCCGGCTCGTGAATTGGAAAAGGGTAGGTTGCAAACACCTTGCTGTACACCGACGCCATGGCCTGGATGTCATCGGGACCTGCTCCCCGGGATTGATAGGGGTCCGGCAGAGGTTTGCGTCCGCCTGCTCTGCCTCGTTTTCCGGCAGCGGCCGAGAGCACATCGAGCACCAGACTTTCCTTCTTCTCCCGAGCCCGTTGGGGGTCGAGAAACTTCCCAAAGAACAGAACATCTTCCCGGAGGTTGTAGAAGCGGGGAATTCGCGCTTCGGCAGTGTAGTCTTTTTCAAGAAAAAGCTCTTCAGCTGACGCGGGCACCTTGGCGAAAATCTTGCTGTACCGGTGCCTTTCGGCCAGGGCGACGAGTTGCGTCAAGAGGTGAGGCAGGTCGGCCGAATCCAGCTTCATCAGGTAAACGCGGTCATTGTATTTGCCGTGTTGGACCGTGCTGTTGCCCAGCGTCTCTATGGTGTCACTCGTCATTGTTGCGGCGCTCCAGTCTTACATTGTCTTCAGGGGTCAGAGAGATGTCGTCGTAAGAATCGGAAAGCAGCTTTTCAATACCGGTAGCATCCTGTTCTTCGGCATCGGTCAGATTTAGCTGCAGCTTGCAGTCGTCACATTTCCGGTTGCAGAAAATCGGTTGATAGCTGTCCGGCTCCTTGTAGGTGGTAATGACTCCTTCGTAATTCCGTAAAACCACCTTGTTGGTTGACAGGGAGATAAGGTAGTTGGGCGAAAGCGGAATCTTGCCGCCGCCTCCCGGGGCGTCGATTACATAGGTGGGAACGGCAAAACCACTGGTGTGGCCGATAAGGCTTTCCATGATTTCGATACCCTTGCCCACCGGTGTGCGGAAGTGGGAAAGCCCTTCGGATAGATCGCACTGATACAGATAGTAGGGACGAATCCGATTTTCGACCAGTCGATGGACCAGGGCTTTGATAATCCGCGGGCAGTCATTGACGCCGGCCAGCAAAACCGTCTGGTTGCCAAGGGGGAGTCCGGCGTCCGCCAGTTTTTGCAGGGCCTGGCGGGCCGAGGCGGTAATCTCCCGGGGATGATTGAAGTGGGTATTGAACCACAGCGGGTTGTGTTTTTTCAAAATATCAACCAGCGTGTCATTGACGCGATAGGGAAGAACGACGGGCATTCGGCTTCCGATGCGAATAATCTGAATATGTTTGATTTTGCGCAGCTCACCAAGGATCCAGTCAAGATAATCGTCGGAAAGCATCAGGGGGTCGCCGCCGGAGAGCAAAACGTCGCGAACTTCAGGGGCATTGCGCAGGTATTCCAAACCTTTTTCGACGGTCTGACGGTCGGGTATCGAGTCCCTGTCGCCGACCTTGCGCTTGCGTGTGCAATGGCGACAGTACATGGCGCACAGATTGCTGACGTGAAACAAAACTCGATCGGGGTAGCGGTGGGTGATGCCGGCAACAGGGCTGTCCTGGTCTTCAGCAAGGGGATCGCTCATATCCAGCCGGTCGATTTCCAGTTCATCCGGGCAGGGAAAAGACTGTTTGAATATGGGGTCGTTGTGAAAATCGTCCCGGTCAATCAGGGAAAGATAGTAGGGTGTTATGGAAAGAGGAATCTTATCGAGGGTTTCAAGCAGTCGCTGTCGTTCCTCCGGTTCAAAATTGATTTCCAGCAGATTCTCGACCTGGTCAATGTCATGAATGATATGCTGCATCTGCCAGTTCCAGTCGGTCCAGTCTGCGTAGGTTGTTTTTGAACCGGACAGTTTTTTGGCAATTTTTTGTTGTTTTTCGTTGTAAATGGACATGGGTTCTCCCTGGCAATGAATAAAGCCGAAATAAGCTTGAAGTAGAGGCTAAAGTAGTTCGTTTTTATCCGGAAACGGCCCTTTTCCGCTGTAGCGGCGTCAATCTACAGGTTTGCTTGTGACTCGGACCATCCCTGGCCCTCGCCCTTCGGGCAGCCAGGGGCTGTCCATTTCCTCTATCCTGTGG
>PWVL01000045.1 GCA_003561875.1 Desulfuromonadales bacterium | reverse complement strand
TGGTGCGCCGGGGCATTGTGGGTTTTATTCGCGAACTTGCAGCGCTGCCGACCGGGCCGGAGATTACTCTGACCACCAATGGTCTGCTGCTGGGGGATATGGCCGCTGACCTGCGGCGCGCGGGATTGTCGAGGGTCAATGTCAGTCTGGATTCGTTGCGGGAGGACCGCTTCGCTTATATTACCCGCCGGTCGGGAGTTGACAAGGTGCTTGCCGGCTTGAAGGAGGCGGAGGCGGCGGGATTGACGCCGCTGAAAATCAACATGGTTCCCCTGAAAGGGATCAATGACGACGAGATCGGTGACTTTGCCCGCCTGGTACTGGACAATCCCTGGGAAATTCGCTTTATCGAGTTCATGCCGGTCAGCGGCGGTCTTGATTTTACTCCCGAACATATGTTTCCGGCCTCCGCGATTCTTGAGGAACTCGGCAAGGTCGCCAAGCTGATCCCTCTGTTGCGGCAGGGTCCCAGCGGGCCGGCGCGGATGTTCAACTTTCCCGACAGCCCCGGCAAGATTGGTGTCATACCGGCCATTTCCGATCATTTCTGTGGCGAGTGCAATCGCATGCGGATCACCTCCGACGGGCGCATTCGCCCCTGCCTTTTTTCCACCGAGGAACTGGATTTGCGGGACGCGCTGCGTAATCGAGTCTCCGACTCCGAACTGGAAGGGCTGTTGCGCACCGCGGCCTGTGCCAAGCCGGAACGGCACCACATCGGTGAGAAAATCTTCCGTCAGGGGCCTCGTCGCATGCACGGAATCGGTGGCTGAGACCTTTTTGAATAATGCAGGATCAGTAAAGGCGGAGCGCTCACGGGTGCTCCGCCTTTTCTGACGGCATTGCAATGATCCACAGCAGGTTTGTCGCTTATGGAGAAACCCTGTTGCAAGTCTGCGCTCAGAGATTCGACTTTTGTTCGGCACGGATCGTTGGGGAGGAGGCCGGCAGTGCGAGCTTTTGCACATCTTCCAGAGCTTCACCGAGCAGTTCCAGAATGTGACAGGCGCGTTGCGGTAGGCCGGCCTGATCCAGGCTGTCCTGCAATTGCATAATGCATCCGGGGCAGGCCGTGACCAGCCGGTCGGCACCGCTTTGGCGAAAAGCTTCGGCCTTGATGGCGCCGAGCCTTTGGCTGGTCGCGTAGTGGTAAAGGGAAAAGGTGCCCCCCAGCCCGCAGCAAGCCTCGCTCCTGTCCATCGGTACCCAATCTGTGCTGGTAAGGGCATCCAACAGTCGGCCTGGAGCGGCTGCCTGCTGTGGGTCGTGCCGCAGATGGCAGGGGAGGTGCAGAGCAGCACCGGGTACCGTGGCGGGACGGGGCAACCCCTGCAGGACCGCTTCCAGTCCGGCGTCCACAAGCAGGGTGTGAATATCCGTCACGCGCAGGGAAAGCTTTTCATAAGCGGGGCCCAGGTCGCAAAAGTACCGGGTCATACCGCTGTGGCAGGAAGCACACAGAGCCACGATATGAGCAGGGTTGTGGAGGGAAAATGCCCTCAGGTTGTTTGCCGCCAGTTCACCGGCCGTCGCGCCGTCGCCGGCCGACAGGGCGGGCAGCCCGCAGCATCCCTGATCCCTGGGGATGACGACATTGAAGCCAAGGGCGGTCAGGGCCCGCAGGGCGCCCTCTCCGGCTTGGGGATAGATGAAGTTGATCATGCAGCCGGTGAACAGGGCAACCAGGGGACGATCGGGGTTTCCCGGGTGGTATTCGGCGTGGCTGCGGCGAAAACTGTTGCGGGCGAAGGCCGGAAGGCTGCGCTGCCGACTGACCATCGGCAGGGAAAATCGCAGGCGCAAACCGCTCTGACGGGGCACGCGGTGAAACAGCAGGCCAGCGAACCGGGGAACACCGAAGGCCAACATCTGCATAAGCCGCGGCCGCCTCAGAACCGCAGCGAGGCTGCGGCTTAACAGGGACCGCCCGCGGTGGGCGGCCAGTTCCCGGCGGGCGGCCAGCACCATGCTGTCCACGGGTACCTGGTTGGGACAGTGACGGGAGCAGGTGCCGCATAAAAGACATTGGGACAGGCTCTCCGCCACCTTGTCGTCTGGTCCGATATCCCCGTCCAGCAGAGCCTGGGCCAGGGTAATCTTGCCTCGGGCGACGGCAGTTTCCCGACCCCGTTCGGCGAAGACCGGACAGTGTGCCCGGCACAGGCCACACTTGACACACTGAGCCATCTGCGGACGGTAATCGGCGAGGGTCTTGAGCTGTGCTTTTTCCACATCAGTTTTCAAGGAAGATTTTTCCCGGATTGAGGATGTTGTTGGGATCCAAGGCCTGCTTGATGGCTTTCATGCAGGCCACGGCCCCCGTTTCGAGTTCCAGAGGAATGTAGGGAGCCTTGGTGAGGCCGATCCCGTGTTCACCGCTGATGGTGCCGCCAAGCTTCAGGGTCGCGGCAAAGATCTCTTCGATGGCCTGTTCGGCTTTTTGCTTCTGGCCCGGTTCAGCCTTGTCCACCATGATATTGACATGAATGTTGCCGTCGCCGGCATGGCCGAAATTGATGATCGGAATCTGGAGTCTGGCACTGATCTCTTCAATGATACGAATCATTTCCGGCAGGCGACTGCGGGGTACGCAGATATCCTCATTAAATTTGTCGGGATTGACTTTGCGCAAACTCGGCGAAACGCTGCGTCGAACCTGCCACAAGGCTTCGCTTTCTTCCGCAGTGGCGGCGATTCTGATGTCGACGACGCCCAAAGGTGCGACGATCTGCTCAATACGGCCCGCCTGGATCTCGATGCTGGAAGCATCGCCATCGACTTCAATAATCAGCAGAGCCCGGGCCGCTGCGGGCAACTCCAGGTCAGTAGCCCGCCGCACGCAATCGATGGTGGTGGCATCCATGAATTCGAGCGTTGCCGGAATGATCTTGGCGCCGATAACGGCGGCGACCGCTTTGGCAGCCCCATCGATGGAGTCAAAGAGCACCAGCAGGGTTTTCTTGGCTTCGGGCAGCGGCAGCAGTTTGAGGATAATTCGGGTAATCACGCCGAGGGTGCCCTCGCTGCCCACCAGCAGTTTGGTCAGATCGTATCCCACCACGCCTTTCATGGTTTCTCCACCGGTGCGAATGATGTCCCCCTGGGGCAGCACAACTTCCAGGCCGAGCACATAGTCCTTGGTGACACCGTACTTGACGCAGCGCGGTCCGCCGGCACATTCGGCGACGTTGCCGCCGAGTGTGCTGAACTTCAGGGAGGCCGGATCGGGGGGATAGAAAAGTCCCAGAGCTTCCACCGCCTGCTGCAGATCCTCAGTCACCACGCCGGGTTCTGCTTCGGCAATCAGATTTTCCTGATCGATGCGCAGAATGCGGTTGAGGCGGGTTGTGACCAGGGCCAGGCCACCCTGAATCGGCAGGCTGCCGCCGCTAAAGCCGCTGCCGGCGCCTCGAGGGTAGACCGGAATCTGTTCGGCGTTGGCCAGTTTCAGCAACCGGCTGATCTGTTCCGCATCGGCCGGCCAGACCACGGCATCGGGCCGGTGGCGCCGCTGAGTGGCATCGTAGGAATAGCAGAGACGGTCCGAATCAGTGGTGGAGACGTACGCCTCACCGACAATGTCCTGGATGAGGCGCAGTATGCGGCGGTCGAGCATGGGCTTTTATTCTTTCCTGGAGTGGGTTAAGCGCAACTGGGTGCGGCTTCGGATTGTAACAGAACACAACCCTGTGCGTCCAGAAGGGGGGCGAAAAGAGGCGGCAAACGTTGACAGAGCCGAGGGTAGCGCCTAGAATGACACGTTATTTATGTAGGGGAGAGGGTGTGAAATCAAAGACCATCTACGCCTGTCAGCAGTGCGGCTATCAGAGCCCCAAATGGCTTGGTCGGTGTCCGGATTGCGGGCAATGGAACTCGCTGGCCGAAGAACGACAGCGGGAAGTCTCCGGCAGGCTGCCCCACAGGACGCCCGCCGGTTTGGCACAGCGTATCGCCGAGGTGGCAATGGACAAGGAAAGCCGATGCCGCTGTGGAATCGGCGAGCTGGACCGGGTGCTCGGCGGCGGAGTGGTGCCTGGATCCCTGGTGCTCATCGGCGGCGACCCGGGAATCGGCAAGTCGACACTGCTGCTGCAGGCCGCTGACCGGCTTGCTGCCAGTGGTACCGTTCTGTATGTCACCGCCGAGGAGTCGGCGCGTCAGGTGAAATTGCGTGGAGCCCGTCTCGGTGTCGAGGCCCGGGAGCTTTTTATCTGTGCCGAAACTTCCCTGGAAGCCGTCCTCGAACGGGTCGAGGAGTTGACGCCTCGCTTTCTGGTGGTCGATTCCATTCAGACAATCTTTACCGCCGTGCTGGAGTCGGCCCCCGGCAGTGTCGCGCAGGTGCGCGAGTGTGCCGGACGCTTGATGCTGCTGGCCAAAGGCAAGGGAATTTCCACCTTTATCGCCGGTCACGTGACCAAGGGTGGGGCCATTGCCGGTCCACGAATGCTGGAGCACATGGTGGACACGGTGCTCTATTTCGAGGGTGATGCCGGTCATCCTTACCGAATCCTGCGCGCGGTCAAGAACCGTTTTGGCTCCACCAACGAGATCGGTGTTTTTGAGATGCTCGAGTCGGGGCTTGTCGAGGTTGCCAATCCGTCGGAACTGTTTCTGGCCGAGCGTCCTGAAGCATCGGCCGGCAGTGTGGTGGTGCCGTCTCTGGAGGGAAGTCGCCCGATTTTGGTGGAGCTGCAGGCCCTGGTCTCCGGCACCTCCCTGGGAACCCCCCGCCGCACCACCATCGGCATCGATCATAACCGGGTTTCCCTGTTGGTTGCGGTGCTGGAAAAGAAACTCGGGCTGCCCCTGTCGGCTCAGGATATTTTTCTCAATGTTGCCGGTGGCGTTCGCCTTGACGAACCGGCCGTGGATCTGGGGGTTGTGGCGGCTTTGGCCTCCAGCCATCTCAACCGGCCGCTGGTCGCCGGCATGATCCTGTTTGGCGAAGTCGGGCTGACCGGGGAGGTCAGGGCCGTTTCGCGGCCGGAGTTGCGGGTCATGGAAGCCGCGCGGCTGGGGTTTCGGCGCTGCTGCCTGCCTTCAGGGAACTTGAAAAACCTTGAAGTGCCGGCAGGCCTGGAGCTGCTAGGCGTCGCCAATGTGCAGCAGGTTCTGGAGCAGATCTTTGATTGACGGATGCCGCCAGAGGCCCGGATGCGGTCCTGTTCCGCCCCTGAAAAATTTTCGTGCCGTGCATTTTTACCATCACCTGTGTGACATATAATCCGGCAAACCTCCCCGTGAAAAGTGGAAAACATAGAGGGATTCAAGGAGACATACATGGACAGTCAGTTAACCCATTTTGACGAAGAAGGCAAAGCCATCATGGTGGAAGTCGGCGACAAACAGGCAACGCGGCGGCTGGCCATTGCCCGGGGTGAAGTGCGGATGCGGGAGGCGACCCTGAAGCACATTCTTGGCGGCGAAATGTCCAAAGGCGATGTGCTCGCTGTGGCGCGTCTGGCCGGCATTATGGCTGCCAAAAAAACGCCCGAGTTGATTCCCTTGTGTCATCCCTTGCTGCTGACCTCGGTGGCCATCGAATTTTTTCCGCATCCGGGAGAAGGTCGCATCGAGATTGAAGCCAGTGTGCGGGTTAACGGCAATACCGGCGTTGAAATGGAAGCTCTCACAGCGGTTTCGGGCGCCGCCCTGACAATCTATGATATGTGCAAGGCGATCGACAAGGGGATTGAAATCCACGCCATACGGTTGATGGAAAAGCACGGAGGCAAAAGCGGTTCGTATCTGCGGTCTGCCTGACGGTAATTTTCCCCGTTTCGGCCGGCAAAAGCGGAGAAAGGTCGTCCCTGTATGAGTGTCTTGGGCGTGTTTACGGTGCGGCCGGCTCTACTTCTGGCCCTGGGGGTTCTGTTGCTGGTGCAGGGGGCCTTGCTGCTGGTGTTTCTGGGACAGTCCCGGGATACTGCTCAGGTTTTGTTCGTCGTCGCTGCGGCTGTCGCCCTGGCGGTGGCTCTGGGATACCAGTGGACGCGGCGCATCGTGATTGACGAAGCCGGGATCACGGTCCGTCGACCGGGGTTGAAGCGCCGTATGAATTTCGCTGAACTCACCGCCATCGAGGCTGTTCGAATACGCGGGCGCCTTTTTGTTACGCTGTGGGTCGATGAGTCGTTTCTTCTCGTAACCAATGGTTACGGCAACGCTGACCAGCTGTTTTGCCTGCTGTCGAGGCGGGTTCCGGGTCATCTCCTGACGGATGAGGTAAAAACACTGCTTGCGGAGTCGCCCCGTGCTGATGGTAATATCATCATATACTGGCTCGCCGTATTTTTTTCGCTGATGCTGCTGTGGCGTCTCTTCGCCGGCGTCGCTTAGCAGGTTGCAGGGACGATTGGGGATTTCGGTTCGAGGTTGAAAGCCGGACTGATCCGCTCCAGCGCTGCCTTCTTTATTAAGTTTTCGGGTGTTTGGCCCTGATACCGCTTCGGCAAGGGAGTACCGTTATGGACAAAACCAATTTGGAAGATTTCAAAAAACTGCTGGAAGACCAGTTGGAGCAGTTGCTGCAGGAGGCCGGAAAGACTGTTTCTGAAATGACTGACGAAAACGGTAATTTCCCCGATCCGACGGACCGGGCATCCCTCGAATCCGATCGAAACTTTGAACTGCGAATCCGGGATCGGGAGCGGCGTCTGATCATGAAGATCCGGGCGGCCCTGGCCCGTATCGAAAAGGGTACCTTTGGTGTTTGTGAAGCCTGTGAGGAATCCATCGGCATAGGTCGTCTGCGGGCGCGGCCGGTAACGGAACTGTGCATCGACTGCAAAACCGAGCAGGAACGCAAAGAGAAGATCGGTTAGCCTGTTACCGGGTCTGTTTGTTTTGATGTTTCAAGAAAGCCGCCATGAGAGACGCCTGCTTTGATGTCCTTTGTGAAGTGGCATTTATAGCGAGTCGGGCCGAGCCTGACTGCTGCCATGCCTGCAAGGACATTTTGCGTTTGCTGCAAAAGACCTTTTCCCTGGCAAGGATCGAGTTGCTGTTGTGCGATTCGGGACGCCGACACTTTGTTGAACGAATGACCGATGCAGGCTCCGAACTCTTCGGTTCCTGCACTCTGGCCATTAAGGAACCGATGGCCACGGCGCTCAGCACCCATCGCCCCTTGCGCAAGGGCCGCCTGCTGCTTCTGCCTCTTCCGGACCTGCAACATGCCCCCGGCATCCTTTTGGTCGCCCTGCCTGCTGCTGTCAAGTTTGTACCCTCCCAGGAAAAACTTTTTGAAACGGTTGCGCGACAGCTTGACTGCCTCTTGCGTCGCCGGGCCGCCAATGTCGAGGCGTGGCGCCAGCGATCCCGGCTCGAGCTTGTTTCCGAGTTGGGCAATACCTTGAATGAGGCGGAGTCCTTGTCGGAGATGCTGGTCGCCGCCGGATGTGTTATGCAGCGGCACACTCGCGCCTGCGGCGTTTTTTTTCGTCCGATTTACGGCGGCACGGTGCTTGGCGACTGTGTTGAATGTGTTGCCGAGGGTTCTGAGAAGCTTGGCGGAGCGCTGAGGGCTGTGGAGGAAAGGTTTGCCAGCCAGGTGTTGGCCGAGGGCCGTCTCCTCGCAGATGAGTTTGTCACGGTGATGGGGGATGACGGTCGGTCGCTGACCCTGTCTGCCGTGGCGGCCCCCCTGGTAACCAAACAGACTATCTGGGGCCTGATGACCCTTTTCGAGCCGACTCCTGGGGCCCCCTTGGCACTGAGCTCGGATCCCCCTGCCCGCAAACTCCTGCTGTTGGTAATGGAGCAGGTCGCACAAGCCATGGAACGGATCAGCGCACTGGAAAAGTTGGCCGAGTTGTCCCGGGAAAATGCCGCCAAGCTTGAGGAAATTTCCCTTCTGTATCGTATGTCCCGGGCCATGCATAGCACCCTTCAGGTCGACGAATTGATGCATCTGGTGCTTTCGGCCGCCACCGTTGAAGGTGGTGCCGGTTTTGAACGGGCGATGCTCTTCATGGTCAACGAGCGCAGTGGTTTTCTACAAGGCATGCTTGGTGTTACAACCGACGGAGCCGATGTGATTCTGCCTGCGGATCGCGGCCTGGCGGCCTGGGACGATCCCCAGGTCGGCATCGCCCAGCGGGCGGTTCAGCGTGAGACTTCCTTCTGCCGGGAAGTCTGCAGTCAGCGTCTTTCCCTTGAGGAGACGGACCATCCCCTGGTCAAGGCAGTTCAGCAAAGGCGGGTTCTGTTGATTCAGGACCATGAACAGACAGCGGCCTCCTATCTTGAGCTCAAAAATCATTTCGCGATCGGCCATTGCGTCTGTGCGCCTCTGGTCGGCCGTAACCGGGTACTGGGCGTGTTGCTGGTGGATTCCCCTCGGGAGGGAGAGACCATTGATCCGGGGCGCCGCCGCTTTCTGGATTTGTTTGCCAACCAGGCGGCCCAGGCTCTGGAAAACAGCCTGCTGCTTCAGCGTCTGGAAGAATCCCATCGCCACTTGCGGGAAACCCAGGAACAGATGATTCAGGGGGAAAAAATGGCGGCATTGGGGGAAACGGCGGCTTCGGTGACCCACGAACTGCGCAACCCGCTGGTCTCAGTGGGGGGCTACGCGCATCGTCTCAGTGGAATGTTTGCAGAAAACAGCAAGGCGGGCCAATACAGCCAGATCATCGTCCATGAAGTTTGTCGTATGGAAGAGATGTTGAACAACATCCTGGCTTTTTCCCGCAGACAGATGCTTTGTCTGGCGCCCTGCCGCCTTGAAGAGATTTTGCAGGAGGTGCTGATACTGGAAGCGGAGCTTCTGCAGCGGGCTTCAATCGTTCTGCGTCAGGAAATCGACGGTGAGTTGCCGGTACTGCAAGGTGACGAGCAGAAGTTGCGTCAGGTTCTGTTGAATCTGTTTGCTAATGCCCGCCAGGTCATGTCGACCGGAGGAGTCCTTACGCTTCGGCTTTACAACTCGCAGCTGCGCGGTGACCCGGCAGTGACCCTGGAAGTGGAAGATACCGGCGGTGGAATCGATCCGGCCGTCCTCAGAAACATTTTTAATCCGTTTTTTACTACCCGTAAGGATGGTACCGGTCTGGGTCTATCCATCGTGCATCGCATCATAGAGCATCATTTCGGCGATATCGAAGTCCAAAATGGGGAACGGGGAGCTTTGTTTACTCTGCGTCTGCCCGTCGCCCAGCAATCCTGCGGACCGGGGCGGTCCGGCCGGTCCAGAAGCAAGCAGGAAGCGGGCTCGAAGGGGGGCGCGCAGAGCGAATTATAAACCCCGTTTGATTAGGTAAACAGGGCCTTCGAATACCGATTGTGAAGATTTTAAGGACCCATTGAAAACAATTATTTCCTTGCATGGTTCAGCCGGCTTTGGTATAAGTTCCAGTGGTGGTTTTTATGCAATTTCAATTATTGAGTGTCATGTACGGTGGCCGCTGAGGGCGGAGGCTTCGCGGTGTTCGGTTGAGAGTCGGAGTATGCCGGCTCTTTGGTGACCGTCAGCGCCGTGCAGGTGTGCATTCTGTTTAATCTGTTTTATGCTTTTATAGGCAGCTCTGGCAATCGGGCTAAGCGAGAAGCACAACCAACACAAAGAACTAGGAGGATCAGGTATGGCACAGGCAATTATCGATCAATTGGTAGCTAACGCGAGAAAGGCTGCTGACGAGTTCAAGACCTTTACCCAGGAGCAGGTCGACAAGATTACCGCGGCCATGGATGCGGCCAGCGTCGCCAACGAAGTCAAACTTGCCGAACTGGCAGTTGAAGAGACCGGCATCGGCCGTGCCGACCACAAAGCCATCAAGAACCACCTTGGCGCCCACATCGTTTACGAATACTTCAAGGACAAGAAGTCTGTCGGCGTGATCAAAGAAGAAGAAGGCGTGAAGTACGTTGCCGAGCCCTTTGGCGTGCTGGCGGCTGCCACTCCGACCACCAACCCGACCTCGACGGTTATGTTCAAGTCTCTCATCGCCATGAAGACCCGTAACGTGATCGTGTTTGCCTTCCCCCCCCGCGCCCAGAAGTGCAGCGCCGCAGCCGCTCAGATCATGCTCGACGCCGCCGTATCCGCCGGTGCGCCCAAGCATTGCATTCAGTGGATCGAGACCCCTTCCATCGAGGCAACCGGTCTTCTGTTCAACCACAAGGATGTGAACCTGGTACTGGCCACCGGCGGCAACGCCATGGTCAAGGCCGCTTACAGCTCCGGTCATCCCGCCATCGGTGTCGGCGCCGGCAACACTCCGGTGTTTGTCTCCAAGTCCGCTAACCTGTCCGTTGCGGTCAACAACGTCATCGCCTCCAAGACTTTTGACAACGGCACCATCTGCTCCTCCGACCAGTCGATGATCTTCGACGACAAGGCCACTGCGGAAAAAGCCGTCAACATGCTCATCGAGCGCGGCGCCTACCTGGTCAAGCCGGAAGAAAAGCCCAAGCTGGAAGCCGTCATGTTCGACAAGGAAAGAGGTGTTCCCGCCATGGCCATTGTCGGCAAGTCGCCTCAGGAAATCGGCAAGCTGGCCGGAATCAATGTCCCCGAAGATGCCCAGCTGTTGCTCGTGCCCCTGGACACCATCGGTCCCGAAGACTGGTTCAGCCATGAGAAGCTGTCCCCGGTTCTCGGCTACATCGCCTACGACAGCACCGATGAAGCCATTGAGGCGGCCAAGAGCCAGCTCCTCTGGGGTGGTGCGGGCCACACGGCGGTTATTCATGCTCAGGACGAGCAAGTTCTGGACAAGTTCGCCATGGAGATCCCGGCCAACCGTCTGTTGCTCAATCAGCCCGCGGTACACGGCAGCGTCGGACTTATTTACAACAAGCTGCCGCCCTCACTGACTCTGGGCTGCGGCACCGACGGCGGCAACTACCTTGGCAACAACATCAACTACATCGATCTTCTGAGCATCAAGACCGTCGCCGCCCGCATCGTGGATTATGAGCGCGACGAGTAAACTTAAGGCTTACGGAGAACGGTCTCCCATGGGAGCTGAATTTCTGTAATGGAGCAAGAAGCGGTGGGGTCTCTTCAGCGAGAGGCCCCACTGTTGACATCAGGTCCCTGCTGCGGTCACAGACT
>PWVL01000097.1 GCA_003561875.1 Desulfuromonadales bacterium | reverse complement strand
TCTGAAAAATGGTCTTGTATTTTCCCAGATTACTGGCGGCGATAACGATCCCCTCGGATGATGCGATGGAGCGCAGACCAGTGATCAGTATCTCCCGGGCCAGCAGCACAAAGACCGCCCAGGCAGGTATCCTGCCGTGAGGAATCAGCATGATCAGCGCCGCCATGACAATCAGTTTGTCGGCGAGAGGGTCAAGAAATTTTCCGAGTACCGTAACTTCCTGCCACCTGCGGGCCAGATAACCGTCCAGCCAGTCTGTGAAAGCCGCAACGGAAAAAACCATGGCCGCCCAGAAAGCCGCGGTTCTCCCCTCGAACAATAACAGCACGACCAGGAGCGGTATGCAGGCGACACGCCCCAGGGTGAGTAAATTAGGAATATTCAGAGGCACAGAACGGGACTTCATAGAAAAACAACCTTCCGGTTAGCGATAAGCCTGCAGATACTCTTTGACCTTCCGAACGTAGTTCTGTGTTTCCGGAAAGGGTGGAACGCCTCCGTAGCGACGGACATTGCCAGGTCCTGCATTATAGGCCGCCAGAGCCAATTCCAGATCGCCGTCAAACTGATCGAGCATCAGTCGCAGATAACGGCTTCCACCACGAATATTTTCCGCCGCATCGAAAGGGTCGTTGACCTGCATGGCCCGCGCAGTGGATGGAATAAGCTGCATCAGTCCCTGGGCGCCTTTGGGTGAAACCGCCCGGGGATCGTAATTACTTTCTGCCCTGATCACTGCCTTGATCAAGGCCTCCTCCAGATTAAAGGTCCTGGCGGATCGAGCAATCAGATCATTGACCAATCCGCTGGCGACATCCGTATCCGAAGTTTCCTTCATATAAAAACGAAAGTGGTTCCCCGTTGGCGTGTTTGTAAAATGCACCACACCGTTGGCATCAACATATTTATAAATGCCGCACCATCCCTCAACGGAAACAAAACAGAACACCGTTACGAGGATCCATACGAAAGCAGGGCAAATTCCCATCCATTTCATAGGCATTTCACTTTCAAGGTTTTTTTGCGAATATATACTGAAAATCCCTGTATTTCAACTCATTTGCCGAGGGCATTCATCTTGACAATGACAGGGCTAAAACCAGATAATGACCGCGTATTTATCGGTTGCAAGCCTGTGCCTTCGGCAAGACCGTTCTCCAATTGACGATGGTTATCCTCTTTATATCGTCATTTTATTTCGTTTCTTAAACAGGCGAGGCTTTTCTCTTGAAAATCACATCGGATTTTTTGGTTATCGGCAGCGGCATCGCCGGTCTTTCCTACGCGCTGAAAGTGGCCGAAAAAGGAACCGTCTCTCTGGTCACCAAACGGGAAATGTCGGAAACCGCCACCAATCTGGCTCAGGGTGGTATCGCCTCGGTCATTTCTTCGGAAGACTCATTCGCTTCGCACTTTGAAGATACCATGGTTGCCGGCGCCAACCTGTCCAAAGTGGACGTGGTTCGCATGGTGGTGGAAAGTGGGCCCAAGGCCATTCACGACCTCATCAACTGGGGGGTTCAATTTACCAAAAAAGATGACAATACCTATGACTTGACCCGGGAAGGCGGCCACAGTCAGCGCCGCATCCTCCATGCCAAAGACATTACCGGTAGAGAGATTGAGCGGGCCCTGGTCACGGCCACACGTTCCCACCCCAACATCACCCTTTACGAACACCACATTGCCGTAGATCTGATTACCGACACCAAAACCTGCGGTCGCCGCCAGCGACCGAATTATTGCCTCGGCGCTTACGTGCTGGATATCAGAGGCCGCGAAGTGATTTCTTTCGGAGCCCGGGTCACGGTGCTGGCCACGGGGGGCGTCGGCAAGGTGTTTTTATACACCACCAATCCCGACGTGGCCACCGGCGACGGCGTGGCGATGGCCTATCGGGCCGGCGCTACCATTGCCGACATGGAATTCATGCAGTTTCACCCGACAACCCTTTACCATCCCAAGGCCAAATCTTTTCTCATCTCCGAATCGGTACGCGGAGAAGGCGCCGTACTGCGCCGCGGCGACGGCACGGCTTTCATGGAGGCTTATCACCCCCTGAAAGACCTGGCCCCGCGGGATGTGGTGGCCCGGGCCATTGACAACGAAATGAAAGTGCACGGCGAAGACAGCGTGTTTCTGGATATCACCCACCGGGACGCCGATTATATTCGTAACCGGTTTCCCAACATCTACCAGACCTGCCTGAAATACGGCATCGACATGACCCAGGACCAGATCCCGGTGGTTCCCGCCGCTCACTACCTGTGTGGCGGCGTCAAAGTCGACCTGTGGGGAGAATCGGATCTGAAAAACCTGTTCGCCATCGGTGAAGTGGCCTTTACCGGACTCCACGGAAGCAACCGCCTGGCCAGCAACAGTCTGCTCGAGGGAGTCGTGTTTGCCGACCGCGTTGCCCAACGCTCACTGGAGCGCCTGCAGACTTCCAGCCAACCCTTTCCCCATGTTCAGCCTTGGGATTATGGACAAGCCACTGACAGCGATGAAGAGGTCGTCGTTGCCCACAACTGGGACGAAATCCGTCGCTGCATGTGGAACTACGTCGGCATTGTCCGTTCCGACCGTCGCCTGGAACGTGCCCTGCGACGAATCCAGATGATACAACGGGAAGTGGCCGAGTATTACTGGAACTTTTACCCGACCTCGGATCTGATCGAATTGCGCAACATCATCACCGTTGCCAAACTGATCGTGCGCTGCGCCAGACAGCGCAAGGAAAGCCGCGGCCTCCATTACACGATTGATTATCCGCAGACCGACGACCTGAACTGGAAGCGGGACACCTGCATCCGCGCCAGCTTTTAACCGACATGATCGGGGGAAACTTTTGAATATCGATAAGATACGTCAACAAATCGACCAACTGGATGATCAGTTGCTGGAACTGTTCAACCGTCGGGCGGCTCTCGCCCTGCGCATCGGCGAGATCAAAAAGGAAAAACAACTGGCGGTCTACGACCCCGAACGGGAGAAAAGGATCTTCAATCGCATGCAGCAGGCCAACCCGGGTCCTCTCGACAACAACGCCATCGTTCGCCTGTTTGAGCGGGTCATAGATGAATCAAGAAGCCTTGAACGCATATTGACGAAAGGGAAATAAGGCGATGCTGGTCGTTATGAAAAAATCCGCCTCAGAAGAGGATTTGCAGCAGCTCAAGCAATTTCTTATCGACAACGATTTTGATTTCCATCAATCCACCGGCGCCCATCGCATCATCCTCGGCGTCATCGGTGCAACCAGCCATTTCGACGTTGCGCGTATTCGCGGGCTACCCGGCGTTCTGGAAGTTTTTAAAATCCCGGAAGAATGATGCTTCGGCAGCGGCCCTGTGCGATCAGCCGGTTAACCAGGAAAAGCTGCTGAAAAAGGGCGTTGCCCCTGCGATTGCATGTTCGGCCGCCCTTGCCGACATGCTTTACGAAATGGCACTGCCGAAGAATAGCTCTTTATTTTTCGAACTCCCTCTGCTAGATTTCGCGCTTCGCCGGACAGAACTCCTCTCACTCTGGCTCGGCAGAACAGATTTCTCCAGTGGAGTTGCAATGAATAAGCTCACAGGAAAACAGGCCCGACACCTGAGGGCCCTCGGTCATAAACTGAAACCGGTGGTGATGATTGGCAAAGAGGCCTTGTCCCCTGCCGTCCTGCAGGCCTGCAAAGAACAACTGGCCAGCCACGAACTGATAAAAATCAGAATTCTCGAAAACTGTCCGCAGGACCGCAGGGAGATCGCCACCGAACTGCAACGGGAAACCGGAGGTTGCATTGCTCAGATTCTCGGCCGAACCCTGTTGCTCTACCTGCCCGGACCGGATCAGCTCATTCCCCTGCCCTGACCAGGGGCCGCTGATTATCCTGCCAGAACCGGTCAAGGTTCAAACAATTTTCTGTATTCCTCCAGCGCATAACGATCGGTCATGCCGGCCAGAAAATCGCAGATAACCCGCTCTTTTCCATACTCCTCGAATTTTTCCTGATAACTGCGGGGCAACAGGGTCGGATTGCTGTGATAACTTTCAAAAATCATGCTGAGAAACCGCTCCGCCTTGACCCGCATGCGCTCCACCCGATGGTGGCGATACAGATATCTGAAC
Source organism: Desulfuromonadales bacterium (assembly GCA_003561875.1). GTDB lineage: Bacteria > Desulfobacterota > Desulfuromonadia > Desulfuromonadales > Syntrophotaleaceae > SLLR01. The sequence continues at coordinate 6,976 of PWVL01000097.1, read as the reverse complement.
AAAAACCGTTTCAGTTGCCGGTTTTTTTCACCAACCTCCGGACTGAAAACTACCAGACGCTCCCTGTGCTTCCTCACCGCTGCCACGCTGTCGATACCCTGTCGGGCAATGCGGGATGCCGTGGTATCCACCACATCGTGAATCAAGCGACCGATGAGATGACTGATAGTCTGATGAATGTGTCGTTCGCCGCTAAGTAACGGATATTTCTGTCCAACGCGAACGTAAGTTTCCTGCCAGAGTTCCACCCCGGCCAGATCAGCCAAACGAATATGGCCTGCCTTGAGGCCATCATCGATGTCATGATTGTTGTACGCGATTTCGTCGGCCAGATCGATGATCTGTGCCTCCAGCGCCGGGCGTTGCTCCGGTTCGAATTCAGCCAGAAAAGCACTGCTGTTTTGGTCGTATTCCGAGGAATGCTTGATAATCCCCTCTCGAGTCTCCCAGCTTAGATTCAACCCGTTGAAATCCGGATAGCGTTCTTCGAGCACCTCGACAATGCGCAAAGACTGGTGATTGTGTTCGAATCCTCCAAAATCAGCCATCAGGCGATTGAGCACTTCCTCGCCGGTGTGACCGAAAGGCGTGTGGCCGAGGTCGTGGGCCAGGGCCAGGGCTTCAACCAGATCTTCGTTCAGCAACAGGCAGCGGGCAATGCCTCGTGCAATCTGGGCCACTTCCAGGGAGTGGGTCAACCGGGTTCGGTAATAATCCCCTTCATGATTGACAAACACCTGGGTCTTGTATTCCAGGCGGCGAAAAGCCGCACAGTGAATGATGCGGTCGCGATCCCGGGCAAAAGCAGAACGCACATCCTTGAAATCCTCCGAATGCCGACGACCGCGACTCTCTTCGCTGCGACTCGCGTAGGATGCCAGATCGGGTCTTTCCATTGTCACTCCTTTTTCAAGAAAAGCGGGAAAAACGGTCTCCGCCAGCGCATTCTTGACCATACGAAGTCACCGTGATATTTATTCCGTTTCCAAGAGGGAAATTCATGCGTATCATCAGCGGCAGCGCCAGAGGTAAACGGCTGGCAACCTTTGACGGGAATCGCATCCGGCCGACCAGCGACCGCCTGCGTGAAGCGCTTTTCAGTATTCTGTTCAGTCGCCTCGGGACCTTTGGCAATCTGCGGGTGCTGGATCTCTACGCCGGCACCGGCGCCCTTTCTCTTGAATCGCTGAGCCGTGGTGCCGTTCACGCCACTCTGATCGATGAAAACCGGCAGGCCGCCGCTCTTATCGAACGGAACGCCAGGGCCTGCTCCGTGCAGGACAGAATCCGTTTGCTTCAGGGCAGGGTTCTCGACATGCTGCCGCAACTTCGCGGCCAGGAACCCTACGGGTTGATCTTTGTCGACCCGCCCTACGGAAAGGAACTGGTGCTTCCTACCCTGGAGACCATCATCAGGTACGAGTTGTTGGACGAAAACGGCCTTATCTGCGTCGAGACTTCCCGCAAAGAAGCCCCTCCCGAACCACTGGAGCCCCTGCAGCGTCTCACCGAGCGTTGTTACGGTTCCAGCCGGGTCACCCTGCTGGCTTTCCAGAATAACGAGGAGACCTGCCCATGAAACGCCGCATCGCGGTTTATCCCGGATCTTTTGACCCTATCACCAATGGCCACCTCGACATTATTCTGAGGGGGTTGAAAATTTTTGATCGTCTGATCGTTGCCGTGGCGCAGAATATTCATAAGAAAAATCTTTTCGACTTTGACGAGCGCCTGTATCTGATACGGGAAGCCTTGAAGGACTACCCGCAGATAGAGGTGGATACCTTTGATGGCCTGCTGATCCATTACATGGAGTCCAAAGGTGCCAGAGTGGTGCTGAGGGGGCTGCGGGCCGTTTCTGATTTTGAAAACGAGTTCCAGCTGGCGCAGATGAATCATACCATGAACAATGAAATGGAAACCCTGTTCATGATGACGTCAGTTCGATTCGGCTATCTGAGTTCCTCCATTGTCAAGGAAGTTGCGTCCCTGGGTGGGAAAATTGAAGGGCTTGTTCCGGCCTGCGTTGAACAGGCACTGGGGCGAAAATTTTCTAGCCCCTAGTCCGGCGGCTCCCCCAAATCAGTCCTAGCTACCGCCAGCCGACTTCCGTGAACCTACTCCTGCCACTGCTCCAACTCGCTCACCAGTCGATCCAGTGCCTCGACCACCCGCTGTTCGAGTTGCCTGCCCTTGTAGGCGGTGGCCCTGGTTGGATCGCCCCAAACTCCTCCCGGCCAGAATTTTCGTTTGTTCCGCACCAGAATACCCCTGGGGAAGTTTGGATATTCGCGTTCGCCAACGCCTTTGACAAGGGACGGATGAGAATGAAGCATGCGGGATGTCTCGATTTCGCCGGCGTGGGAATCCTCTTTGGTTTCGATCAGTCCCCTGGCTTCTTCGGTCGCCAGCATATACTCGCTCAGTACCGCGATTTTTAAATCGACATGGCGCTCCAGCAGCGCCTCACCGGCATCAATAAGCGTCGCGGTGTGCGTACCGCCGGCATGTCCGGTGAGCAGGATAAAGTTGCGCAGGCCCTGAGCGTAAAGAGCGCTGACAATATCGATGGCCAGGGCCCGCAGGGTCCCTGTCGTCAGGGAGAGGGTTCCCGGATGCTGGGAGGTGGATCGGCAGACACCATAGGGAATCGCGGGGGCAACGAAAATATCCCTCTTTTGTGCCAGCCTGCGCCCCACCTCAACAGCGTGCAAGGTATCGGTGGAGAGGGGCAGGTGCGGACCGTGTTCTTCCGTAGCGCCAAACGGGACCAAAACCGTACGGGTCTTTTCGAGCCCGAGCATGAATTCAGGCATGGTCAATTCTTCAATGATCATGTTTCCTCCGGACTCTGCGGAAAGGGTTCCCCCCTCACCGTATGCTACAAAAGGCCCATAAACGTATGGGTTTGGGGAATTACGCGAACCCGCGGGTGAACCCGGGCCGCCTGCTCCTGGAGCCGCAAAAGGGAGGCAGCGGTCATGGGCACCCGGCCGCCCAGGGTGCGGGGCTGCAGGATCAATGGAGCGCGTGGCGCGATTCGGCGCACCAGTTCAGCAGCCTGAAAGATTTCTTCCATTGGCGTATCCTCCCCAACAACCGCCTTGACACAACAATCCCGGCTCGCCGCCAGGGCGAGAAATCGTTCATGTTCCAGCCAGGGGGTGGGCACACCCGTCTGAGAAGTCAGCTTGATATCCATGGAGACCCAGTCCACGTGGGCGGCCAGGGGTTTAAAAGCTTCAGGCAACGTCCCGTTGGTTTCCAGATGCACCGGCAGCAGGCCCCTTAACACGGGGAGCCATTCCCGCAGCAAACGGTCCTGAATCAACGGTTCGCCACCGGTAATACTGATGGAATGATGGCCACCGGGCAACCTGGTCAGCCAGTCGGCAACCAGGGTAGAAAGAACTTCCAGCGATACGGGATTCGCCAGGCCAAAAAAACTTCCGGCACCGGGGGCCGTCTCGACCCGGCAGGTATCCTGCGGCCGCACCGGTGTGTCGCAATAATTACAGCACAGATTACAGTGGGCCAGGCGAATGAAAATCTGCCGCCAGCCGATCAGCAGTCCTTCTCCCTGAATGGAAGAGAAAATCTCCAGCAATTGCCCCTCAGTCGGCGACATAACTGGCACAGGCGTGATCCGATTCCCAGACCGTCACCTTCTCCACGGAGACATTCCCGTCATCCAGAACCCCCTGCAACCGCTCAAAAAGAAAGCGGGCAATATTTTCCGAAGACGGGCTGAGTTCACGAAAGTCAGGCAAATCGTTGAGATACTTGTGGTCGAGCAAATCCAGCTGGCGGTTGGTTTCCCGCTTGAGAACCTTGAAATCGATTCCCAGTCCCGACTTGTCCAGGCTTTGTGCGGCGACGGTAACTTCCACCTTCCAGTTGTGCCCGTGAAGATTTTCGCAATCCCCCTGATAGTGAATCAGGTTGTGGGCGGCGGCAAACTGGGTATGAATAGTCAGGTAATACATTCACTATTCCTTCTGTCAAATGAATTAATCGATTGTTTCAGTAAGGCAGTCCGGGTCCGTAATGTCCGTGGCCGGCACCCGGTACTGCTCGTCCGCCCAGCAGCCGAAATCGATCAACCGGCACCGTTGGCTGCAGAAAGGCCGCCAGGGATTTCCCTGCCATTGGGTCTGCTTGCCACAGGCCGGACACGGGATGCCGTCGGTCGCATGCTTTCGGGATGGAAACTGGTTTGACATGGATACAACACCTTTGTTGCGGAAAAAAGACAGCAAATGGTACCCGGCCTGGACGGCTACACCAGAGCACCACAAAAATGGAAGGGGCGATAAGCACCATACTGCATTCTCTTCTTCATGGTCAACGCACCCCTTGCCCCTGCTCGGCGAAACGGCCGAAAATAGCAGTATCGAAGCGAGACGTGGCATTGACAACCCGCTGACCATGCCTTAATCTCAATCGGCCCGAACCCTCAGGGCTGGCGACTCGATGACAACCCCTGGCAACGTCCAATCCTTCATGCAGACGACAAACCTTACCAAACGAATTCTGCAAGTTCTTCAGGCCATTCTCATCCTGGGCGTGGCGGCCGAAATCTATGAGGGCCAATGGTTTGCTGCCGTACTTACAAGCGGCATTGTGCTGATTACCTTTATCCCCACAATTCTGGCCCGACGCTACCGCTTCACCATTCCCGCCGAATTCGTATTGCTGGCTATTGGCTTCGTTTTTGCTTCCCTGTTCCTTGGCGAAGTTCACGACTACTACTCCCGTTTCTGGTGGTGGGACATCGCCCTGCACGCCAGTTCCGGCTTTCTGCTCGGGATTGTCGGTTTCCTGATGGTTTATGTACTCAACGAAACCGAAAGCATCGCCGTTCACATGAAACCGGGCTTTGTTGCCCTTTTCGCTTTTCTGTTTGCCCTGGGCATTGGCACACTCTGGGAAATTTTTGAATTCGGCATGGATTCCCTGTTTGGCATGAACATGCAGAAACCCATGCTCAACGATCCCTCCGGACTGACCGACACGATGTTTGACCTGATTGTCGATGCCCTCGGTGCTTTGATTATCTCCGTAATGGGCTATCATTATCTCAAGAAGGGTCGCAAACAATCCTTTCTTGAACGATGGATTCAGGCTTTTATCACGCACAACCCCCAATTTTTTAACAAAGGGGCGATCCCTGGGGAGCTTTCAAAAACAACGAACCCGGAACACAAAGGAGGAAACACATCATGAAAGTATGGATTCTGGCAGTTATTGGTTGTTTATTTGCAACAGGAGCATTCGCCAGCACAAGTTTTCTGCAACTAAGCCTCACCCCGGATATCGCCCTGCACCCCCGCACAACCCAAATCAACGGCCTGGTTCTCAATATCTGGGGCGAAAATCCGCAAAATGCCCTGGCTCTGGGCATCGTCAACGGAGCCAGCGGGCACAGTGCCGGCGTGACCCTGGGCCTGCTGGCCAACTACTCGGAAAGTTATACCGGTGCCCAACTTTCGGGAATCGTCAACTACTCTTCCGGGCAGTTGACCGGCCTGCAGTGGTCGCTGGTCAACTACGCCGCCAAACTTCACGGAGTGCAACTGGGGCTGGTCAACTTCGCCGCCCATGCAGACAAAGGGCTGCAGCTCGGGCTGATCAACATCATGGAAGAGACCAGCCGGTGGTTCCGCGATTTTCCCGCCGAAATCGCGCCGGTGATGGTATTTGTCAACTGGCGGTTCTAAAACACCGACTGAAATCGTTTGCAGACACGCTGTTGAAGATCTGAAAACAAGGGCCGCGACCGCCGGTTTGCCGGAAGGGTCGCGGCCCGCTGCTCATCGCAAAGAGCCCTGATAATGCACTCAAGGAAACCCCTGCTTGCAATTCTGTTTCTGTTGTCCCTTCTATCCGCTCCCTGTCATGCCGCCGTCATCCATCTGATAAACGACGACCGACTTTCCGGCCACATTCTTCGTATGGATGAAGAGTTTCTTGTCCTGACGACTGACTATGCCGGAGAGATTCGTATTCCCAGGAAAAGCATTCGGACCATCGTATCCGAAACGCTTCTGACGGTAGAACTGGACTGCGGAGAGGTTCTGGAGGGGAAAATCGATGTCGATGCGCCGGACAACATGATTCTTCAGTCGCCCGCCCTGCAGGCAAGCGTCCCGGTGAAACTCGATCAGGTCTTTGCCATCAATCCGGAACCCGACAGGTTTCCGGAATGGACCGGTGATATTACCCTTGCCGCCAATCTGAAATCCGGGAATAACGATAAATCGGGATTCTCCGCCGGCATCAATGCCATGCGCAAGGCAAGGAAAAACCGTTTTGAACTGGGCTCCCTTTTTCGTTACGGCCGGGAGGGTGGCAACCTTTCCACTCGCAACGCCTTCGGAAGATTGAAATACGACCTTTTTATCAACAAAAAACTGTACGGTTACCTGTCTTCGGAGTTCAGCCACGACAAGTTCAGAGATCTGCGCCTGCGCACGGTGGCCGGCCCGGGAGCCGGCTACCAGGTCTGGAATGACGACATCAAGTCCCTGGGGCTGGAAGTCGGTGTTGCCTACTATGACGAAAACATGTACCGAGGTGAAGACAATAACTGGTTCGCCGGACGCCTGGGGGCCAACCTTCGCTACAGAATCGGCAAGGTACTGGTTTTCACCGACCAACTGGTCGTCTATCCGAAACTGGAGCGGGCCAGCGACTTTTCCCTGCGCAATGAAGCGGCCCTCAGCGCTCCCTTGGCCTTTGGATGGGCGCTGCGACTGGTCAACATCATCGAATTCGACAACTCACCGGAACCCGGGATCAAAAAGGCCGATTACGATTTCCTGCTGGGTCTGCAATACAACTTTTAGGGTTGATGTAGGTTGTAGATCATCTAAGGTTCTTGGTGGCTTTGGTCCAACAGGGCGGGTAAAACCCGGCCTGGCGCATTACTCCTGCCCGAAACTGAAAAAAGAAAGGCCGGGCGGAAGCCGGCCTT
>PWVL01000238.1 GCA_003561875.1 Desulfuromonadales bacterium | reverse complement strand
TTCCCTTTTCACTTGTCAAAGAACCGCTGACTGGGCCCCTTCGCTCCGGCGAGTTTTCCCCTCCCGCCCTGTTGCCAGAGCGGTGCAAGCGGCTCGCCCTCTGCGCTACTACGGGCCCGCTGCCACTGGTTTCGGCTTCACCGAGGCCGCCACCTCTCCGCCGGCCAGCTTCAAACGTTCCCCTTTACCTATCCCTTGGTTTGACCGCCGTAGGCACCCGCTAACGAGCCGAAGGGTCGGGGGTTTAACAGCCCGAAATTATACCCCCGCTGCTCACCGGCATCCAAGCCGGCCCATCCCGCGCCAAGTACTCGGTTCGTTTAACAGCGCGGGCCCGCTTTCGTCACGCATCTTCACGGGTTCACTTCATTTGCCCTAGCGGCCTTTTAAGGAACCCTGCACCGGGAGTCCCACCCGGTTACGTCTTCACCTGGCTTCACGGTCTCTGAGTTGGCGGCTCAATGCCCGTGCAGGAGGATCAGGCGGGCAGGCCTTTTAAGGGGCTGTTGCCTGCCGAAGGGATTTTCACCCTTCACTTCGGTAAAGGAGTTGGAGCGTAAGAGGGACAGGAAATACGCTCCAATCGTAGTTTAGCTGAAGATAAAGTGACGTTCTCGAAGGTGGCGTGGTTGCCCCACAATACAAATACGTCATAGCCTGCAGCGTTGAGGTCGTATCCGCATACTTCCCTTTCACGAGTATCTGTCGGGCTTTCGCCTACGTTGATGTCCACGTTTTCCAGATATACGGTTTCCAGGATGACGTTGTAGAGGGTGTTGGTCAGGTCAACGTTTTCTAACCTGAGGCCATCGCCCAGTACCAGTACGTTTTGATACTTGGTGTCACTGGCGATGTCTCCACCTTCAAGAATGCCGCGGCGTGTGAAGTCCGGGTGCGTTACGGTGCAATCTTCTTTGGTGCCCAGGTCGCGGTCGGTGCCGATCCTGCGGATGTTGCCGCACTTCAGCTCGATCTCGTCAAAGGTGACCGTCTTGCCGTTGACGATGTTGAAGTCGCCCCACAAGGATACATGGCCGAAGTTAACGTCGCCCAGCCATACGGGATCGGCCAAGCATACAGTTTCTTCGGGTGTGTTTGACACTTCTGCTAGATTAGGGGTTTCTTCACATGTGATGTAGTCATTGGCCGGAGTGAAGATAAATACGTCGGAGACGAAGTTGTGCCCGCCATGGATGTAGAGCCGGTCGGCGTCTTTATAGCAGACCTGATAGTCTACTTCTTCGAGGCATACAGGGCATTTATCTCCTTCGCCGTCTAGTTCCCAAGGCCCTTCATAGTTCTTGCCATTTCCTTCTGTCAAGAACTCCACTGTGGGCTTGCCGAACCAGATATCACCCTGATCTCCTTTATGATCGTTAGAACTGAAGGTGGCATCGCCCAGGATGGCGCCTCCGTCATATGCTCCGTCAAAAGGTTTACCATAATCACGGGCATCGGTGCCTACCAGCATCAGGCCGGGGCCACCGCGGTCGGAACAAACTTCGACAATGCCTGTGGCGTTCAATTCTGCCTTGTCGTGATTGATCGCCCACCAGACCAGGCCGTACTTGTCGGTCCAAATTTCTGCACCGTTAAGGGTGGGCTCGGCCGGGGAGTAGGACTTAGATGTGTAATTGCCGTCGGCGTAGTACTTCAAAGATTTGCCCACGAAGATGCCGGTGAAGTTGTCCACCCAGCTGATGTCGGTCATGTAAACATCGCCGTTGATGTAAAGGACACCGTAGATGCCTTCTTGGTCATCCCATAAGAAGTCCCAAAAATCATCATGGGTTACTGCAGTAGCGGGATTCTCTGCAACGGTGATATTGCTAAGAATAGCATCGTCATGCTCAAAGCCCACTTTGCTACGGATGGTTGTATCCGTCATGGTCACGTCACTCACGAAAACCGCCGGGTGATGAATGTTACAGCCTGTGACGGTGAGGTTCGTGGCCGGGTCGGGCTGTTCCTGATACCAGTCGCGGAGGGACACGTTAAAGGTGATTCCGTCAAAGGTAACGCTGTCCCCGTCGACCATTACTTTGTTGTTATGCTCTAGTGCCTTGTAGAATTCACTCCAATAATCGAATATAGGAATTATTGTATTTGATGCTTCGGCAGATAGTGCATCGGCTCCTGCTATTGGGAAGCGCTCCAGGAATAAATCCTCATCGATTTGGCCGTGTATCTCTCCTTTTGTTACTTCGGTGTTGTCGGCTTCAAAGGTTAGCGGCCCACCTGTAAGTTTGATGGTATAACCGTTCATGTTTAACTCTCTTAAGTCCCATGCGGATCTTATCCGGTATCTGTCTTGCAGGGTGATGTCGCCTGTAAGCTCTATGGCGTTTGCATCACCATATCTTACTGCATTAAGGGCATCATCAAATTCTGTCTCGTTACCTGCTTGTTCCCACAACAGTTCATCAACCGGTGGTTGCATTACTGTAACTGTTGCTGTCACAGTCGTATCTACGCCAGCTGCGAACTCATAGCCTGCAGGGGCTACTGCCTCACCTGTAAAGCCATAGTCACCAGCAGTGTTACCATCGTATGAATTATCTGGTGCCCAGTTTTCTACGTCTAAGGTTACGTTGGCTTCGCCTACTACTTCGCCTTCATACTCAGTTTCTGCTTCCAGAGCTGCAATGGCGCCTGCTTGTGAGGTTCCAAAGTCAACGAAAGCAGTGTCGGTAATAGCCTGTCAATAATCTGAGAAAATGTCACCTTAGAAGCAGTAAATTATTCTGAGAAAATGTCACTTCATCAAATGTCAAGCTTAATAATAAGTACTTGGGGACGCCGTCCCCAAACCCCTGTCCTCGCCGGAAGGCAGGCCTGCATGAGCAGGCAAGATGAACAGGATGTAAAATCAGGGTAGGCTGTCAAGGGTAAACACTGC
>PWVL01000085.1 GCA_003561875.1 Desulfuromonadales bacterium | reverse complement strand
CCCATTCCAACACCTTTGGCCAGAATGACCTGGCCATGGCGGCGGGACTGGCCACCCTGGAAGTGCTGCAGCAGGAAAACCTCGTCAGCCAGGCGGCCGAAGTCGGCCAGTATCTGCTCGATGGGCTGCGGGAGAAGGTGGACCGCTACGAGATGCTCAAGGAAGTGCGGGGCAAAGGGCTGATGATCGGCCTGCAGTTCGGCGAGCCCCGCTCCCTGTCCCTGAAAACCGGCTGGAAACTGGTCAAGAAGATGAGCGAGGACCTGTTCGGGCAAATGATCACCATGCCCCTGCTGGAGAAACACCATATTCCCACCCAGGTCGCCGGTCACGGCCTGGATACGGTCAAGATCCTGCCGCCGCTGATGATCGGCCGCAAAGAGGCCGATGACTTTCTGGAGGCCATGGAAGCCGTTCTCAAATCCGTTCACCGTTTTCCCGGTTCGGCCTGGGCCACCACCAGCAAACTGGCCGTCCGCACCCTGAAGAGTTCCTGATGACGCTGAAAAAACTCCAGAAAAAACTGTTCGAAAAGCTCTGGGCACTGGTTTCCGCGGCGCCCGGTTGGATTTTGGTCGGGGCGCTGCTGCTCGCCGCCCTGTCGGTTCTGGCATCGGTGTTGTTTCTGCATCTCGACAGCGACCAGGATCGGCTGGTCTCGCCCGATGTGCCTTTTCAGAAACGTTACCTTGAACATCTGGAGAACTTTGGCGACCAGGAGTATATCTATGCGGTCATCGAAGTTGATGAGACGGCAGAATCCCGTGAACAGGCCCGACAGTTTGCCGACGCCCTGGCCGAACGCCTGAAGCAGAGACCGGATCTGGTGGAAGCCATCTACTACCGGATCGGCGCTACGGACCTGGGAGAAGGATTTCTCTATTACGCCTCGGAGCAGGAACTGGAGGGGATCGTCACGGCGGCCCGGGTACTTGGCCCCCTGACCGGACAGTGGCTGCAGGACGGTCGTCTGAGCCGCTTTATCGACCAGCTCGCCGTGCTGCTCGACGCGCCCGTCGAGTCGGCGGAGGCCATGGACGAGGCCTTTTTCGGCACCGCTGTTGGTGCTCTGCAGGGTCTCTTCGACGCCATGCAGGCAGCTCTGGAAGGGGAGGACCCCACCGGACCCTATCTGCGGTTGGAGGCCGATGCTGACCAGTATTTCTTCACCGACAGCGAACGGTTGCTGGTTATGCGGCTGCTGCCGGTCAAGGATTACGGCACCATGGACGTCATCGCCGAGCCGCTGGCCTTTATTCGGGAGGCTCTTGCCGAGACCCGGAAGGAATTTCCACAAACCCTGGCCGGACTCACCGGACGTCCGGTGTTGCAGGCCGATGAAATGAGCACCACCGATCGGGACATGCGCCGGGCTTCGGTGCTGGCGGTGACCCTGGTGGGGCTGTTTTTCATGGTGATTCTGCGGGGCTGGCTCAGACCGCTGCTGATCATCGCCAGTCTGCTGCTGGCCATGGCCTGGACCTTTGGCTTTACCACCGCCACGCTGGGGGTGCTGAATCTCTTATCGATTGTCTTTGCCCTGGTGCTCATCGGCATCGGCGTCGATTTCGGCGTTCACGTGGTGATGCGCTATATCGAAGGGCGCCACGACGGAATGTCGGTGGAACAGGCGGTTCGCACCGCTCTGGTGCAGACCGGCCCCGGAGTGCTCCTGGGTGCCGTGACTTCGGTGTGCGCCTTCTATGCTGTGCTGGGCTCCGACTTTCGCGGGCTGGCCGAACTGGGGCTGATCGGCGGCACCGGCATTCTTCTGTGCCTGATCTCCATGCTGGTGGTGCTGCCGTCCCTGCTGTTGCTGGTCGGTAGGAGGAGCCGGCGGACCGAGGCGCCCCCGCGACTGGTAACGGTGTCGTTTCTTGAAGACGTCACCGATCGCCCCCGACTGCTGCTCGGCCTGCTGTTGCTGGTGACCCTGATTTTCGCCCCCGGTCTGGCCCGCACCCGGTTCAATTACAATCTGCTGGAGTTACAGGCCCGCGGCCTGGAATCAGTGGAATACGAGCATCGCCTCATCGAGGCCTCCGGAGAATCGACCTGGTATGCCATCTCCGTCGCGGAGGACCTGGAGCAGGGAGCGGTTCTGCGCCAGCGTTTTCTGGAACTGCCCAGTGTCGCCGCCGTGGAAAGCCTCATCGATCTGCTGCCCGAGAGACAGGAGCAGAAAGCGGCAATCCTTTCTCGGGCCCTGGCTGTGGTGCCGCCGCCCCCCTTTGCGAGGATCGAACCGCCATCGCCGGACGCGGCGGAACTGCAGACCGCCCTGGGCGGTCTGCAGGAGCGTCTCGAAAACCTTGAAGAACAGCTTTTCGCCGCCGGTGCCGGGGGCGAACTGATTTTGCTGGGCAATCTGCTGGAACGGGTGACATCCCTGCGCGAGACACTGTCGGGTAACCCCGACAGTGCCGCCCGGCTGGTTGACCTGCAAGAGGGACTGTGGCAGGAGGGGGCGGCCGGTGTGACCCGCCTGCATGGCTGGCTTTCGGCCGAGCCCGTGACCGTCGGGGATCTGCCGCCGTCCCTGCGGGATCTCTATATCGGCCGCGACGGCCGCATGCAGCTGAAGGTGGTACCCGTGGACGACGTCTGGCAGTTTGATCTGCTGGAGGCCTTCGTTCAGGATCTGCGCGGCGTCGATGAAGAGGTGAGCGGGGTTCCTGTCGGGGTTCTTGAATCAGCCCGACTCATGCAGCGCACCTTTCTGTCGGCGGCGCTGCTGACCCTGCTGCTGGTCAGCCTGCTGCTGTGGCTGGCTTCCCGTTCCCTGCGTCAGGTGGTTTTGACCCTGCTACCGCTGGCCGTGAGCATGGTATGGCTGTTGCAGCTGATGGGATGGCTGGGGCTGAGTTTCAACCTGGCCAACTTCTTTGCCATCCCCATCCTCATCGCCATCGGCGTCGACGGCAGCGTGCATTTCATTGCCCGCTGGAAAGAGAACGGCGGCCGCTCGCTGTTTTCCACCAGTACCCCCATGGCGGTCTCCCTGAGCTTCATCACCACCATGACCGGCTTCAGCGGGCTGCTGTTGCTGGGTCATCATCGCGGTCTGGCCAGCCTTGGCGCGGTGATGGTGCTGGGTTCCGCCACCGGACTGCTCAGTTGTCTGCTGGTGCTGCCGGCGTTGCTGAAGCTGGGGGCCGGGAGGGGTCTGGAAAGCGAAGAGACTACGGACTTCTGAACGAAAAACGATCACTGCCACTTCAATAACTCCGGGAGATTTTGATGAAAAGCCTTGTCCGCCTTGTAGCCGCGTTTCTCCTGCTGGTGCCGATTGCCGTTGCCGCCGAGGATGCTTCCCTCGATTTTGTCGTCATCCAGCCCGGTCAGCCGGGCGATCCCTTGTCGGCCCAGCCGGTCATGAACGCCCTTGCCGACTATCTGCACAGCCGGCTCTGCGATGTGGAATTGGCCGGCCGCTACTATAATCGCACCGAAGAAGCCCTTGAGGCCCTGGCCTCGGATGCGCCCCGCTGGGGCATCGTGAGCCTGGGGTTTTTTATCGAACAGGGCCAGGGTCTGTCCCTGGAACCCATCGCCTCCACCCGTCCCGACGGCGAGGAACAGGAACGGCTCTATCTGCTGGTGGCGGCTGATGGTGCCGACGACTGGCGGCAGCTTGCCGGAACCGTGGCCGGAACGGCGCTCTTTCAGCAGCACGCCGCCGCCCGGCTGCTGTTTGATGCCGCGCCGGAAGAGCTGCCCTTTGCTCTGGAGGGGACCTTTCATCCGCTGCGCTCCCTGCGTCAGTTGCTGCGCGGCGAGTTGGCCGGAGTGGTGGTCGACCGGCCCCAGTTTCAGGCCTTGCAGGATCTGCCCCTGTTCCAGCAAGTAAAGACCCTCCACGCTTCGAAGGATTTGCCTACCGCTCCGGTGGTCTGGTTCGGCAAGCCGACTGAGGCGGCACAGCGGTTGATCACCGTGCTGCAGGACATGGCCGACGATCCGCAAGCCGCCGGTCTGCTGACCCTGCTGCAGAATCAGGGTTTCGGTCCAGCGGACGCGAGCCTGAAGGATTATTGGGAAGAACAGCCGTGAAAAGGGAAGAACAGCCGTGAAAAGACAGGGACGAAAAATCGGCGACATCCTCAAGGTTGTTTTTTGGCTGCCGATTGCGGTAAGCTTCACCCTTTTCGGCTGTGCGCTCCTCGTCGACCGCCGGCCGCCTTTAGTAATCGTTCCTGTAGAGGACCCCGCGCCCCTGCTCTGGGAGGATCTGGATTTCGGCGCCGACTGCTATCCGACCCGTGGACCGGACTGGAAAGAACGGGCCGAAAGAGACCCGGCGGACTTGCTGCGCGGCGCGGCCTGCCTGATTACCGTGGCCGAAAACACCGAGGCCAAAAGGGCGAGTCTGGCAGCGGCCGAATCGGCCCGGCAGCTGGCGGCGGCCGCCACGGAACGCTGGACGGGGAGCGCGACGGCCCACTATCTGCTCGCCTACAGTACCGCCCTGGTGGCGGAACGGCGTCCCCTGCAGGCTCTGTCGCTGGTGCCGGAGGTGGAGCGGCAGGCCCTGCGGGCCGCTGCTCTTAACCCCGCCATTCATGAAGGCGGACCTTATCGGATGCTGGCCGAGCTGTATCTGCGGGCTCCCGGCTTTCCCGTGAGTATTGGCGACGGGGAGTTGGCTGTCGAATATTTTTACAAAGCCGTCGCCCAAGGTCCCGCGCATCTTGAGAACCGGCTGGGCCTGGTGGAGGCCCTGCTGGAAGAGCGGAATCCGGCTGCCGCCTGCGGTGAACTGACCCATGGCTGGCGGCTGCTGGCGCCGGATCCCGGGCAGGGGCCCTGGCGCCGTGCCCTGGATCTTCAGGACCGGCTCTGCGGCGGCCTGTGAGAATTGTCCGGCAACGCATGCAACCGTTCAGCACGGTGTGGGGGAGGACCTCGGAAGGAGCCGGGGGACTGGTTCTCATGTTGCCCATGATTGATGCCGACCAACCCCGTTGAAGGAGCCACAACTTGAGTGTTCCCCTCATTCAGAAAGCGCGACTCGGCGCCTACATCGGCAAGCAGCTGCTGGCCGGCAATCGCCGCTTCCCTCTGGTGCTGATGCTGGAGCCTTTGTTTCAGTGCAACCTGCGCTGCAAGGGCTGCGGCAAGATCAGTCATCCGCCGGAAATCATGCGGCTCCAGATGACCGTGGAGGAATGTGTTTCCGCCGCTGAAGAATGCGGCGCCCCGGTGGTTTCCATTCCCGGCGGGGAACCCCTCATGCATCCGCAGATTCATGAGATCGCCAGCGAGCTCATCGCCCGCAAGCGCTTCGTCTATCTATGTACCAACGCGCTTCTGGTGGAAAAACGGCTGGATGATTTCACCCCGTCGTCTTATCTGACCTTCAACGTTCACCTCGACGGATTTGCCGACAAACACGACGCCCTGGTCAACCGGAGCGGAGTCTTCGACAAGGCGGTGGAAGCGATTCGGCTGCTGGTTCGGCGCGGTTATCGAGTGACCACCAACACCACCTTGTTCGGCGACGAAACCGTCGACAGCGCCGCCGCATTCTTCGATTTTCTGACCTCCCTTGGTGTTGAGGGCATCACCGTCGCGCCGGCCTTCAACTACGAATCCGCCGAAGAGCAGAACAATTTTCTCGGCCGTCAGAACAGCCAGGCCCTGTTCCGGGATCTGCTGAGCCGACGTCGGCGAAGCGGCTGGCGGTTCAACCACAGCTCTTTGTATCTGGACTTCCTTGCCGGTCGTCGTTCTTATGCCTGTTCGCCCTGGGGCAACCCCACGGTCAACATCTTAGGTTGGCAGCGCCCCTGTTACCTGCTCAATGACGGCTACGCCGCCAGCTACCGGGAACTGATGGACGATACGGACTGGCAGCTTTATGGAACGGGGCGGGACAGCCGCTGCGCCGATTGCATGGTGCACAGCGGTTTCGAGCCCAGCGCGGTGCTCGATTCCACGCTGCATCCCTGGCGACCCCTGCTGTCCATGATGGGCCGTTGGCTCGGCTGAGCCGGCAGGCGGACGAGGGCAGACCGGGGAGGAACGGTTTGCAATGTGGGGGGCAATTGGCCTATGATGGAAAACCAAGCCGAATTTCCGGTTTCGGCCTGTGCTTCGGGGAAAGAACTTCAGGGCTTCATCGTAGCTCTTCCCGGCGAAGCCCGGGCGGTGGCCGGTCGCGGATGGATTCGGCGCAAGGGACGAACCTTCAAGCGACGGTTGCAGGACGGTCATGAGCAGCTCTGGCTGCAGTGCGGCGTGGGTCCGGAGCGGGCCGCCGACGGGGCGCGCTGGTTGCTGTCCCGGGGCGTGCGCAGCTTGTACCTGTTTGGCGTTTCCGGAGGACTTGATCCCCGGCTTCAGGCCGGCGATCTGGTGGTCGCCGAAGCCGTGCGCGATGAAAAAGGAAACCGTTATCCGGCCACTGTCGCAGAGTGGGCAACGGGTCGTAGTGGCGTTCATATCGGCGCGATTCTGACACTCCCTGCGCCGGTTCTGGCGCCGAAGGATAAACTGGAGCTTTTTCGGCGGTTCGGTGCCCTGGCGGTGGATATGGAATCGGCGGCCGTCGCTTGTGTCGCCCTGGAGGCCGGTTGTCCCTGCCGGATCCTGCGGGCCATTTGCGATCCGGCCTCCCGGGTTGTGGCAAAAGACGCCTTTGCCCTCATCGATGATCGGGGCCGTTTACGCGTCGGTACATTGCTGGCCTCTCTGATGCGGCGGCCGAGACTGCTGGCCGATCTTTTTTCCATGCGGCAGGACTTCGCGCGCGCCCTCGAGGCTCTTGACCGGGTCGCTCCAAAGATCATCGAAGGGGTAAACTCCTCCGCCGGACCGGCAGCGCGAAGCATCGAAAACATATAACAAGGAAAGTACGCACAGGAGAACTATGACGGAGCAAGTCAAGGATGGCGACATCATCAGGCTTCATTACACCGGCCGCCTGGCGGACGGTGAGATATTTGATTCCACCCGGGAGCGGGGTCCGATAGTCCTGGTGGTCGGTACGAGTCAACTGGTCAAGGGGATCGACCGGGCAGTCATGGGCATGAAGACCGGCGACACAAAGACCGTCCACCTTACCCCGGATCAGGCTTACGGAGAATATCTGCAGGAAAACATTCTCGAGTTTTCCCTGCACAGCATGCCGCATCTGCAAAACTTCAAGGTGGGGATGCAGATCAAACTGCCCCTGCAGGGCGGACGAGCTGTTTCCACCCGGGTTATTGAAGTGACCGACAGCCTGATTCGCCTCGATGCCAATCATCCGCTGGCCGGGAAAAATCTCAACTACGACCTCGAAGTGGTTGAAACCGGTCTCGATCCGTCCCGATTGTATGCCGAGGCTGTGGTAGACGAAACCTGATCCACCGCATGCCGGAGTCTTTCACAGTCTGGGGAAAAGCACTCTTCAGTGGCCTTGAGCCGCTCTGGTACAGCTGGAAATTCCACCGCGTCGCGACCCGGAGGTCCGGGCGGGCCCTGAACGACTGTTCAGGGTTTAACCGAAAAAACTGCAAGGAGATTGTTTTTATGTCTGAAAGTATCAGGAACGGAGACACCATTTCCGTCAACTACACCGGAAAATTCGAAGACGGGAATGTCTTTGATTCCTCCGAGGGCAAGCAACCCCTCAAGTTCACCGTTGGTTCCGGACAACTCATCAAAGGTTTTGACGACGCCGTTATCGGCATGAAAAGCGGCGACAAAAAAACCATCACCCTCGCTCCCTCCGAAGCTTACGGCGAACACCGGGCGGAGATGATCATTGACATTCCCAAAACCCAGATTCCGGAAAACATGCAGCTCGAAGTCGGTCAGCGCCTGCATCTGCGCGACCCCCAGGGGCAGCCGGTTCCGGCCATGGTAACGGAGATTACCGACGCCGCGGTCAAGATGGATGCCAATCATCCCATGGCCGGCAAGACCCTGGTTTTTGATCTGGAAGTTGTCGAAACCGGTCTCGAACCCGAGCCCGCCTCCTGCAGCGACTCGGAAAAAGGCGGACACACCTGCACCGGTTGCGGCAAGCACTAGAGGGTTTTGCCACTGCCTTGATCAACAGCCCGCTGCGCCGCAAAAGCGGTCGCGTTCCGGAATGATTCGGGTTGACAGCGGTCGTGCCGTACTTCAAAAAGCCGGTCTTTCCTCTGCGGAGAGCCCGGCTTTTCAGTGCGGCCTTCCACGGGCGCCGGCAACCATCCAGGGCTGAGAAAAGTCGGATAAAAAGTGCCGTTTGCCCCTGTCGGAAAAATTTACGTTGCCCTTCGGCAATCCACTTCCTTCTTTTCAAGGTATTGTAATCTCGGATTATTTTTTTATGGTTCGAGTTTTGCAGCCCGTTTATAATGAGAAAAAAGGCTGTGCTTTTTTGTTGGGCGGGAAAGGGTCTGCCGTTCTCTTCGCGGGTTTCCTGTGAACGTTGGCCGAGTCGAAAGAGCACAGCTGTTTTCACCGTCCGGGTGTTTTTTCCGGGAGGTTTGCAGTGAGGGTCCATGTTGTCGGAATCGTATGACCCTGAAAAAGGCGATGCTCTGGCCATTGTTGACGAGATTTCCCAAGCCATTATCGGCTCGGACGATATCGGCTCCGTCGCCTATCTGATTCTCGATCTGGCCATCCGCCATACCGACGCCGAAAAAGGCTCCCTGATGCTTCTGGACAGCCGGGGGCAGCTATATATCCACAGCTCCCGGGGCATCGATCACGAGATAAGCCGGGAATACCGTTTGCCTCTCGGTGAGGGGATCGCCGGAAAAATTCTTCTGGAAAAGCAACCGGTCATGGTGGCGGACCTGCAGACCGATCCCCGCTTTGAGCACAGCGACCGGGATCGGTATCCGACCCGGTCCTTTGTTTCCTGCCCGATCATCGGAACCGAAGGCGTACTCGGGGTGCTCACCATCAACGATAAAAAGAATGGTCAGCCTTTCGACGAATCGGAATTCCGGCTGATCAAAGCGTTGGCCGCCCAGGCCGGGCTGGTCCTGAAAAATGCTTTTCTTGTGGAGGGATACAAGGAAAAAAACGCCTACGCCGAGGAGATGTCCCGTAAACTCATCGAGACGGACCTGGCCAAGACCGACTTTCTGACCCGCCTTTCCCACGAACTCAGAACACCTCTCAATTCTATTCAAGGCGCCGTTTATTTTCTCAAAAATACGCAGCAGGCCAGCGATCAGGGCCGGGACGAGTTTCTGCGCATTATCGAGAATGAGGCCGATCGTCTGACCCTGGTACTGGAAAAACAACTGGGTTTTCTGCGCGAGGAAAACGACCGGCAGGTGATTCGAAAGACCCTTGTTCCGGTCACGCAACTGCTCAAACAGGCTCTCGATTCGCCCCTGGTAAGAAATGTTCTGGGCCAGCATCAGGTGGGCGTCGAAATTACTCCCGACTCGTTGCAGCCGAATATCGTCGGCGACCGGGTTCAGGTAAATCATCTGTTCATCAACATACTGGTCGGCCTCGCCGGGCAGCTTGAAAAAGGCCGGATGATTCGCATTCAGGTCACGGAACGCGAAGCGGTCCGGGTAGAATTCCGCTGTGATCAGATCCTGCCGCCCCATGTTCTGGAAGGCTTTTTTCGCTTTCGTGACGACTATGGCCAGGGGGACTCCGATCTCTCGGTCAAGCTTTATCTGGGGCGCAAGGTCGCCGAAGCCAACGGCTGGCAGCTTGAAGCCCGCAACGATGAACAGGGTCTGCTCTGCCAGTTGCTGATCCCCCGGATGGCGGCCGAGATGGAAGACGCCGCCCTCGACATGACCATGGGAAGAATTCTGGAATTTGTCTCCGGTCTGCTCGGCGCCTCGACTTCCTCCCTGATGCTGCGCGATGAACTGTCCGGAGACCTGGTGGTGCGGTCGGCCCGGGGGCTGGATGAAGAGGTGGTGCGGGGAACCCGGCTGCGGGTCGGGGAAAGGGTCGCCGGCTGGGTGGCCGCCGAGGGACGGCCGCTGCTTGTGGAAGACATGGACGAAGACCCCCGTTTTGACCGTCTCTGCGGCAGTCTGCGCTACAGCTCGCGGTCACTGCTGTCGGTGCCGGTAAAAAGCCGGGACCGGGTGATCGGCGTTCTTAACCTGACCGACAAGCAGGACAACCGGACGTTTTCGGCCAAAGACCTCAAGGTCGCCCAGGTGGTGGTAGAGCGGATCACCTCCTTTATTCAGAGCCTCAAAAAAATGAGCGGTCAAAGTCATCGTGACCTGCACAAAGTTGTCGCTTCTCTTGACAGTCTGCTGGCCGCCGAGATGCGCTATACCAAGCGAAACGTCTATTATCTGGAGCTGGTCGAGGCGCTGATGCAGGCCCTGCAGGCGGATGAAAAAGATCAGGAACTGGCCCTTTACGCCGCCTTGATCTACGATCTGGGCCTGGTGTTGCACGACCGCCGCCTGCTGGAAAAAAAACACCGGCTCTCTCCCCTGGAAATCACCGCCCTGCAGAGCCATCCCTTCACCACTCTGGAACTGCTGCAGGACTTTGACGGTTCCGAAGAAGTCCGACAGATCATCCTGCACCACCACGAGAACTTTGACGGCAGCGGTTATCCCGACGGGCTGGCCGGGCAGGATATCCCCCTCATTTCCCGGGTACTGGCCGTTGTGGACAGCTACTGCGCCATGCGCGAAGACCGGCCCTACCGACCGGCCCGAAGTCGTCAGGAGGCCCTCGACGCCTTGCGGCAGGGCTCCGGAACCCGTTACGATCCCCTCATCGTAGCCCAATTTGAAGGCGTCATTCAGCAAGGGCACGTGGCCACCGACTGACCAGTCCTTAGCGCAAGCCCGCACAGCCCCCCACGGCGACCACACCACTGTCGAAGATCTTTACAATGCAAGGGACGTTCTTGCTTTAGTGCATTAGGCTTTCCCACCATATCTGCAGATCTTCCCTGGATCTAAAAAACTGCTCCCCACGTCTGATAGCTCGACTTACCGAGGGTCCGCTGATTCCAAGTATTTCTCCTGCCTTCACTCCCGAATATCTGAGCTCGACAACGGCCAGAAAGCAAAAAAGAGCCCGGGCTGATGATAGGTTGTTCTGACGACCACGTAGACTGAGGCGTCTGGGTTCAAATTTGAAAAAGTCTTCAATGTCATTTTGCAATCCCTGCAGTGATTTCCGATATTGTCGGCTTGCTT
>PWVL01000016.1 GCA_003561875.1 Desulfuromonadales bacterium | reverse complement strand
TTCTTCGTTGATCGCCGCCAGCAGCTGGTCGCCGGTGAGGGAGGTGTTGAAGATCGTGGCCAGCACCGTATCCGCTTCGATGCGGCGCACAAAATCCTTGAGAATGGTGGTCTTCCCCGATCCGACCTCGCCGGTGAGCAAAATGAATCCGGCGCCTTCCTGCAGGCCGTAGCGCAGGTAATGCAGGGCTTTTTTGTGGGTCTTGCCCAGAAACAGAAACCGGGGGTCCGGCACCAGGCTGAAGGGTTTGGTGTGCAGACCGAAAAAAGCTTCGTACATAGAGTGTCCGTTTCAGAAAATGAGAGCAGAAAAACGCCGAACCATGAACAATCGAACCACGGGAAATCCTTCAGCAGGCTCTCAGAACATCAGGTCGGCCTGTACAAAGGCCAGGTTGCTGCGATAGTCGTTTTCGTCCAGGTCCGAGTCGCTGACCCGGTAGCGATATCCGGCACTGAGGTACCCGAAACGGATGCGGTAACGGGCGGCCAGGCCGGCGCTGTAACGGAGCACATCCTCGTTTTCAGGTTTGAAGCGCCAGATGGAGGCATCGCCGCTGAAATCCAGGGCCAGCCGCCCGGCAAAGGGCACGCTGACCCGCACCTCGGTTCCCACCGAACGGTCTTCACGGTCTTCGCTCTGGAATTTCTCGTCCCTGGCATACACCAGCAAGCGGGTGGGAAGACGTTCCAGGTAGTCGAAACTGGCTTCCACACGGCGGCTGCGGGTCAAACCCCGATCCACAGTCTGAACAAAGTCCTGCCGATAGAGGATGCCGCTGCGCCAGCGGGGACCGGGCTCATAGTCGAGGGCCAGGTCCCAGAGCAGAGCCTGTTCGTTGCTCCGCTGCCGGTAGGAGATCCAGCCGCTGCCGCCGCCGGCGCTCAGGGACAGGGCGGGACCGAACCGATAGTTGAGGCGGCCGGTGAGATCCAGGCGGTTGTAGTCGTCGCTGCGGCCGAAATCGTCCTGACCGTCGGATCGGTAGAAGCGCTGACGGGCTCCGAGAATTCCTTCGGTCCTGGGATTGAATTGACGGCGCAGATCGGTATACACAATATGGCTGTAGGAGTCATCCCCTTCCGGGCCGACAAAGTCGATGCGTTCGTAGATATAGCCGACAGCCGGTTCAAAAATGCCGAAGCGCCGGGTCCGGTATTCGGGGTTGACGATCAGCAGGTTGCGGTTGGCTCGGTTGACGAAGGGGCTCTCCTCGTCGATCGGACGACGTTCGTCGACGGTGACCCGCTGGAATTCATCGGAAAAGGACACGGAAAAGTCCCGTTCGGGACGAAAAGTGCCGTCGAGGCGAACCCGCTGAATGTCCTTGAGCCGGGTTTCGTCCTCGTCATCGTTGTGCAGATACTTGAGAAAGTTCAGCCCGTAGTCCAACTCCAGATCCAGCAGGCGGGCGTCGTAGGTGAGCAGAATTCCCGGAGCGATGGTGGTGATGAAATCGCTCCTTTTGTTGGTGTCGGTGAGAAACAGGTTGTCGGTAAACTCCTGCCGCAGCGTCAGGCGCGGCTCGATCCGGAATGCCGCCTGCGCCGGCAACGCCCAAAGAACCAGCAGCAGCACGCTGACCGTCAGCAAAGATCGCACAGTTTCCCTCCCCTCCCTTGATGGCGTCGCAAAAAGTCCGCCCGTGGACGAAATTTCTGCGAAAGCATCCTCTTTGAATTCCGACATTATTTTCCGGGTCCTCAGTATCCGTAGTACTTGTAGTGACTCATCTTCTGACTCATATCGGCGTCGTTGTAGACAATGCCGAGCAGTTTGTGGGCCTTGAGCAATTCCAGCGCTTCCTCCAGATGACTGGTGCGGGTCTGGCGCTCCCGCACCACCATCAGAACGCCGTCGACCAGGGAGGCGAGAAGCGAAGCTTCGGCAAAGGGCAGCAGCGGGGTGGTGTCAAAAATGACGTAGCGATCGGCATAACGGCTTTTAAGTTCGGCGACCAGCTCGCGCATGCGATGGGACGCGAGCAACTCGGCCGGATCCTCGGCGACCCCGCCGGCGGGCAGCACCACCAGCTTGCCGATACCGGTGCGCACCAGGGCCTTCTCCAGGGGATAATCTTCGGTAAGACACTGGAGCAGACCCTTTTCCGGAGAGATGCCCAGATAACGGTGTACGGACGGCTTGCGCAGATCGGCGTCCACCAGCAGCACCGTGTGGTCGTATTCCCGAGCCAGGGTCAGGGCCAGATTGAGAGATGTGAGGGTCTTGCCGGCGGCGGGCAGGTCGCTGGTCACCAGCAGGGTGTTTTCAAAGGTGCCCTGCTGAGTCATTTCAAGAATCACCGACTTGAGCTTGCGGTATTCTTCGGCCGCGCCCTCCGTGGGATCGCGGTTGATGATCAGGCTGGGGTTGTCGGGCTTGAGGGCCGGAACCTGGGGGATCTCGTCACTGGAAGACCGGCGAACCGGAGTCTCCGCACGGGGAGCCACGGCGACGGTTGGCTTGTTCCCGGTCTGCTGGCGCATCTTGTTGGCTTTTTCGATGGCTTTTTCAATACGGCTCATATGGTGTTTTCACGACCCGGGCGGCCGTTTATCCTTTAAGTTGATTAAGGTTTCGTAGGCCAGCAGTGCCACCACCATGAGACCGTAGCCGCCGGCCAGGGCGTAGCAGAGGCGGTCTTTCAACCGGCGGCGCCTGAGGGTCCGGGGATCGGGAATCGACGGAATCTGGGCCAGAATCCGTACCCCGTAGTTTTTGAGTTCTTCGACGCTTTTGACCGTGGGATTCTGTTTTTCCAGCAGGATGACCAGCCCGGCGCCGCCACCGAGCCCGGCGGCCACAGCCATCAGGATCATTTGTAGCATGTTGGGGGACACCGGCACCCGGGGCAGAATGGCCGGATCGACGATACGGAAGGTGGTGGCCTTGTCGCCGATCTCCATC
>PWVL01000171.1 GCA_003561875.1 Desulfuromonadales bacterium | reverse complement strand
TGGATCCCGCCAAGGCCCTTCACTACACGACTTTTGTCGCCGCCGCCGGTTTTCTGGTGGTTGCCTTCTTCACCATCCAGGCTTTCGGTCTGAGCGTCGGTATTTTTTACGCCATCCTGGCCGGTACTCTGGCCGGGATCGTCATCGGTCAGATTACCGAGTACTATACCGCGGGCAGCCCCGTGGCGCGGATTGCCGAAGCCAGTAAAACCGGTCCCGCCACCAACATTATCAACGGTCTGGCCGTTGGCCTGGAAAGTTGTGCCCTGCCGATGCTGATTATCTGCCTCAGTATTTTTGTCGCCAATTACTTTGCCGGGCTGTACGGTATCGGTATTGCCGCCGTCGGCATGCTGGCCACTGTCGGTGTCACCATGACGGTGGACGCTTACGGCCCTATTGCCGACAACGCCGGCGGTATCTCCGAGATGTGCGGTCTTGGACCCGAGGTGCGCAAGATCACCGACGGCCTGGACGCCATCGGCAACACCACCGCCGCCATCGGCAAAGGGTTTGCCATCGGCTCCGCGGCTTTGACCGCTCTGGCCCTTTTCTCCGCCTATGCAACGACCGTGGGTCTGCAGAGCATCAACCTGATTGATCCCGCGGTGGTCATCGGTCTGCTCATCGGCGGCATGCTGCCTTTCCTGATCGGTGCCATGACCATGACCTCCGTCGGTCGCGCCGCCGGCAAAATGGTCGATGAAATACGCCGACAGTTCCGGGAAATTCCGGGACTTTTGGAAGGCAAGCCGGGGGCCAGACCCGAGCCCGAAAAATGCATTGACATCTCCGCCCGCGCTGCTTTGCGGGAAATGATTCTTCCCGGGGTTCTGGCAGTTTCGGCTCCCGTTCTGGTAGGTTTCATCATCGGCAAAGAGGCTCTTGGTGGCATGCTGGCCGGTGCTACCGTAACCGGGGTTCTGCTGGCGCTGATGATGTCCAACGGCGGTGGTGCCTGGGACAACGCTAAAAAATACATCGAAAAGGGCTCCCTGGCCGGTGAAAGCAAGGGCGGTGAGGCGCACAAGGCCGCCGTGGTTGGCGACACGGTCGGCGACCCCTTCAAGGACACTTCGGGACCTGCAATGAACATTCTCATCAAACTGATGAGCGTCGTGGCGCTGGTAATCGCACCGTTGCTGGTCTAAGTCAGATTCATCACGATACTGCGGTAACGATAGCCGGGAAATTTTCCCGGCTATCGTTCTTTGCGGCCTGTTGTTTTTTTGGGGTACTTCGGCTCTTGTATTCAGGGACATACCATGGGTTTTAAATGCGGCATTGTCGGTCTGCCCAATATCGGCAAATCGACCTTATTCAACGCGATCACCTCGGCCGGCGCCGAGTCGGCCAACTATCCTTTCTGCACCATTGAGCCCAACGTGGGCGTGGTCAGCGTTCCCGATGCCCGCATTGACGCTCTGGCCCGGCTGGTTCAACCGCAGCGGGTGCTGCCGACCACCATCGAGTTTGTCGACATCGCCGGCCTGGTAAAGGGTGCCAGCAAGGGCGAGGGCCTGGGCAATCAGTTCCTGGGAAATATTCGCCAGGTCGACGCCATTGCGCACATTGTCCGTTGTTTTGAGGATCCGAACGTGGTCCATGTGGACGGCGCCGTTGACCCCCTGCGGGATATTGAAGTTATTCAGACCGAGCTGAACCTGGCCGATCTCGACACGGTGGATCGGCGCATGCTGCGGAGCCAGAAGCAGGCCCGAAGCGGCGATAAAAAACTCCAGGCAGAGATGGAGGTGCTGGAAAAGGTCAGGGCCGGACTTAACCAGGGCCGTCCCGCCCGGGCTCTGGATCTGTCGGAGGAGGACTGCCGGGTGATCGCCGATCTGCATCTCATTACCATCAAGCCCGTTCTTTATGTGGCCAATGTGGCGGAAGATGATCTCGACGGCACCCATGAGTTTGCCTCCAGAGTGCGTTCCCATGCACAGGGTGAAGGGGCCGGATTCGTGGCCATCTGCGGCAAGATCGAAGCCGAACTGGCGGAGCTTGAGGCCGAAGAAAAAAGAGATTTTCTCAGCGAACTCGGTCTTCAGCATGCCGGCCTGGACCGGATGATTCAAGCCGGATATCAACTGCTCGGGCTGATTACCTACTTTACCGCCGGGAAGAAGGAAGTCCGCGCCTGGACGGTTCGCGACGGATGCAAGGCGCCGGCCGCCGCCGGTGTCATTCATACCGATTTCGAAAAGGGCTTTATTCGTGCCGAAGTCATCGCTTATGCCGATTATATCGCTTCCGCAGGGGAAGCCGGGGCCCGGGAAAAAGGTCTGATGCGCCTGGAAGGCAAGGAATACCGGGTCAAGGACGGAGACGTCATGCATTTCCGCTTCAATGTCTGACCGCGGCGGGTTGAAAAGAATAAAGATTGTCAACCCGCGTTGATTATGGTACTAAACATAGTTCTTTTCAAGCGGGCATGGTGCCCACTCCTTGCTCCGAACGGACTTCGGGGCTAATAACTCGAGAGGAGAGACTCGACAATGCGTACCTACGAACACATTTTTATTGTCCATCCGGAGGTCGTCGGCGACGAATACGCCGCTCTTCTGGATAAGTTCAAAACCATTCTTACCGAGCAGGGTGCCAACATCCTCAAAGTGGATGAGTGGGGACCTCGCAAGCTGGCTTACCCGATAAAGAAACAGGCCCGGGGCAGCTATGTGCTGATGGTCTTTGATGCCGCGCCCAAGGTCATTACCGAATTTGAGCGGCGTCTGCGTCTGGACGAAAAGGTGATGAAATTTCAAACCGTTCTGCTACCCAAAGGGATGAAGGCGGCTGTCGCAAAAGCGGACGCCGAGGTGAGCGAAGAAACAGCGGCCGAGGAAGAAGAGACCGCCTAGGATTTCAATCAGGATGTTTTCTCAAAGTCAACAGAACCCCAACC
>PWVL01000199.1 GCA_003561875.1 Desulfuromonadales bacterium | reverse complement strand
GCCCACATGAATGTTACAATTCAAGGATAACCCCATTTTCTCGACGGATGGTGCATGGAAACCCAAAACGAAGTACTGAAAATTCTGCTGATGGTCTACCGGCGCAAGGGGCTGTTTCTGCTGGTGGCTCTGGCGGTTACGGCCTCCGTAGTCGCCTACAGCTACAGGCTGCCCCGAATGTACCGGGCCGACAGCACGGTGTTCATCGAACGCAGTATCATCAGCGAGCTGATTCGGGGGCTGGCCGTGTCTCCCGACATGGAAGAGCGCATTCGGGTGCTGAGTCAAGCCATGCTCAGCCGGGAACTCATCTCCCGCGTGCTGGACCGGGTGGACAGCGCCCCGGTGCTGGTCAACGAATCCCAGCGCCAGGGGTACATCAGCGGCCTGCAGCGGCGGACCAGTGTCAACGTTCAGGGCCGGGGTGATCTGTTCCGGATCTCTTTGACCGACAGCAACCCGGTGTTTGCCCGGGACTTCATCAATACCCTGGTGGGCACCTATGTGGAGGAGAACATCTCCGCCAAACGGGAAGAAACCTACGGCGCCAGCCGTTTTCTCGATGAGCAGCTGGCCCTGTTCAAGGTACGGCTGGATGAGGCCGAAGACGCCATCATCCAGTTCCGGCGCCAGCACAACGTGTTTCTCGGCGAGGACGAACGGTCCAAGGTGGCCGATATGCGGGATTATAACCGCCAGGTCGAACAACTGGAGTTGGAGCTGTCCACCCTCAATGCCAGAAAACAGTCCCTGGAGAGGCAGTTGCGCACCATTCAGCCGGAGATCGCCCTGTTCAGCGCGCAGCGCCAGCAGGACAGCATCGCCCTGCTTCAGGACCGGCTCAGCCGGCTGCTGCTGACCTACACCGAAAACTATCCGGAAGTGATTCGCCTGCGCGCGGAGATCGCCGCGCTGCAAACCCTGCAGGAGCAGGGGGGGCTGGAGTCGGCGCCCACCGAAACCCGCGGCGTCAACCCCGTCTACCAGGAAACCCTGCAGGCCAAGCTCGCCCTTGAGGCGGAAATCGGTTCCGTGCATGCCCGAATGGCCAAATTGCGGGAGATGATACAGGCCCTGGAAGTGAGCCTGCGGGAGGTTCCCGAGCATCAGAAAGAACTCGACCGACTGGTTCAGGAGCGGGATTCGGCGCGCAACATTTACGAGCAGCTGCTGCTGCGCCTCGGCCAGTCGGAAGTTTCCCGGCAGATGGAGATCGGCGACAAGGCCACCACCTTCCGCATCGTCGATCCGGCCATTCTGCCCCGGGTGCCGGTGTCCCCCAACATGCTGCAAATGATCCTGATGGCTGTGGCCGCCGGGCTCGGTGGCGGCGCCGGGCTGGTCATTCTGCTGGAAAAACAGAATCCCACGGTCAAGAGCGTCGAGGAACTCAAAGGCTACGGGGGGCGGATTCTGGCCCAGATTCCGTCCATTCCCGACCCCCGAATCCTTAAGCGCCGCCGTCTGAAAGACCGCCTCAGCTACGCTCTGGCCGCCGCTTACGGTCTCATGGTGATGGTCCTGTTGGCCTACGAAAGCCTCAACTTCCTGAAAGGATAAGCGACCCTCCGGTCGTCGAACATGTTATGAGCCGTATTGAAAAAGCCATTGAAAAAGCCAACAAGATGCGCCAGCAGACGGCGAACAAGCCGCCCGTCGTTGTGGCTCCCCGTGCGGAAATACCGGCCCGGAAGCCTCCAAGCGATGAAATCCCCCAGGTTCCGCCCCTTAAGCCCGACAATCCCAGCCTGATCATCAACCGCGACCCCACAGAGGGCGCGGCTGAAGAATACCGCAAGCTCAAGTCGGTGATTCTTGAAATGACCCAGCAGGGCACCTTTGAAAACACCCTGCTGGTAACCAGCGATCTGCCCGCCGCCGGCAAAAGCCTGACTTCTCTCAACCTGGCCCTCACCCTGGCCCGTGAATACGATCACACGGTGCTGCTGGTGGACGCCGATCTGCGCAAGCCGTCCATCCACCGCTTTCTGGACATCACGCCGGAAAAGGGCCTGCTCCAGTGTCTTACCGAAGATTACCCCCTCGAGAAGGCCCTGGTGCGCACCGGCATCGGCCGGCTGGTGGTGCTGCCCGCCGGCGGGGTGGCCGAGGATCCGGCCGAATTGCTCGCATCCAACCGCATGCGCGACCTGGTTGCCGAACTCAAGAGCCGCTATCCGGACCGTTACGTCATTTTCGACACCACCCCGCTGCTGCCTTTTGCCGAAGCCTCGCTTCTCGCCTCCCTGGTCGACGGTGTCCTGATGGTGGTGCGGGAGCGCCAGACCCGCAACAGCCATCTGGAGGAAGCGCTGGAAATGCTCAAATCCCACAAACTGCTCGGAATTGTCTACAACGATGCCGACATGAGCCAGAAGATCAGTCATTACAAATACTACGGATACTGAGGGTGCGTAATCAGCTGAAATCAAGGAGAGGGGGGCGACTGTGCGATCATTGCTGACAATCAGCGTATTGCTGCTGGTTCTTTGGGCCCTGCCGGTGCAGGCGGCGTTCCGGATCGAGCCGCGCCTGACGCTGCGGCAAGAGTTTACCGACAATCTGTTTCTCACCGCCACCAACAGAAGGAGCGATTTCATCACCACCATCGCTCCGGGATTTCTTCTTACCTATGACGCCCGCCTGCTGGATCTGGAGCTTGATTACGGGCTGCGCTTTCTCAAGTACCTGCACAACGATGACCGGGACGAAACCCGGCTCAAGGACGTTCAGCGGGCCCGCCTCGAGGGCACTTTTCGTCCCGAACGGGACTTTTCCGTGTCCTTTTCCGACGAATTTGAGCGGGTCACCGTCGACGACCGTCGTCCGATCGACGAGGAGAGCCCCTTCGTCAATCGAGCGAACCGCAACCTGCTTATTGTCAACCCCGAATACCGAACCCGGCGCTTCGGCGTGTTTGAACCGGCTGTCGGCTAT
>PWVL01000087.1 GCA_003561875.1 Desulfuromonadales bacterium | reverse complement strand
GAAATAAAAAGCGTGGTTGTTATCCCAGGCTGGCCAGTTCCAGGCGTCCCCCCCAGCGTCTGACCAGTTCACGGCGCAGATCGGCATAAGCTTTACCCTGAGCGAACTCGGGGTTTTCAACCAACTGAAATGCTTCCTGACGTGCCTCTTCCAGAACGTGTCCGTCTCGCAAGAGATTTGCTACGCGAAAATCCGGAATCCCCGACTGTCTTGTGCCGAGAATTTCCCCTGGACCCCGAATTGCGAGATCAGCTTCAGCAATACGAAAACCATCGGTATGCGCCACCATGACCTCCAGCCT
This sequence comes from Desulfuromonadales bacterium, assembly GCA_003561875.1. Classification (GTDB taxonomy): domain Bacteria; phylum Desulfobacterota; class Desulfuromonadia; order Desulfuromonadales; family Syntrophotaleaceae; genus SLLR01. Next base: position 2,649 of record PWVL01000087.1, on the reverse strand, counting down.
ATTTCGACCTTCGTCAGAGCAACGTTCGGAGCGCATCAGAAGACAGTGGCTGGAAGCAACTCCGCGACCCACCCGACCACGTAACTGATGCAGCTGTGCCAGACCAAAACGTTCGGCGTGCTCAATCATCATCACTGAAGCATTGGGCACGTCAATGCCCACCTCGATGACGGTTGTGGAAACCAGTAGATGAATGTGGCCGGCTTTGAATTCCCGCATAAGTTGAGCTTTTTCATCCGCTTTGAGGCGACCGTGAAGCAAGCCCAGAGTGAATTGGGGAAAGATCTGCCGGCGCAGATAGTCGTATCCCTCGCTGGCGGCCAACAGGTCACTCTTTTCCGTTTCTTCCACCAACGGATAGATGATATAACCCTGCCTTCCTTCGGCTAGTTCCTCATGTATCTTCTGGTAGGCCCTTTGTCGATCGCATTCACCGAGCATTTGGGTTTGAACCGGCGTACGTCCCGGGGGCAACGCATCCACGACGCTTAGAGCCAGATCGCCGTAGGCGGTCAGGGCCAGAGATCGCGGTATGGGCGTCGCGGTCATGACCAGCAGATCGGGGTGCCGCCCTTTGTTGCGCAGGGCGGCCCGCTGACGCACCCCGAAGCGGTGCTGCTCGTCGATAATACCAAGGCCAAGCTGTTTGAAACGGACCGACTCCTGCAGTACCGCATGGGGGCCTACCACCATATGCACTGTGCCGGCAGCGATGCGCTGCAGAATCTCCTTGCGGTTTTTTTGTGGTGTCGATCCGGATAGATGAACCACTGACAGACCGAGTTTTTCAAGCCAGGGCTGAAACTGCAGAAAATGCTGCTCGGCAAGAATTTCCGTCGGCGCGACCACCGCGACCTGAGTGCCGTTTTCAATGGCAATCAACGCGCTCATCAGGGCGACAACAGTTTTTCCGCTGCCGACATCGCCCTGCAGCAATCGATTCATCGGGTGCGGCGCCATCATGTCCAGCTTGATTTCGCCAAGCACCCGGCGTTGTGCCGTGGTAAGTTGAAACGGCAACATACGCGCCAGTGGCGCGGTATAACGGTGCTCAACCTTAAAGGAGAAGCCTTTTTCCAAGGTCACTCCCTGCCGGCGCAAGGCCAGTCCCAGTTCCAGGAAAAAAAACTCGTCAAATACCAGGGTTCTCCGCGCCCGATCGGTTCCCGATTCAAGAGCCTCAAATGAAGTGTCGTTGGATGGCCAGTGGGCTTGCTCAACCGCCTGTCCCAGGGGCAACAGGTCGTGGCGCCGACGAATTGCTTCGGGAATGGGTGACGAGATCAGAGGTGCAAAGTCTTTTACAAGGTCCCGCCAGATTCTACGGACCGTTTTCTGATGCAGGCCTTCGGTCAATGCGTATACGGGCAGATAGCAGCCAAAGACCAGAGGGTCGGCAATCAGCGCATCGGTCAGGTTCTGTCCCGCTTGTAAAAACTCGGTCTCGGGATGATGCGCTTCGCGATGAGCGCCAAAGCGCCGCGGTTCGCCGATCGCAATGAGCTGTCGGCCGACAGTAAACCGTTGCTGCATGAAGGGTTTGCGGTAATGAAACCACTTAAGGGAGATTTTGCCGGTGTCGTCACTGATGACGACTTCGTAGAGCCGTTTGCGCTGTCGGGTGGTTTGCGACTCGCCGGCGGCGATAATGATTCCGGAAAATACCTGGACCCCCTGTTCTCTAAGTTGCCCGATTTTGAGGATGTGTCGACGGTCTTCGTAACGCAGGGGAAGATGATACAGGGCACTTTCCACGTCGGAAAGACCCAATCTGGAGAGTTTTTCAAATAGGCGTGGTCCCACCCCCCGTATCTTCTGAAGGGGGGTGGCAAGGGATTGGCAAGCGGAACGGGAAGAAGCGGCGGTCACCTGCCCTCTCCTTCAATAAGCGGTCTTGAACAGCATTCAGATCGTTTAGCAGTTCCTCCAGGGAAATGCCGTGAGCCTTGGCACCCTGTTCAATGGTTTCATAGCGGGCCGCGGCACAACCGACGCAGCCCATGTTGTAACGGATAAACACCTGTGCGTATTCCGGTCCCATTTCCAGCACATCGTGAAAGGTCAAGTCCTTGGTGATTTTCTGGCTCATCTGCGATCCCTTCGTAAGGAGTGACACTTCGATCGGCTAAGCGTAACGGACATCGGTGATTTCGTAGATCTTCATTCCGGAAGGTACGGTGACGCGTACTTCCTCGTCCAGATGGCGGCCTATCAGAGCCCGGCCTACGGGCGAGGTTACGGAAATCTTGTTTTTTTTGATGTCCGCTTCGTCCTCTCCTACGATCTGATAGGTCACTTTACATTCCGTATCCACGTCGAACAAGGTCACCGTGGCACCGAAAAGAATTTTTTCGCCGGACAACGCGGCTGGTGAAATGACTTCGGCCCGGGCGATTTTATCGTTCAGTTCCTTGATGCGACCTTCAATAAAGCCTTGGCGGTTTTTGGCCGTTTCGTATTCCGCATTTTCGGAAATGTCGCCGTGATCCCGGGCTTCGGCGATATCCTGAACAACCTTGGGTCTTTCGACCCTTACCAGGCGCTTCAGTTCTTCCTGCAGGATGCGGTAACCTTCTTCGGTCATGGGGATTGAACGTGACATGCGAGTAACATTCCTTCTAGATAGTGTCTATCCGGAAACTCCGGATG
>PWVL01000043.1 GCA_003561875.1 Desulfuromonadales bacterium | reverse complement strand
GGCCTTCGCGGGTCCTTGTTTTCCTGTCGGTTGTCGTTTCTCTTTTAGCCTTTTCCCTATCTGCCGGTTTCGCCGGTCAGTCTCTTTCGGCGCGAGATTTTCAGGCATTGGACGCCTACCAAGCACGTCTGGTCGAAAGCAGCGTGCCAGGGGTGGACACGCGCGTTGCCATTGCCAGGAATTTTCTTAAAGTGCGAAACGGTATCATGAGTGGGGAGACCTTTTATAAACAACTCGGCCGCCTACCGATGTTTGACAACAAAGAACCTCGTCACGCCCTGATGCTGGTCAAGCGGGATATCGGGGAGTTTTTCGGAACGTCGGAGGAATCCTTCGGCCAGGAGTTCTTCTTCGGACGAAGATTAGAGACCACGACGAAAGATGGGAGAAAAGTGGGCGGTTCTACTGAGGTCGAACGGGCTATTCTAACCGAACGGCGTAAGATTGTCTTTGACGCGGTTGAGCGTGTTCTGCGGGATTTTGCCGGCCGCAACATCAAAGGCAACAAAAAATATTCTGTTTATCTGGCGGAGATCGGCGGATGGGCCAAGGAACTGCCCCAGGAGATGAAGCTTGCCGGGGATATTGATTTCAGTTTTCTCTGCGGCGATGTTGAGATCGCGATGGCCCTTAAACAGGCCTATGACAGTTACATTTTTTCCAGATACGGGATGACCCCGGAGCAAATGGATATTCCCGCGACCGCGCACGGCAAGGGCACCTATGAAGTTTATGTTCACCGGCATGGGCAGGCCTTCGCGGAGAAATCATTGAGTAATGTCAGACGGATCAACCTCAATCGGCAAGCATCAGGCTCGCGGATCGGTGAGTTGGTCAACGGGAAACATGCCTTGACCGATGTCCTTCTGGAGGCGAAATTTTCCGATACCCCGCTGTTGAACCTTGTAGAACTGAAATGGCCGACTGAGCCCGGTATCAGCCTGGAGATGATACGCCATTTTGAGCATGATATCGTGCGCAAAGATGTTTATTCTGATGTGGAATCCTTTATCAAGGCCGCCAAGTATACAGAACGCAGCATGAAATCCCTCGCCGAGGCCGGTATTCATGGGGTTGATGAAGATTTGTCGAAAGTCACTAACTTGCTGGTGGAAAGCAAGACCGCGCCTCCGGATACTATCGCCAACATTATCCGTAATTACTTTACAAAAAAAGGGATTCGCTTCCCTTATGAAATCGACCTGACCCCCAGCCGTACCGGTCACGGGCCTGCCACTCTCAAAGCCAACAGACTAGCCGTCCACCAATTCTGGGATATTTGCCGCACGGCCATGTGGAAAAATGCTGAGCTTGGTTTTTCTATCAAAATATCGGAGCTTCAGGCCCGGGTTGCCACGATGGACCCGACCAAGATCACACCTCAAAGTGATCTGGCTGTGGAGATGAAGCAGATGTGGGAGATGATGGAGGTGCAGGACCGCGTCATGCGTCGCCAGGATGTAGGTGTTAAGAGGATCCCGGAGTCCTTCGAAAGGGAAATGCGGAGTTTTCGTACTGTTCATAATGATTTCCTTAAAAGAGCGCAGGGGCGGGCGCACGGTCCGGACGCGGAAACCACCTACAGAGCAGTCAGGGAACTCTCGGAAGCCGCAAACGCGAGCAGAAGTCAGAATACGCTGCTGCTGGCGGCCGGCGTCATTCTGAAAACAGCCGGTGACATCAACCGCCGGATTGATTTCATTGATAATGTGCTTTTGGATGATGTGAAGAAGGGAACCCGTGACCTGGATTGGTACCAGGCCCTTAAGGAGTCCCATGAGGTTTCCTGGAGCCAGAAGGTCAATGATTTTGTGGGGATTGACCAATTCAGAATTGAGGGTGATCTGCAGAGAAGCATGGATAATCTCCATGAGCAGTTCAAGCAGGTCGAGATCCGGGTCAATACCAAATTGCTGGACAACTGTATGGCCCGGGGGATCCGGGGGATCAATCAGTCCTTTCAACGTTCCGTGGACGCCAGCCTGGCCGGTACCTATATGATTCAGGGTTTGATCCTGGTGAACCTGGCCAGCGAATTGCCACTGTATGCAAATTTGATCGCTGACGGGAATTGGCAGGAGTTCGGCGCGCAATTTTTCGTGCGCCGTGTGCCTGGGGGAATGGCGGTTGAAAACTATATTATGGGGGATTACTTCGCGGCCACCTGGAGTCTGGTCAAGACGTTCGTGCCGCCGGCGGCCCTGTTTGAAACCTCGGCCAGGATCGGAAGGTTTGTGGGCGAAAAGTCTTGGGAGATCTCCTGGCAGGAGGAACTGCAGGAATTTATCGATTCGTTGTATGAGAACGCGGAATTCACGCTTCTGGGATTGGAAAAGGTCGGGGAGGATATCAGGCTGACCAACTGGCGGCTTGAGTCGGTGACCTACCGCGGGGAAACAGTAAATATGCTGGATTTCATCGCGAAAAAAGAGGCGCAGATCCGCGAGATGCAGCAGTATTTGGCGATGAAGGAATCGTTCAGGTACGACCAGGCGACCCGGCCGCCTGACCCATTCCCGATGGATTATACTCTTGGTGGGATTACCGGTTGGTTCAGGTTCAACGATGCGTTGCGTGTAAATATCGGCAAGAACGATCCGTTCCTGGTTTATTATGATTCGATTCGAAAAAGCGAGATTGCCGGGCCGCTTTTACAAGAATTTTTTAGTGATTTATGGTATACGCGTTGGGAGCAGGTCAAATTAGAGTTTGTTAAGGAAATGAAAATACAACTGGAGAAGCGCCGCAGTGCTGAAGCCGCGCAACTCAGCGGTCAGGTGCCGAAGATGTATGAAGAACTGATGCAGATCGCTGATGAATTGATGATCAAGGATGAGGTGGTTGCCGCATTGGAGGAAGAGGTTGGGAGCGAGTTTGTTCAGTTTGTCATATCGCTGGGGGATTATTTGAGAGGAGTCAAGCGCCACATCCGTGGGGAGGCCGCGGTTTGGGG
>PWVL01000122.1 GCA_003561875.1 Desulfuromonadales bacterium | reverse complement strand
GCGGCAAGGTCATCGACCGCCTCGAGCGCACCGCTGTCTTTCCCGCCAGCCACTACGTCGCCACCCGGCCGACCCTCGACCGGGCCATTCGGGAGATTCAGGAGGAGCTGCGGGAGCGCATCGTCTGGTTTCGAGAGCGGGATATGCTGCTGGAGGCCCAGCGCATTGAGCAGCGCACCCTGTTCGACATCGAAATGATGGAAGAGATGGGGTTCTGCCAGGGCATCGAAAACTATTCGCGGCTTCTCGACGGCCGTCAGCCGGGCAAGGCGCCGGCCACCCTGTTCGACTACTTCCCCGACAAAGCCCTGCTGTTCATCGACGAAAGTCACGCCACCGTGTCCCAGATCGGCGCCATGTACCGGGGCGACCGCTCCCGCAAGGAGACCCTGGTCAACTACGGCTTCCGGCTTCCCAGCGCCCTCGACAACCGGCCTCTCACCTTCGAGGAATTCGAGGCCAAAGGCATTCAGACCGTCTATGTTTCCGCCACTCCCGCCGATTACGAACTGGCCAAGGCCGAAGGAGTGGTGGTAGAGCAGATTGTCCGCCCCACCGGGCTTCTCGATCCCCCCGTCGAGGTGCGCCCGGCCCGGGACCAGGTGGACGACCTCATCGACGAGATCCGTGTCACCGTGGCCAGGGGCGAGCGCCTTCTGGTTACCACCCTGACCAAGCGCATGGCCGAAGAACTCACTGGCTATCTTAAGGAACTCGGCATTCAGGTCCGCTACCTCCATTCGGACATTCACACCGTGGAACGGATGGAAATCATCCGCGACCTGCGCCGGGGTGTATTTGACGTGCTGGTGGGGATTAATCTGTTGCGGGAAGGCCTCGACATTCCCGAAGTCTCCCTGGTGGCCATTCTCGATGCCGACAAGGAAGGCTTCCTGCGCTCGGCCCGCTCCCTGATCCAGACCTGCGGCCGCGCCGCCCGCAACGTCGAGGGCCGGGTCATCCTTTACGGCGACAAGATTACCCGCTCCATGCAGGCCTGCATGGACGAAACCGAGCGCCGCCGCGCTGCCCAGCTGGCCTACAACGCCGAGCACGGCATCACCCCCCAGACAGTAAAAAAGTCCCTGCGCAGCATCCTCGAGGACATCGCCGAAAAAGACTACCCCGAACTGCCGCTGGTGGCCGAAGCCGACGGCGAATGGCACAGCCCCGCAGAACTGCGCAGGGAGATTATCCGCCTCAAAGCCGAAATGCTGCAGGCCGCAGGAGAGCTGGAATTCGAAAAAGCCGCCGAACTGCGCGACCGCATGCTGGTGCTGGAAAAACAGGAACTGCAGGTGCGGGAAGGCTGAAAACGCGCTTCGTCCGAGAGGGAGAGCTGAGAGTTGAGAGTTGGGGTCAAATCTTTATTGTTGACAAACGTGCACAAACCAGGTAGGAGAAGCCATGGCTAGACCATTACGCATTCAATATTCTGGGGCGGTTTACCACCTGACCTGTCGGGGAAACGAGCGAAGGGACATCTTTTGGGGTGACGACGACCGGCAGATCTTTTTGCGGATACTCTCCCAATCCCTGAACATTTATTCCGTTCAACTACATGCCTATGTTCTTATGAGCAACCATTTTCATCTGTTGGTGGCAACGCCGCTCGGCAATCTATCCGAATTCATGCGGCACTTTAATATCACCTATACCAGCAATTTCAATCGCCGTCACAAGCGGGTGGGGCATCTCTATCAGGGAAGGTACAAAAGCATTCTGGTAGAAAAAGAAGCCTACCTTTCCGTCCTGTCCCGCTACATTCACCTGAACCCGATTCGCGTCCCGGCTTTTGAAAATGATGATAACAAACGAAAGGCCACCTTTCTCCTGCAGTTTCCCTGGAGTAGCCTTCCCGGATATCTCGACAAAAACAAGCGCGATAGGATGGTGAATTATTCTCTAGTACTTGCCGATTTTGGAGGCGACACTCCAAAAGGAAGGGCAGCGTATCGGAGGCAACTCCTTGCCGACATTGACGAATCACTGGAAGTCAAGAACGAGGTTTTCAGCCAGAGCGTGATTGGTGGAGAGGCTTTTCTGGAATGGGTGAAAGATACGTTTCTGGCCGGCGAGGAATCAAAGGAACGGCCTGCAGTCGGAAAGATCAAGCGCTTTCGACAAAAAGAGGTGATCCTTGCTCTGATAGCAGAGGAAACGGGTAAGGATCTGGCCGCCATAAAAGCCGAAAAAGGGAATCTTCGTCGGCTGGCAATGGATCTTCTGTTCAGGTATGGCGGACTTCGGGGACCGGAGGTAGGTGCGCTGTTCGAGGTTGGCTACAGCGCGGTAAGCCAGGAGCGGAAAAGGTTGCGGGAAAACAGGGGAGAGGACCGTGAGTTTGGAAAGCTGGTGCGGAGATTGGAAAACAGGTTGTCAACAGTAAAGATTTGACCCCCAGCGTGCCCCCAGCGTGCCCCCAACGTGACACCCCCAATATGACCCCCAATGTCCTGATTCCGACAACCCCACCCCTCAGAATTTCACCGTTAGATTTACCGAACCGAAATTGTCCTTGCTGGTCTGGGTTTTAAATTCCCGGGTACGCAGCACGTGGGTGTAGCTCAGTCGAAAGGCGGGCCAGTCGAGGACTGCGCCGAATTGCAGGTCGCCAACCAGGGGCCGTTTCTTCACGCTGTTGCTGTTGCGGAAGCTGTTGCCGTCGAGGAAGATGTTGCGGGCCACGGCGCGGCCTTCGACGCCGGCGAAAAGATACCAGCCGAAGTCCGCTTTTGGGGAAAAATCCCCCGAGCCGGGAAGGCCCGATTGAATCAGGGGCGGGCCGTAGTCTCTGGGCAGGTTGCGGCCGTAGCGCAGGGTCACACCGGCCTTGCCGTGAGTGAAGACATTGCCGAGGGCGATACCGAGGTTGGGCGTCACATCCACCGTCGATCCGAGCAGTGTCACCCGGGCCAGACTGCGCCAACTCCGTTGCGAAGTGATGACCAGACCGGGTTCGTTGCGCAATTGGTTGCCCCAGCCACGGGGCTTGTCCGCACCGACAACACTGTGCACGAACTTTTGCGTGGGCCCGGCCAGGGATGCCGGTCCCACCACGCCGAGGGTCAAGCCCAATTGGTCGAGACGGCGCCCCGTTTCCACTCCCAGGCCGATGGTCACGTAAAGCCAACCCGCGTAGGGACGCTCCCCAGGTACCGGATGTCTGACGGTGATGTTGCGCGGCGTGAACATACTCTGACCCAGGCCGTAGCCTTGACGAATCCGGCGCTGCTCCGGGAACCAGGGAACGGCCTCAACGAATCTTTCCATCCATTTCGGCAGGGGGCGCTGCTGTTCGGGAACCCAGAGAATGCGGACCCCGTTGGTGTAATGGCGGTCCGTGTTGTAGAAAAGGTCGTTTTCGAGGATAAAACTTAGAGCCCCCCTGGGCGGCGCTTCCTCCGATCGGCCGAGCGAGGGGAAAACTGCAAAACAGATCAGAAGTGTGACAAAAACCACTTGTTTCATGCGATTATGGTACGTTTTGCAGCGAATAAAAGCAAATACCTGCAATGCAAACGGATAATTCCATGCATGCACATGTCGGAACTTTAGCGCCAGTCTCCCCGATTTTTTGAGGTGCCTCTTCGCTGAAAATTTGTGCACCAAGACCTCGAAATCCGGGGTTACGCCGGAGGCTCGGCATAGCCCAGTTCTCCGTCGGCCAGAGCGATATGCCCGACCTGCCGCCAGGAAACGCCGAGCAGGGCGGCACCGGCGGCATCGACGGCCACCGGGTCGAAGCCGGCCAGCAGCTTGCCTACCGGGGGTTCGCAGGTCGGCCCGCCGAGATGGAAGTCGGCAAGCCCCACGCTGGCGTCGATGAAGGCCAGGTCCGGTCGGCGGTAGCGGTTGAGTTCCAGGATCGACCGCTGCATGTGTTGGTGAAAGAAGGATTTTTTCCAGTAGCCGTCCTGCTGATAGTGGGCCGGTGGCGCCACGCCGATCATGTTTTTCATGCTCAGGGTGACGGTGGCCAGGGAATGGGCCTTGAGCATGGCGGCAGAGAGGACGAAGCTCTCCATGACCAGTCGCGGCATCATGAAGGAGGGGAAGATCTCGTTGCGTTGGTCGCGCAGTTCCACCAGTTCCGCTTCGTTGAGATCGACCAGTTCGATGCCCTCTTCCCGGGCCAGCTGGTCGTAACCGTGGACGGCGAAGATTTCGTCGGTGGTTTGGTGTTTTTCGCCGGTTCCTTCGGCGATGACGATATGCGCCCGGCTCCATCGGCGGCAGCAGCGTACCAGGGTGGCGCAGGCGGTGACGGGTAGAGTCACCGGCGGTGGTGCGTCGTTGACCAGGTTGGGTTTAATCAGAATTCGCCCTTGCCGGGCCAATATGGCCGGCGCCCCGACCCCTTCGAGGAGTGCCGGAATGGTTGTGGCGTAGGAGTCATAAGGGAGGATCAGGCAGGGAGACGGCATCAACAACTCCTCTTCGACTAAAGCCGCAATCGGTAGCCGCTGCCAAGGAGTAGCGAAGCCCAGACAAACAGAGCGGCAGCCATTAGTCCGGCGACGGTGAACGCGGTGCCCAGAGGCAGATCGCCGACCCCCAGCAGGGCGTGACGGAAGCCGTCGATGAGATAAAACATGGGGTTAATATGGGACAGCCGGGCCCAGAAGGGGGGCAGTATGGAGACCGGGTAGAAGACGCCGCCGAGATAGATCAGGGGCAGGATCAGAAAGTTATTGAACATGGAAAGGGCGTCAAAGGAGTTGGCATAGATGGCCGCCACCAGGCCGAATTGGGCGAACAGAAAGCTGGCCATGGCCGCCATGGCCGCTGCCGCACCGGGAGAAGCAAAGGGCAGTTCGGCGAAGAAAAAACTGATCAAGAGGACCACGGAGCCCACCAGCAGGCCCCGCAGCATGGCCGCCAAAGTGTAGGCGAGAATCAGTTGCGGCGGCGTGATGGGGGTCACCAGCAAATCGACGATGTTGCCCAGGTAGCGGGAAATGAACAGGGAGGACGAGGTGTTGGCAAAGCTGTTGTTGATGACCCCCATGAGGATCAGTCCCGGAATGACGAACTGGGCATAGGAAAAGCCTTCCAGTACCGAGATGCGCTGGCCAAGGGTGGCGCCGAACACAAACAGGTACAGGGAGGCGGTGACAATGGGGGTCAGCAGGGTTTGAAAGGCGACCTTGAGAAACCGCCGTACCTCCTTTTGCAGCAGGGTGGCGAAGGGCAGCCAGGAAATAAAACGCCGGGGCTGGTGCAGACGGTCGATCATTGGGAGCCCTCTTGGTTGGTGGTGAGATTGAGGCCGGTCAGCTGCAGGAAGACCTCCTCCAGGCCGGGGCGCGGCCGTTCCAGGTCACGAATGGACAGCTGCAGTTGGGACAGGCGCTGCAGTACCTCGCCCATGGAGGTTTCACCGGGAAGACAGAGCCGCAGACGACGACCGCCCTGTTCCAGCTGACCGTTCCAGGCCGTCAGCGGGGCCGGCACCTGGTCGAGGGGTACCTCCAGGTGCAACAGCAGCGAGCGACCGTCGATGCGGCTCAGCAGTTCCTCAGTCGGCTCCAGGGCCACCAGTCGGCCGCCGTTCATGATGGCAATGCGGCCGCACATCTGCTCCGCCTCTTCCAGGTAGTGGGTGGTTAGCAGCACGGTGGTTCCGGACGCGTTCATTTCCCGCACGAACTGCCAGAGGGTGCGGCGCAGTTCCACGTCGACCCCGGCCGTCGGCTCGTCGAGAATCAGTAGCTGCGGTTTGTGAATCAGCGCCTTGGCCACCATGAAGCGTCGTTTGAGGCCGCCGGAGAGTTTATGCATCGGCTTGTGCAGATGAGGGCTGAGGCCGAGACGTTCAATCAGCAGGGCGCGCCAGGCTCGATCATCGGGAACACCGTAGTAACCCGAATGAATCTTCAGGGCCAGGTCGATGGTAAAAAAATGATCAGTGACGACTTCCTGGTGCATAACTCCGACCAGGCGGCGGGTCAAGCGGTAGCGGCGCACCGTGTCGTGACCGAAGACGCGCACCGCCCCCCGGTCGATGCGGCAAACGCCGCTGATCATATTGATGGTGGTGCTCTTGCCGGCACCGTTGGGACCGAGCAGGCCAAAGATCTCGCCCGGTTCGATGCGCAGGGAAAGATCCTTAACCGCCTCGGCGGCACCAAAACTTTTGGACAGGTGGTCGATTTCAAGGGCAGGAGTCATGCCGGCATTCTTTTGAAAAGGGGCTGATAAATCGGAGTGGGCGGATCAAAAAAATAACCTTCCTGGTCGCGGTCCGGGGGTCGCAATTCAATCCCCCGGTTCCGTAGGACCAAGAGCCTGGTCCGGCGAAGCCGGCCTGCCGAACAGTCGCGCCACCAGAATGCCGACCTCGTAGAGGATCATGAAGGGGCCGGCCAGGGATAGTTGGGAAATGATGTCCGGTGGGGTCAGCATCGCGCCGACCAGAAAGGCCGCCAACAAAGCGTATTTACGGTGCCGGGCCAGCCACAGATGGTCGACGATGCCCATACGGGAGAGAAAAAAGATCACGATAGGCAGTTCAAAGACCAGGCCGAAGGCCAGCAGCAGGCGACAGGCCAGGGACAGATAGGCTCCCATGGAAAGCATCGGTCGCAGCCCGCCATCGGTACCATAAGAAATCAGGAATCGGAAAATCAGCGGGAAAACCCAGCGGAATCCGAACCAGGCGCCAACGCCGAAGCAACTGCTGCTGGCAAGCACAAAAGGCAGGGCGAAGCGCTTTTCAGAACCGTACAGGCCGGGAGCAACGAACAGCCAGGTTTGCCAGAGAAGAACCGGCAGGCTGAGTAGCAGGCCGCCCAAGGCGGCGATCTTGAGATAGGCGAAAAAGGGCTCGGTGGCGTGGATGAAAACCAGTGAGCTGCCTTCCGGCAGGGCCGCCTGAACCGGCACGGCGATAAATTCGAACAGGGTCTCCGCAAAGCCGTAGCAGAGCAGAAAAGCCACCAGCCAGCTTCCTGAAGCGATCATCAGGCGTCGGCGCAGCTCGTCCAGGTGGGCGGTGAGGGGCAGTTCATCCATGAGGGTGCGTCTTTTCCCCGGTGGGCGGTTCACGCTCCTTTTCCGAATCCGCTTCCTCTGGCTTTTCTGACTCCGGTTCTTCGAGGGAGTTCTGCAGATCCCGGGTGGCGCGCTTGAACTCCGCCAGGCCTTTGCCAAGGGCGCGGGCCAGCTCGGGCAGCCGTCGGGGGCCGAGCACCAGCAGAGCGACGCCGAGGATCACCAGCAACTCGGGCATTCCCAGATTGAACATGGCGGATTTCCTTGGTCCAAAGAGTGAGGGATGGGATAAGTATCTGGACAATAACGACAAAGGACGCATCTGTCAAGCTTCGGGAAAAACCGATAACGGTTTGACATATAAAGGCTTTTGCTCTAACATGCGAGCCTTGGAGCCGACCATCAGCCCTTTGCCGAGAAAGAGTTCACAATGAATCAGCAACAGCTCAAGGAGCAGATCCGCCAACTGGCGGCGGAGCGCGACGCTCTGATCATGGCCCATTTCTATCAGCGGGACGAGATTCAGGAGATCGCCGACATCACCGGAGACTCGCTGGCCATGGCCATTGAGGCCGCGCAAACCGAGCGCAAGGTTATCGTTCTGTGCGGGGTTCATTTCATGGCCGAAAGCGCCGCCATTCTGGCGCCGGACAAAACCGTGCTGCTGCCCCGCACCGAGGCCGGTTGCCCCATGGCGGACATGGTCACCGCGGAAAAGCTGCGGGAGATGAAGGCCCGCCTGCCGGGCCGTCCGGTGGTGACCTATGTCAATTCCAGCGCTGCCGTCAAGGCCGAGAGCGACATCTGCTGCACCAGCGCCAACGCCGTGGCGGTGGTCAACTCCCTTGACGCCGACGAAGTGATTCTGGTGCCGGATCGCAACCTGGGTCGCTATATTGCCGCCCACACCGAGAAAAAATGCCATTTCTGGGAAGGCTACTGCCCCTTCCACGATCAGCTTCCCGAGGAGGATGTGCAGGCCGCCAAAGAGCGGTATTCCGAGGCCCTGTTTCTGGCCCATCCCGAGTGCCGGCCGCAGATTCTGCGCATGGCGGATCATATCGCCTCAACCAGCGGCATCATCGATTTCGTTCGCAAGAGCGCGGTGAAGACCTTCATCATCGGCACCGAAGTCGGCGTGCTCTACAGGTTGCGTAAAGAGAATCCCGACAAGCAGTTCATCATGCCCAATTCCCTGCTCTTCTGCCAGACCATGAAATACAGTACCCTTGAAGACGTTTTGAAATGTCTGCAGACCCTGAGTCCGCGGATCACCGTCGATGCCGACATCAGCCGCCGGGCCAAGCGGGCTCTCGACCGCATGCTGGCCGTACCACGGGATTGATCTCCTGACTTCAAACCGGAACTTTTAAGCGGGGGCGTACAGCGGTGCGCCCCCGCCGCCTTTGCATCATGACATCTGTCGCCAACCACGACATTCTTCACGCCACCACCCAGTCCTTTGTTGAAGCGGCCCCCGCCGTTTACAGAGAAGTCTGCGGCCTGGTCGGGTCGGCCGCCGCCTATCTGCTCAGCCGGCATCTGGCCGCCCGTCCCGAGCCCTTGTTCATTGTCGCCGCCAATCTGCGTCAGGCCGAGCGCCTGGCGGCCGAACTGTCTTTCTATCACGGCCGGCCGCAGCAGATCGCTCTGTTGCCCCACTGGGAAATTGGTCCTTACGAGGCCCTGTCGCCCCGGCCTGACATCGAGGCCGCCCGCGTCGTCACCCTGGCCGCCTTGCAGGCCGGAGAGCTGCGGGCGGTGGTGCTGACAGTGCGCAGTCTTATGCAGCGAGTCATGCCCGCCGCGGTGTTGACCGGGCTTCGCGAAGAGCTGCAGACCGGCAGCGAGGTGTCCCGGGAGGCTCTGCTGACGCGCTTGGTGGCTCTCGGATACCATTCCGTGCCGTTGGTGGAGGACCAGGGAACCTTCTCGGTGCGCGGGGATATTCTCGATGTTTTTCCGTCCACCGAGGAACAACCGGTGCGTGTGGAGTTTTTCGGCGACCAGATCGAGCGCATGCGTCCCTTTGACGCCGCCAGCCAGCGATCCGACCCCTGTCTTTTGCGGCGCCTGCAGTTGCTGCCGGCTCGGGAGATGGTGCTGGCCGGGGCGCATCTGGAGCATTTCTGCCAGGCCCTCAAACAGCGCTGCGATCAACTCAACATCGCCCGTACCCAGCGGGAAGCCCTTCTGGAAGAGATTCGCGAAGGACTGCTGGCCCCGGGTCACGCATTTCTCATGCCCCTTAACTATGGAGTGCTGGACAGTTTCTTTGATTATGCTCAGGAGATCGGTCTGTGGGTGATTGTCGATCCACCGGCCGTGGAGCAGGAAACGGACCGGTTCGCCGCCGAAATCCGTGAAGGGGAACAGCGTATGGCCGGCCGCGGCGAACTTCACGTGGCTGCCCACGAACTGTTTCTTGATCCCCGCCAGATCGCCACGGCTCTGGAGAACCGGCCGCGTGTGGACCTTTGCGCCCTGGAACTGTTGCGGCTGGACGTGCAGCGACCCCGCTACCGGTTTGTGGTCCAGGGTAATGGGGATCTGCGGCAGAACGCCGAACCCGGCTCCCTGGCGGCCCATCTGGCTACTCGCCTGCAGGCGTTGAGCGACGACGGCTGGCGGGTACTGTTGGTCTGCCATCAGCAGGGGCAGGCGGAACGCCTTCAGGATCTGCTCGAACCACACGGATTGCGCCTGCCCCTGAGCGAAGGACTGAAACCGGAAAGTGTGCCGCCGGGCCGGATGGCCCTGACCCTCGGCGATCTGTCCACTGGATTTCGCCTGCCCGATGAAAAGCTGGCGGTCATCGGCGAGGAGGAGATCTTTGGCCGCCGCAGCCGCCGTCGGGGACTTTCCGAGGCTCGGGCCCGGGCCATGCTGTCTTCCCTGGCCGAACTGCGTGAAGGGGATTACGTGGTGCACGCCGATCATGGGATCGGCATCTATCGGGGATTGCTGCATCTGGCCGCAGGACAGGTGGAGGGAGATTATCTGCATCTTGAATACGCCGGTCAGGACAAGCTCTACCTGCCGGTGGAACGCATCGAAAAGGTACAGAAATATCACGGCGGCGAAGGGCATGTGCCGCGTCTGGACCGAATGGGCGGCAACGCCTGGGAGAAGGCCAAGCTCAAGGCCCGGGCGGCGGTGGAAGAGCTGGCCCGGGAGCTGCTGCAGCTGTACGCCCGTCGCAGCATGAGTCAGGCGTTTCGCTATTCGCCGCCGGATCACCTGTTCCGGGAATTCGAGGCGGCCTTTCCCTACGAGGAAACCCCCGACCAGCAGGCGGCCATCGACGAGGTTCTGGCCGACATGCAGTCCGAACGGCCTCTGGACCGGTTGATCTGCGGCGACGTGGGTTACGGCAAGACCGAGGTGGCGATACGGGCCGCCTACAAGGCGGTGCTCGACAACCGGCAGGTGGCGGTGCTGGTGCCGACCACGGTATTGGCTCGTCAGCACTGGCAGAGTTTTCTGGACCGTCTGCAGGGGTGCCCGGTGACCGTGGAGATGGTCTCCCGTTTTCGCAGCGTCGCCGAGCAGAAGGCGGTCCTCAAGCGAGCCGCTGCCGGCCAGGTAGATATTCTCATCGGCACCCACCGGCTGCTGCAACGGGACGTGCGTTTCAAGGATCTGGGGCTGGTGATCGTCGACGAAGAACAGCGCTTTGGCGTCAGCCACAAGGAACGGCTCAAGAAGCTGCGCGCCGAGGTGGACATGCTCACCCTCACCGCCACGCCCATTCCTCGCACCCTGCACATGAGTCTGCTGGGGCTGCGCAACCTGTCAGCGATCGACACCCCGCCCGTGGATCGCCAGGCCATCCGCACCTATGTCACCCGCTTTGACGATGATCTGATCCGCCAGGCGGTGTTGCGGGAACTGCGACGAGGCGGACAGGTCTTTTTCGTCCACAACCGGGTGCAGAGCATCGACGCCATGGCCGGTTTTTTGTGCTCCCTGGTTCCCGAGGCCCGGATCGCCGTCGGTCACGGACAGATGCCGGAGAAGGCTCTCGAAGGGGTGATGCTCGATTTCATCGAGGGGCGCAGCAACGTCCTGGTGTGCAGCACCATCATTGAAAATGGCCTCGATATTCCTCGCGCCAACACCATCATTGTCAATCGCGCCGACTGCTTCGGGCTCTCCCAGCTCTACCAGCTGCGCGGCCGGGTCGGCCGTTCCGACCGGCGGGCCTACGCTTATCTGCTGATTCCCGGGGAAGGCGCTTTGACCCGCGAGGCTCGGGAGCGGTTGCGGGTGCTGCAGGAACTCACCGAACTCGGCGCCGGTTTCCGTATCGC
>PWVL01000109.1 GCA_003561875.1 Desulfuromonadales bacterium | reverse complement strand
CCCGGCGCAGCTGCTGTTCCATTGCCGCAGGCCAGGGCGTGTTCAAAAACAGATTGCGAATCCGCAACGCCGCATCCCACAATTCCTCCCAGCGCATCTCGGCCGGATCTTTGCGACCCAGCTCCATGACGATACGTCGCCCCAGGCCGTTGTGGCCGACAAACCGCCGGTAAGCGTCCACGGTCAGGCACAGGGCGGGCGGCACCGGCATCCCCCCGGCGGCCAGAGCGGCCAGGGACCGGGACTTGCCGCCAATCTCCCCTTCGCCGCAGGCTGCGGCCTCGCTCAGCGACAGAATCCAGCTCATGAATCGAACACCAGTTCGGTAACGTTCTGAAACCGGCTAACCAGAATGTGCCGCTGCACCGCTACCTCCAGCAGCGCGCTGTTGGGCGAGGTGGCAAAGGCCTCCAGCAGGGGATGCTGTTTCACAAACAGGGCCATGCGCTGGGGATAATCGACGGCAGGGACCACCCGGGCCTCGCCGATCACCGTCACCGCCAGGGCTTCGCGCAGATCCTCGCCAAGATTCTTGCGATTGTCGATGAGCAGAGCGACCTGGGGATTGTGGCACAGATTGGCAAATTTGCGGGTCGAGCGCCCGGTGACGAACAACAGCCGCCGCAGATCCTCACTGACGGCAAAGGCCACCAGAGACGTATAGGGGCACCCTTCCCGGCTGGTCGCCAGCACGGCGAAATTCTGCTCGGCCAGCAGTTGCCGCAGTTGTCCTACCAGGGCCTGTTCCATGAAGCCTCCTGTGTGAAAATACGCTGAACCGCATTAAAGCGGGAGGCAGGCCTCACGCCATCTCTTCCGGCCGCCAGGGCAGGAAGGATGGGGAAACCCGATTCTGGACATGATCTTAACACATTCCTCCGGACATGGCAGAGACTGACAATGAACGGTCATGTCCGCCTTGTGAAAACTCTGCCGGATTCGGCGCAGCGGGTATTCAGCACTTCCGATGGTCCCTGGCGAAAACACAAAATTTTGCGCGGAGCCGTGATTCGACAGGGCTCCGCGCAGGGTTTTTTCAGGATTGAAGTCGCCACGATTCACCATGGCTGATTTTCCGCAGCGATGGATCAGAAATCCCAACCGACGGAAACCACCAGGTGCCGGCCCGGATCGTTGATGCTGTTGCGGGCTTCACGGAATCGCTTGTCCAGCAGGTTGTTGAGATTGAGATTGACATGCACCGGCCGCTGCCGGCCGATCCGGGTGCCCAGACCCAGGTTGAGGGTCATCCAGCCGGGATCATCGATGCTGGCGGTGGCGGTCTTTTCGCGAGCGCTTGAAGCCCAGCGCAGAAACAGGTCGCCGTGCAGCGGCAATGCCGCCGCCACCTGCGGCAGGTGCCCTTCCCCTCGCAACCCCAGACGACCGGTCCAGCGCGGATGGCCGGTGCGCGATGTCTTCAGCATGGCACCATCGAACTCACGGTAGAGATAGGCCATGGCGCAATAGGGCGTTAGATTCCAGGGTTCCAGAGTACGGGAAAGCTGCAGTTCCACGCCGGCGGTCCGGGCTTCATCGATATTGGTGTACTGGCGTGTCGCAGCGTCGATGGCCGTGGTCGTGATGTAATCGTCGGCCAGATTGTAAAACAGGGCCAGATCCAGACTCAGGCGGCCGTCGTGGTATCGTGCTCCCAGTTCGAAGTTATGCGAAGTCTCCGGATCCAGGCCGGGGTTCGGCAGGGTGGGATTGGCAGAACCGTGTACCGTGCCGATGAACAGGGATTGTAGGGTCGGGAACCGGTATCCGGAAGAATACAGAGCCCGCAGTCGCCAGTTTTCCAGTCCTCCGTAAACCAGGCCGAGACTGCCGACCGGATGGTTGTCACTCTGCCGCCGCCGTTCCAGAGCGGGGTTGGTGGTGCGGTCGAGGGACGATTCCACCCAGGTCTGGCGCAGACCCATGGTCAGGGTCCAATGAGGATGGAACTGCCACTCGTCCTGAACAAACAGGGCCAGCATGTCCTGGGTGCCTTCGTAAAGATAGTTGCTGGTTTGGGGAAAACCGGGCAAAAAAGGCGGTCCGGGGCTCAGGCGACGTTCCCGAAACTCGTCTGCGCGCAGATCGTCCCGGTAGAGATCAACCCCCGCCACCAAATAATGACGCAATCCCAGGGCCCATTCGCTCTGGATCACGGCGCCGTAGCTGTCCTGATCGTTGCGAGTATGCAGGAAGCTGTAGATGGGCGCGCCTGCCGGGCGGATGTCGTTGGTGAAACTCTTGTAGACGTTCTGCCAGTAGAGATCGGCCCGCAATCTGGCAAGATTCTCCGTCACATCGGTAAGTTCGGTGAACACCGAGACCTTGTCCCGCTGCCAGCGGGGCAGGTCCAGATCCACCTCGGTCCCGTTGCTGACGGCCAGGGGAATTTCCGTATCGGTCCAGAAATGCTCGTACTGCACACCGGCCCGCCCGCCGGACCAGCTGTAGTCGAGATAGGTATTGAGATTACGCCTTCGATAACTGCTGCGATCGATGCGACCGGAAGCATCCCGACGATCATCGGCATCGGTATAACTGCCGGAAAGGCGCCAGCTGAAACCGTTCTGTCGACCGGCCAGGGCCAGGTAAGGCGTCAAGCCGTTATTGGAACCGTCATAGGTCAGAAAAGCGGACCCCTCCAGGGTCTTCTCGCCGCCTTTTTTGGTGATGATATTGACCACCCCGCCGATGGCCTCGGAGCCGTAGAGCACCGAGCCGGGACCCTTGACGATCTCGACCCGTTCGATGGCGGCAGGATCGACAAGCAACTGCGCCCCGTCCATGCTTTTCTGCTCCGAAATACGGACCCCGTCCACCAGCACCAGCACCCGGGCTCCACCCTCACCGCGGATGTTGACCCGGGCCAACCCGCCGATGCTGCCGTCCGACACGGAAACTCCGGGTATGTCCTTGAGGTGATCGGCCAGGGTGCGGGCCGGTTGCCGACGCATCTCTTCACTCGTCACAACATCGATGGATAGGGGTACTTCCTCCTGCATACGTTCGGTGCGAGTGGCGGTGACGACGACCGTGCCCCTTTCCCCAGTCTCACCAGCGGCAACCACCGGAACTGCCAGAAGCATTTTTGCAGCCAGCAGAGCGGCAAGCGTCCGGATCGCTCTGCTGCTGCACCTGTATTCCCTACAACCTGAAACCGGATTCATGATTGTACCTCCTGAAGAAAGTCGGTAACTATTCAGCATCTTGCAGCAGGGTCACATACCATCCACCCCGAGCCACTGTGCTGAACAGTTACGAAAATCGAACCTGTGATACCGGGCGCCATGCTCCCGGCGTGGGCAACCTGGAGCCCTGAGCTGAACAGCTCCTCCAACCTGTCATGGCTTCCCGGCTACCGATAAACCCGCCCGGGCATTCTCCAAAACCTTTGCCGCCCAGGCTTCCGCCTGCCGCAGATCCTCAATATCGGGATGGGACTCGGCGTCCTTCCAGCGCTTCACCCGGGCCTCGTCAGGGGCGTGAGGATGCTCCGGGGGCAACTGCTTCATCCAGGCGATGAGTTTGGGGTCGATGGCGCCCTGGCAGATGAATCGATCCACCACCCGGCCCGAAGGGATCAGGGCGGCGGCATTGTCCAGGCTCTCCCGGGCGTGGTCCGAGTCGGGATAGGCCCCGAGGGTCGCGAACAGGGCGACAGGTTGGTCCCTGATTCCCTCCAGGTAGCGGGACGCCTGCTGGTCCGCCGTCCCCTTGTCCACCCAGAAGCCGGCAAAAATCAGATCATAGTTTTCGGCTGCGGGGGCCTCCGCCACCGGGTACAGGTCCGCTCCCGGCAACTGGGGACAAATGGCTTCAGCGATCTTTTGGGTATTGCCCGTTTTGCTGGAATAGGTCACTAGAATTTTCATTGCGGTCCTTTCAGGGTCTGTTGGTAAGAGAAGATTGGGTTGACGGCCCTGCTTATTCCGAATAGCGGGACATGGCCCGCACCCCGGCTCCCCCCGCCATCAGGGTGGCCAGCAGCAGCACCAGCACGGAAACCAGCACCGGTTTATCCAGGGCCGGAGCGCGCATGATGATGTTGGTATGGGCCAGAGGGAACAGGGTGACGATGCCCCGCAGTACTCCCGGCAGACTGTCGATGGGAAAAAAGGTGCCGGAAAAAAAACTCATGGGCATGATGAAAAAATTCATGATCAGGGCGCTGGACTCCATGTCCCGAATCATAAGCCCCACAACCACGCCCAGGGAGGCGAAAAACATCAGGTTGAGCAACAGCGCCAGGACCGACAGCCAGGACAGGGCGAATACGCCGAACAGCAGGGTGCCGGCGCCGACAATAACCAGGGCGGCGATGAATCCGCGCAGCATGCCCGAGAGAACCAGCCCGGCCATAATGGCCACCGGGGACACGGGAGCGGTGATGAGGCTCTGAAAACTTTTCGAGGAGAGGCGGCCGAAACTGACCGAGGTCATGACCAGATTGTAGGCGTTGTTCATGGAGGTCATGCAGATCAGCCCCTGGATCAGAAACAGTTCGTAAGCCACCCCGTCAAAACGGACCCGTGAGCCGAAGCCGAAACCAAAGGCCGCCAGATAGATCAACGGCGACATGAGGGAATAAAACACATAGCCGAAGCGTCCTACCTTGACCTTCAGCAGCAGCATCTCCCGCAGCAGCACCGCCCGAATTCCCAGAATCAGATCGACGAAACGGTTCATGACCCGGTCTCCACGGCGGCGACCACATCCTCCAGTCGCGCCGCTCTTACGGTGTACTGGCCGGAGGGCGGTTCCATGCCGATTTCCCGGGCGATGGCGTCCCGGTCGCCGAACAGGCGAAACACCCGGCAGCCGTCGGCGGCGGCGGTTTCCAACACGAAACTGCCGGCGGCCGCCACCAGTTCCTGCGGTGTGCCGCAGTGCCGAATCCGCCCCCGGGACATGATCGCGACCCGGTCGCAGAGGCTTTCCGCCTCGTCCGTGTAATGGGTCGTCAGCAGAATGGCGGTGCCTCGCTGACGGATCTGCATGATGATGTTCCAGATCTCCCGGCGAATGGACGGATCAAGTCCGAGGGTCGGCTCATCAAGGAGAATCAGTTCGGGTTCGGCCAGCATCACCCGGGCGATCATCACCCGGCGTTTCTGCCCTCCGGACAGCTTCTGCACCGGAACCCGGGCCTTGTCCTCCAGGCCGAATTCCCCAATGACCTGTCGAATCCGGTTCGGCGCTACGCTGACGCGACGCAGGGCGGCGTAGATGCGCAGGTTGTCGACCACCGACAGTTCGCCGTCCAGGTTGTTCTCCTGGGGCACCACCGCCAGTGCCCCCCGGGCCTGAAGGGCATGGCTGCGGATGTCGTGACCGTTGATGCGCACGGTCCCCGCATCGGCGCGGGTCAGGGTGCAGATCATCTTGATTACCGTGGTCTTGCCCGCCCCGTTGGGTCCGAGCAGGCCGAAAATTTCGCCGGCGGCAATTTCCAGGCTGACATCGTCGACGGCCTGAAGCCGACCGTAGGCTTTGCGCAGTCCCTGCGCCCGCAGAATCATGACCGCACCCCCAGGGGAATGGCCACGGTGCGCTGTATGCCTTCCTCTTCAATACAAAGGATTCTGGCGCGGATACCGAACACCCGGCGAATCGTTTCGGTACTGAGAACCGTTTGCGGAGCGCCATCCGCCACCAGTTCGCCTTCTTTCAGGGCAATGATGCGATGGCTGAAAAAAGCAGCCAGATTCAGGTCGTGGAGCACCATGATGACCGTCAGCCCATGCAGCCGGTTAAGTTCCTGCAGCAGTTCCAGAACCTCGAACTGATGATGAATGTCCAGGTAGGTGGTGGGCTCGTCCAGCAGCAGGATTTCCGGTTTCTGGGCCAGGGCCATGGCGATCCAGGCTCGCTGCCGCTCGCCGCCGGAGAGCTGACCGACCCGCTTGAAACGTTTGTCTTCCATGCCGGTGGCTTCGAGGGCCCAGTTCACCGCCTCCTGGTCCTCCCTGGAAAAACGCCCGAAAAAACCGTGATGGGGGGTGCGGCCAAAGGCGACCAGACAGTGCACCGGCAGGTCCGCCGGCGCCGTGGGTGACTGGGGCAGAATGCCGAGTTTGCGCGCCACCAGACGGTCCTCCATGGCGAGAATCGGCTCATCCTCGATAAATACCCCCCCGGAATAAGGGGGCAGCAGGCGGCCGGCGGCTTTGAGCAAGGTGGATTTTCCCGAACCGTTGGGACCGATGATGGTGGCGATGCGAGCCCGGTCGAACTCCAGGGAGATGTTTTTGATCACAT
Organism: Desulfuromonadales bacterium; assembly: GCA_003561875.1. Taxonomy (GTDB): domain Bacteria; phylum Desulfobacterota; class Desulfuromonadia; order Desulfuromonadales; family Syntrophotaleaceae; genus SLLR01. The sequence goes on along the minus strand of PWVL01000109.1, from coordinate 5,054 downwards.
CCTGTCCGGCATAACCGACCCGCAGGGATTCGACCCTGAAATAGCTCATGACTTGATGCCTCTGGCGAGCAGGTAAAGAAAGAATGGCGCACCGACGAAGGCCATGATGATGCCTACAGGCAACTCATAAGGGCTGAACAAGAGTCTTCCGGCTGTGTCGGCCAGGATGACGGTCACCGCACCGAATACGGCACTGAAAGGGATCAGAAAGCGATTGTCCGAACCGATCAGCAACCGGGTGATGTGGGGAATGATTAATCCGACAAAGCCCAGCAGACCCACGGCGGAGACAGCCGAGGCTGCCAGCAGGGCGGCCAGCAGGGTCAGCAGAAACTTGACCCGCTCCACGGACAGGCCCAGCCCCCGGGCGATGTCGTCGCCGAGGGCCAGGATGTTGAGATAACGGGCCCCGACCACGGCGCCGATCAGACCGACCACGGTGTAGGGCAGCACCATGTACAGATGAGTCCAGCTCTTGCCGATCAGGGCGCCGGCCATCCAGTTGACCGTACCCTGCACCCGGTCGCTGTAGAGCACGGTCAGGGTCGACATGAAAGCGCCGAGAAAGGCCGACAGAGCCACCCCCGCCAGCACCAGGCGCAGAGTGTGGGCGGAGCCGTCATAAGCGATGTAATAGATGATCAGGGCGGCGCCGATGGCCCCTGCAAAGGCCGCCGGTGGCAGCAGCGCCGCATGGGCCGGAAACAGGATCATGATCACCATGGCCGCCAGACCGGCGCCGGCGGATATGCCGATGATACCGGGGTCCGCCAGGGGATTTTTGAGAATCGACTGGAGAATGGCCCCGGAAAGGGCCAGGTTGATGCCCACCAGTCCGCCCACCAGAACCCGTGGCAGGCGGATGTTCATCACCACCTGGTAAATCCCCTCGCTGCTTTCGCCGGCGAGAAAGACCTTCACCAAATCCGCCAGGGCGATGTCCACGGAACCTTTGGCGATGCTGAAAAGCAGGCCGATCGTCAGCAGCAGCAGGGCGCCCACTCCGGTCAGCAGGCGCCGCCGGTAATCCGGATCTACGGCAAGTCCTTTCATTGATAGTGCTCCGGATAGAGCAGTGCCGACAGTTCCAGTACCGCCGTTCCCAGGCGCACCGTGGGGTTGATGCCGTAGGTCTCAAAGGGCAGGTTGTAAACCCGCTTGTTGCGCACCGCCTGCAGAGAGTTCCAGGCCGGCAGCCTGCCCAGCAGGTCGGAGCCCTCGATTTGGGTGGCGTTGTTGTGGGTAATGACCAGAATGACATCGGGATTGGCCATGGTCACGTACTCCATGCTGATGGGCGCAAAGCCGTTCATCATGCCGTTGCTGCTCCTGGCATTCTTCGGTGCGACATTAAAACCACCGGCCAGTTCGACCATCTCGCCGACGAAGCTGTCCGGCAGTGCCATGCTGAAACTTTCGGGGGTGCCGAAAATCACCAGAACCGTTCGAGAGGCCTGACCCACGGACTGCCGGGCCTTGTCGATGGCGGCATCGATTTCGCCGATGCGGGACTCGGCCTGGCGGGGGTTGCCGGTGAGGTTTCCAAAAATCTCCATTTTGTGCCTCAGGTCGGCCCGGTGTCGCACATTGAAGACCGCCATGGGAATGCCCGCCCGCTTGAGAGATGGTTTCAGGGCGGTATGAAAGGGAAAGTTCATGCCGATCACCAGGTCCGGCTGCAGACTGACGATCTTTTCCAGATCCGGGTTCTGAGCCGTGCCCACGGAAGGCAGATCGTTAATATATTCCTGCAGGTAGGCCGGCATGGTGGCACTTTCACCGTAGGCGAAAGGCTTTCCTCCCGCCGCTACAAACAGCTCCAGGTTGGAACTGTTGAGGATCACAACCCGGCGCGGCACCTCCTGCAGGTGAATGATCTCGCCGGAATCATCGGTAAAGGTCACGGCCCGGGCCGGAACACCGATGCCAAGGAGCAAGAGGATAAGTAAAATTGGGGTTTTCATGGGTATCCCTTCCGTTGGTGTACGGGAAATCACAGCGGATGCTTTTTCTGCCGATCCATCAGCCCTGGGCCGCGACTCTTTCCTGAGGTGGTTCATAGGCCCCTTCCCGGTGCATGATTTCGAGAATATCCAGCAGCGCCTGGTTCATGGTGACATACCAGAATTGCCCCGCCGGCAGCAGTCGCAGGGTACGTTCTCCCACCACCGCCAGGCCACGCCGCTGCCAGGATTCCAGCAGGGGCGCACAGATTTCCTTGAGGTCGATCTGAAACCGGCTTTGCGCCCGATCAAAGCGCAGCCGTCCGCTGTCCATTTCACCGGTGATATAGTCGTGCAGCGGGGTCATCGAACCCTTTTTGCTCAAACCCATGATGGGCTTGACGCCCCGATTCATGCTCTCCAGATAGTTGGCCAGGGAAGGCTGAATAAAGTAACGGCAGCTTTCCGTGCGACCTCCGGCACCGGCGCCGAAGGCGTGAATGATGGCGCCGTTTTTTGAGAACCGGTTGTAGATGCTGCGATCCAGTGTCCCCTGCACCCAATGGGACATGGACAAGGGGTGGTATCCCAGATCGGTGAGCAGATGCAGCGCCGCCTGGTGATAGCGGAACTGTTCGGAGGTTTCCGGAACCCCAATGGTCCGGCCCGTCTGAATGGCCTTGTCCATGCGCCCGCCTTCGAAAACGTTGAGCTGGTAGAGGGCCATGCCGTCGATGTCCAGCAGGTCGGCGGTGGAAATATCCTGCAGATAGGTTTCGACGGTCTGATGGGGGAGACCGAAGATCAGATCAATGGACACGGAGGCCTCGCGAAAAGCCTGCATCCGTTGAATGTTTTCAATGACGACGGCACCCTCATCGATCCTGCCGATGGCGCGCCGGGAACGGCTGTCGAAGGACTGCACGCCGAGGGAAAAGCGATTGACGCCATGATCGATACAGGCCTGCAGCTTGTCGGCGCCAAGTTCATGGGTGCGGGTTTCAAAGGTGATTTCACAGTCGTTGGACAAGGGCAGGTGCCTCCGGATGGCGCTCAGCAGCTCTCCGATCTGTACCGGGTTGAGCGTGCCCGGAGTGCCGCCGCCGATATAGACGGCGCGAATCCGGGTGCGGCCGACCATGCAGGAACTTTTGGCCATGGCGATTTCCCGCAGCAGCGCGGCGAGGTAGTCGGCGATTCTGACCGGATCGGCCAGATTGCGGAAAAACCCGCAATAGGTACATTTGGTCTGACAGAAAGGGATGTTGATATAGACGCAGGCGTCCCGAACCTGAAGCGGAAGCTTCTGCATCTCATTTTTCCAGACGGCCTGGACCTGCTCCGGTTCCACGGCCCTCCCCTGGACTCCGGCGTGCACCGCACGCTTTTTGTCATAGGCCCGGGCCGGATCATCCATCTGCTCGTTGCCAAAGATCAGCCGGCGCTTGTGTTCGTCAAGAAACCTCATCCAATCCGTCATGACGCATTCCTTAGGTTTTGCAGCCCGGCAGTACCGCCACTAAAAAAAATCCCGGAAAAAAATGAATGCCGGCGCCCTGCGTTCAAATCACAAGCCACCGTCGCCGAAGTTGGAAAAGATAACCGATGTCAATTTCAAAATCTGTGATCGCAATCACATTTTTCAACCATTTTGACTTGCTGAAACATAAGGGATTAAAAAAGACCGCGCGGCACGTATTCAAAACGGCTCAGGGGCGCACCCCGGCGGCTCTTCCGTCACAGACAGGATTCTGAGGCTGCGTATTGGCAAAAGACGCGAAATGGACGGTGACAAATGGAGATGTGGCCACGGCCGTCTCCTGTGCAGCGGGAAACGGCCGTGGCCCGGGTGGGAATTGATCGAGGAAAGGAACTGTCAGCAGGGAGCCGCTGACAGGCGGCGGCCTCGGGGCAGAAGCAGCGAGATGAGTCCGGCCAGCAGCACGAACCCGGCGGAAATCCACAGACAGCCCACCAGCCCGTAGAACTGGTAGACGATGCCGGAAAGCAGGGTGCCTGTGAGGCGGCCGGCGGCGTTGGCCATGTAGTAGAAGCCCACGTCGAGGGATGCCTGATCCGCTTCGGTGTAGGCCAGGATCATGTAGGAATGAACGGAGGAGTTGACGGCGAAGATCAGCCCGAACAAGGCCAGACCGGCCACCACCGTGATCCAGGCCGACAACTCAAGGGTCACGCCGACGGCGATCAGCGCGGTCACGGCGGCCAGGGCAAAGGCGCCGCCGCTCACCGTGCCGCCCTTGGGGGAACCTCCGCCCAGCCAGTAGGCCAGCAGATTGGGGGTCAGCGCCTGAATGCCTCCGTAGCCGATGACCCACAGGGCGAGAAAACCGCCGACCTGGGCGTGATTCCAGCCGAGGCTGGCGGACAGAAAGACCGGCAGCCCGACCACGAACCAGATATCCCGGGAGCTGAACAGAAACAGCCGGGCCAGAGACAGCAGGTTGACGGAGCGGTTCTTGGAAAAAATAGCGCTGAAGCGGGTCTTTTTCATGGCCTGGCCGATGGATTCGGGCAGAACCAGGGCCGTGGACAGCAGGATCAGCAGCAGGCCGGCCGCCATGAGCAGCAGGGCGGCACGAAAGCCGACCCCGGCCAGCAGCACCCCGCCAAGAAAAAAGCCGAGTCCTTTCAGGGCGTTTTTGGACCCGGTGAGCAGCGCCACCCAGTAGAAGAGGGTGCTTTCGGAGTTTTCCGGCACCAGCACCTTGATGGCGCTTTTGCTGCTCATCTTGGTCAGGTCCTTGGCGATTCCGGACAGGGCCTGCAGCCCCATGACGTAACTCACCGACCAGAACACCGTCCATTCGGGGTTCAGCAGCGACAGGGCGGACAGAGCCGATATCTGCAGGAGCAGACCGCTGAGGAGGGTGACCTTGAGCCCCATCTGGGATCCGATCCAGCCCCCCACCAGGTTGGTAATGACCCCGAACACCTCGTAGAACAGAAACAGAAAGGCAATCTGAATGGCGCCGTAGCCGAGGCTGTGAAAATGCAGCAGCACCAGCATCCGCAGGGCACCGTCAGTCAGGGTGAAGCCCCAGTAGGCCCCGGTCACCAGGGCATAGTTGCGTACCGCGCCGCTCATAAACT
>PWVL01000046.1 GCA_003561875.1 Desulfuromonadales bacterium | reverse complement strand
TTCGGCGGGAGAGGGGCCTTCGGGGGCCGGACTGCTCTACGGTTTTGACCCGGGTACAGGCCACTATCTGGCCTTTGTCATCATGGCGCAGGGACAGTACGCGGTTCTACAGCGGGATGAGTATGGTGTGCAGATGCGCATGAGCGGCACACACGGGACCGTGCGCAGGACCGGTCGCAATCGCCTCGCTATAGATCGCATTGGCCGCAGAGTGCGTTTTGCGATCAACGGCAGGGAAGTCGCCAGCCTCGGCATGGAGAACGTGGAAGGACGGGGCGTCGGGCTGCTGGCGCTGGGAAACGGGCGTTTCGTTTTTGACAATTTTGTCGTGACCGGCAAGGCTGTGTCGCCGGAGTTGAAGGCTGATGGTACTGCAGGTGTTGTCCGTGGGGCACAGGCCATGAGCATTCCGGACCCCCCGCGGGGGTTCCGAAGCGTACGGCATGAGGCCGGCAGCGGCGAACTCTGGCTGAGCGACAGTCTCGGCGGAACCTCGGCCCGGCGGGCGATGGCGGAGATGATCGGGCGCCTGGGTAACTCTTTTCAGGGGCCGCCGGCATTGCATGCAGTGATCGGTGACGGCGAGGACCGGGAACTTCGCGCTTTGTTCAGTGCCCGTCACGGAGAGAGGGAACTGCGAGGGCTGTTGGTGACGGCCCGTACCGACAAGGGGGTCGTCGCGCTCTGCCTGTTCGATGCGCCGGGGCAGCTTGCCCGAAGTTTCGGACCTCTGGCGCAAACCGCATCGGCATATCTGCCGGCCATCGTCGCGCCATCCCGGCCGCGGCCTCGGGCGGTGGCCTGGCAGCAGGTTCGGTTGCCCGACGGCAGCGGCACCATGAAGTTGCCCGCGGACTGGAAAATTGTCGCCGCCAGTCAGGGAATGGTGGATGCGGCGGGGGCCGACGGCAGCATGGTCAGTCTGGGCATCCACGGTCCGGTGCTTACCCCGGAATCCGCTGCCGGCTATTACCAGATGCCCGGTGCCACGGTTCTTCGAATTCCCGTTGCACCTTACAGCGATCCGGTCACCGCGCTGGGCAACCTGTTTCCCCAGTTCGGCTATCAGGCCCCGCAGCGGATCGTGCGCCTGATCGATACCGCCGCTACGCCCTGGCCCCACAACGGCCAGGCAGCCTATGTCCATTTTGACTGGCAGCTGGGTGATGGGGCGCAGGCCAGAAATTATACCAGCCTGGCCCTGTTCGGCGTGATGCCGGGCTACGGGCAGTGGACCTTTTATCTGTCCATTGTTTCCGCTCCGAAGCCGCTTTTTCCCCAAAACCTGCCGATGTTGATGGAGATCTGGCAGAACTGGCAGGTCGCCGATCATGTCCACCGGCAGCGTCTGGATCAGGCGGCCAGTTCCATGCGGGAAATCAGCAACATCATCGACCAGACCCATGCCCGTCGTCAGCAGGCTCAGGACCGCGCGGCGGCCAACTGGACGGAGGTGTTTCGCGATCAGACCTATCTGGGCGACACCCGCCTGGGCGAACGCTACAGCGTGCCTCTGACCCAGGTAGAGGATTGGACCCGGGAGCTGAACCGGGCCGCAGGGTACGAACGCTACCGGCACATTCCGCTGCGGGATCTGCAATAGAGCGCTGCGTCGAATGTGAGTATTCAGTATCGTGGACTGGGTCCCGCGCCGCCCACCCCGAGGGCCGCATGAACCCATCCCTGGGGCTTGAATGGCGCCATCCGGGCGCCATACACCCTCGGCGAGGGCGCCCCGAGCCCCTGTCTTGAATAGTTACCGTCGAACTATTTTTTGCGTTGCTCCATGATTTTGTAGGCGCAGAATTCGCCGCACATGGTACAGGCCCCGTGCTCCTCGTCGACCCCCGATTCACTGCGCCGTTTGCGGGCCAGCGCCGGATCGATGGCCAGGCAGTACTGGGTTTCCCAGTCCAGGGCCTTGCGCGCCCGGCTCATGGCGAGATCCTTTTCCAGGGCGCCGGGCAGGCCCTTGACGATGTCGGCGGCGTGGGCGGCGATGCGGGTCGCCATCACCCCGTCGTGAACGTCCTGCACGCCGGGAAGGCACAGATGCTCGCTGGGCGTGACGTAGCAGAGAAAGTCGGCGCCGGCGCCGGCGGCCACCGCGCCGCCGATGGCGCAGGTGATGTGGTCGTAGCCCGGGGCGATGTCGGTGACCAGGGGGCCGAGAACGTAGAAGGGGGCGCCGTGACAGAGGCGTTTCTGCAGTTGGATATTGGCCTCGATCTGGTTGAGAGGCACGTGGCCCGGTCCTTCGATCATCACCTGAATGCCGGCATCCCAGGCGCGCTGGGTCAGCTCTCCGAGCAGGATCAGTTCGTGGATCTGGGCCCGGTCGGTGGCGTCGGCCAGACAGCCGGGGCGGAAACCGTCACCCAGGGAGAGGGTGGCGTCGTAGGGCCGGACCAGTTCCAGCAGCCGGTCGAAATGTTCGTAAAGGGGGTTTTCCGCCTCATTGTGGGCCATCCAGGCCACGGTGAAGGAGCCGCCCCGGGAAACCACTTCCATGACCCGTCCTTCCCGATCCATGCGCTCGACGGTCGCTTGAGTGACACCGCAGTGGACGGTGATGAAGTCCACGCCGTCCTCGAGATGCTTTTGAATGCCGTCGAAGATTTCGTCGACGCTCATGTCGACAATGGCCTTGCCCTTTTTCACCACCGTGTCGCAGGCCGCCTGATACAAGGGAACGCTGCCGATGCAGACATCGGTTTCGGCGATGATGGCCCGGCGGATTTCGTCGATGGGGCCGCCGGTGGAGAGATCCATAATGGCGTCGGCGCCGGCGGCCACCGCCACCCGGGCTTTTTCCAGTTCCTTGTCGATACTGGTGTCGTCCTTGCTGGTGCCGATGTTGGCGTTGACCCGGGTCGGCAACCCTTTGCCCACGGCCAGGGGCCGGCCGTTTTGATGTCGGTTGTTGTGGCAGACGATGGCGGTGCCTTCGGCAATGCG
>PWVL01000011.1 GCA_003561875.1 Desulfuromonadales bacterium | reverse complement strand
CATGATGTCGCCTCCTTTATTTGGGTGTCTGCAGAAAACACTTCGTTATGTAGATTATTACCAATCGTTGTTGACTTGAAGCGTTATTTTCAGATATAGTCAACGCTCTTTACGCACCCGCCGGAAACGACTGCCGGTATTGAGTTTTCCGGTCTTTATGCACTGTGAGGAATGCCCCGGTGGATTTTTTACGTGAATCCCTTTTACAGGCTCTGCGACTGATCTTCACTTACGATCCGGAAGTCTATGTGACAATTTGGAACTCCCTGAAGGTTTCGAGCCTGGCCGTGTTGTTCGCCTCCCTGTTCGGCGTCTCCGCCGGACTGGTGGTGGGCACCTGCCGTTTCACCGGCAGGCGCCTGGTGATCACCCTTCTCAATACCCTGATGGCCCTGCCCACCGTGGTCGTCGGCCTGATCTGTTACGGTTTTCTGAGCCGTTCGGGCCCCCTGGGCCATCTGGGACTGCTGTTTACCAACCACGCGGTGGTAATCGGCCTGACCATCCTGGCCACACCGGTCATTGCCAATTATACCATTGGCGCACTCAGCGCCGCCGATGGCCGTATTCTGCCCACCGCCCAGACCCTGGGCGCCGGTTCCGTGCAAAGCGCCCTGCTGTTGCTGCAGGAGATTCGGTTTGGTGCCATGGCCGCAGTCATCGCCGGTTTCGGCCGGGTGATCGCCGAGGTCGGCATCGCCATGATGCTCGGTGGCAACATTCGCGGTCTGACCCGCACCATGACCACCGCCATTGCCCTGGAAACCAGCAAGGGAGAATTCTCCTTCGGTCTGGCCCTGGGCATTTTTCTGATGACCGTTGCCCTGGTCGTTAACCTGCTACTCAACCTGCTGCAACAGAGATAAGCCGTGACCTCCCTGTTTTCCCTGCGAAACGTTCATAAAAGCTATAACGGTCAGGTCGCATTAAACATCGACGAACTTGACTTCATGCCACGACGCATCTACTCCCTGGTCGGTCCCAACGGCTGCGGCAAGAGCACCCTGCTACAGATTCTGGCCCTGCTACTGAAACCAACCGCCGGTGAGCTTTTTTACCGTGGGCAGGCGATTGCCTGGAAACGTCGCGAACTGCAGAATGTGCGCCGGGAAGTAACTTTGGTGCACCAGTCGCCCTACCTGTTCCACCGCAGTGTCCGTTACAATCTGGCCTACGGGATGAAGCTGCGGGGCATTGCCGAACAGGAGCAGGGCGAGCGCATCGCTCGAATCCTCGAGTTGGTGGGCCTGACCGGTTTCGAGGATCGTAACGCCCGGGAGCTGTCCGGCGGCGAACAGCAGCGGGTCGCCATCGCCCGGGCTCTGCTGTTACGACCACGGGTTCTGCTGCTGGACGAGCCGACTTCCAATATGGACAAAAAAAGTATCGACGAATTCGATGCCCTGCTTCCGATCCTGATGGAACAGGATCTCACCATCATTCAAGCCACCCACCAGCCCGATCAACCACAACGGCTGGGCAGTGCCATCATCGGCATGGACCTCGGCCGCCTGGTCTGAGCCATCCCTTCTTACCGTTTTCTGAATACTCCGCCCCTTATGGCGAAATTTTTTTTCATCCCTCTGGCGGTCAGGGCCAAACTGCTCTATTCTATCCATACCCTGTCCCGAGGGCCGCAGCGCATGGAATTTTGGCCGCCACGACGGGTCTGCGATTTTTTGTCAAAGGAAAGGATTCACTATGCCCCTAGCCGACATCGGCCTCATCGGCCTGGCCGTCATGGGTCAGAATATGGCTCTCAATATCCACGATCGAGGTTACCGGGTGGTGGTACACAACCGCACCGCCAGCAAAACCACCGCCTTTCTTGAAGGTCCCGCCGCTGCTACCCGCATCACCGGGGCTCTGTCCCTGGAAGAGATGGTCACCCAACTCGAACCGCCGCGCAAAATCCTGCTCATGGTTCAGGCCGGGCCGGCAGTGGATGAACTGCTCGAGCAGCTTATTCCACTCCTCGACCGGGGCGATATCCTCATCGACGGCGGCAACTCCCATTACCGCGACACGGAACGCCGCTGCGCCCTGCTCAAGAATCAGCATCTGCGCTTTGTCGGCTGCGGCATTTCCGGCGGCGAGGAGGGTGCGCGCCACGGGCCGGCACTGATGCCGGGTGGCGAAGCCGGGGCCTGGCCCGAATTGCGTACTCTTCTCGAAAGCCTGGCGGCCCGGGTTGACGACCAGCCCTGCTGTCGCTGGATGGGGCCGGGCGGCGCCGGACATTTTGTCAAGATGGTTCATAACGGTATCGAATACGGCGACATGCAGCTGATTGCCGAAACTTATCAGCTGCTGCGGGACGGATACGGCTGCAGCGCCCCGCGTATGCAGGAGATTTTTAAGCAATGGACCCGGGGGCCGCTGGATTCCTATCTGATGGAAATCACCGGCAGGATTCTTGGTGTTCGCGATTCGGACGGCGCCCCGTTGCTGGACAAGGTGCTGGATGCCGCCGCCCAGAAAGGCACTGGCAGTTGGACTGTGAACAGCGCCCTGGAACTGGGCGTGCCCCTGACCCTCATCACCGAAGCGGTGTTTGCCCGCGCTCTCTCCGCCCGTTATGAAGAGCGGCAGCGGGCCGCCGGCAAGCTTCCCGACCCCGAACGCGCCGCAGGCAGCGAGAATCCCGACGCTATCGGCGCCGTGCACGATGCCCTGTACGCTGCCAAAATTATCACCTACGCGCAAGGATTTCTGCTGCTGCGGGCCGCTTCGGAAACCTTCAACTGGGGGCTCGATTTTCAGGACATCGCCCTGACCTGGCGGGGTGGCTGCATCATACGCAGCGTGTTTCTCGACGATATCGCCCGAGCCTACCGCGATCAGCCGGACCTTGAAAATCTTCTACTAGACGATTTCTTCCGGCAGGCTCTGGCACGTTGCGACGCAGGCTTGCGGGGCACCATCCGCTTTGGCAGCCGACAAGCCATCCCGCTGCCTGCCATGGCCGCCGGGCTGGCCTTTT
>PWVL01000037.1 GCA_003561875.1 Desulfuromonadales bacterium | reverse complement strand
GCAGACTCGCTCGCACCTCGTCGGCGCCGTGCCCGGTTACCAGCACCACAGGTCGGCAACCAAGGGCCAGAGCCCCATCCACGGGATAATGCAGCATGGGCCGACCAGCCAATTCATGCAGCACCTTGGGACGTTCCGATTTCATGCGGGTGCCCTTGCCGGCGGCCAGCACCACTGCTGCGATTTTTGTGGCGTTCATGCATCCTCCCTGATCCCCCGCCCCGTTGCCCGGGCATCCTCCTTCCGCGTCAAGTTGCGAAGACGGGCGGCAAAGCCTGGCTGTGCCGGAAGCGAGGTTAAAAATATTCATAACGAAGAAGTATCCCGAAAAGCGCCATAACGGTCAAGATTGATTCCACCCGCAAGTGAATCCCATCTCTTCCGGAGTTTCCGGATGGATACGAAATAAGGTATGAATATACCACAATTTGTTTTAGAATTACCGGTCAGAAAAGGAGGAGAGAATGCCGGAACGCCAAATTCTGATTCGCGCCCTGGACAGTATTGCTGAAGAGATGCGAGAACTGGAAATTCTGTACGAAAGGTATTTTTCCGGAGAAGAAAAGCGCGAACCCCTCAAAAAAAGGCAGCAACTGCAGGCTCGGCTGCGTCAGTTTGTCAACCGGCGCATCACCAAGACCGATTTGCGCTTTCGCTACGAAGGTCTGGCCGCCCGATTCCACACCTACAGCAGCTACTGGGATCGTATTTTGCGTCTCATGGATGAAGGCCGCTACGAAAGGCACCTCGGGGGAAGCAGAATCAGGCTCCCAGCCCTTGAAACACAGGCCCGGAACATCCAGAACGCCTCAGATCCCAACGAGGACGCTTACCAACAGATGCTCAGGGCCCACAAGGAATGCAGCCTGGGAAAACCGGCGCCGAGCCGCCAGCAGTTCTATTCCTATCTCAACCGACAGCGCTCGGCGCTCGCGGAAAAATTCAAGGGTCAGGAGATCGAATTTCGGGTCGTCACCGAAGACGGCAAGCCCAAGGTCAAAGCCCGTCCGAAAAAAACCTCCCCCCCCTCCTGAAAGACGCTTCAGGCCACCTGCTTCTCCCGTTCCTGATAGCGAGGCCGCTCGCACACCATGGCCTTGATTTCCCGAACGTCGGGAACCCTGCCACTCACGCGAAGCCTGTCATCAATCACCAGACCCGGGGATACATACACCCGATAGTCAATCATCTTGTGCAGATCCCGGTAGAGGTGAACCTCCGCCCGAACGCCCAGTTCGTCCAGCGCACTGCGCACGTTGTCCAGAGTCCGCTGGCAGCTGTCGTCGCATTCCGGTTTACAGATAATGTCGATACGCATGGGAACCTCCCTCAAGGCAGGAAAATAAGTCCGTCTTTTAAATATAACCTTTTTCGTTATTATTATACGTGAATTCCCCCCTTGCACAAGTTTTTTCTGTGCCTGAACGTCGAAGAGCCGCCCGGTACGGGGCGGCTCTTCGACGCGGATCTGCTCATGGAACAATCAGCCCGCCGCCGGCCGACCCGTTCCACAGGTAATCTTGAGAGCCCGCTTGACCCGGGCCATCAGCCGCACCACATTGGCCGGCTTGGCAACAAAGTCAAAAAACCCCAGATCCAGCAGACGGGCTTCCTCTTCCGGAGAAGCCTTGGCAGACATGGCAATGACCGGTATGTCCTTGGTCTCCTTGCTGGACTGAAGAATGCGAAAAAATTCCGTCCCGGTCATGCCCGGCATGATCATATCGACCAGAATCAGATGGGGCTTTTCCTTGAGCACGGCCTTGAGGGCGCTGGCCCCGTTGCCGAACAAAACGCTGCGCAGGCCTTCTTTCTTGAGACTGGTCTGAAAAGAGGCCCGCCACAACTCCTGGTCGTCCACCACCATCACCGTCAACTCTTCGGCCGGCTTGATTTCCGACGCCTTGATGTAGTGTTTGCGAATCGCGTCCTGCACTTCATGGGGAGTGGTCAGAAAGGGCACCACCCGCATGCCGGTCTGAAACGAAACGTTGTCCAGGGTCTCCAGGTCCAGAGGGTTGGTGATCGCCAGGTACAGGGACTTGCCTTCGGTCTTTAGAGGAAAGATCCCCTTCTCGATGGCGACATCGCAATCAACCAGGGACAATACCTCCTCGGTAAAGGGATGCTTGCTGATATTGCTCACCGTTTTGCAGTTGAACTGCCGGGCCAGAATCAGCACCACGTCCCGGTCACTGATGATGCCCATTTCCTCGAGCACCTCGCCCAGGCGCATATCAGAAGCCCTCTGCCTCTCCAGAGCCTTGCTCAGCGTGACTTCGTCCAGAACTTTGGCGTCTACCAGTATTTCTCCAAACCGTTTACGTCGCGGCATCTTTGCTTTCCCCATGGCCTTACAGGATGATTTTCGCCGATGCTATCACACTCTCGTTTAATTATTCAAACAAATCTCGGCAAAACAGCTTATCCCTGGGGAGAGGTTACCTGGACCTCCAGCGTGCCGTTCGTCACATCGACGGTCACCTGCGCGCCCTGAACGATCTCGCCGCCAATCAGTGCCCGTCCGATACGGGTTTCCAGCTCATGCTGCAGATAGCGTTTAAGGGGCCGCGCCCCGTAAACCGGATCGTAGGCTTCCCGGGCGATGAATTCCCGGGCAGCGTCGCTGATCTGCAGCTCGATCTGCCGTTCACCCAATCGGCGACGCAGTTCACCCACCAGCAGGTCGATGATGGCTTTGATTTCTTCACGGGTAAGCGGCTTGAACAATACAATATCATCGACCCGGTTTAGAAATTCGGGCCGAAAATGCCGCCGCAACTCTCCCATGACCGCCTTGCCGGTCGTTTCCGATATGGTGCCATCCTCGCCAACCCCTTCCAGCAGCAGCGGCGAGCCGATGTTGGAGGTCATGATGATCACCGTATTTTTGAAATCAACGGTGCGGCCCTGGGCGTCCGTCACCCGGCCGTCGTCAAGAATCTGCAGCAGCACGTTGAACACATCGTGGTGAGCTTTTTCGATCTCGTCGAACAGAATAACCGAATAGGGCTTGCGCCGAACCGCCTCGGTCAGTTGTCCCCCTTCCTCGTAACCGATATAGCCGGGAGGAGCGCCGATCAACCGGCTAACGTTGTGCTTTTCCATGTACTCAGACATGTCGACGCGCACCATGTTGTCTTCACTGTCAAACAGAGCTTCTGCCAGGGTACGGGCCAACTCCGTCTTGCCCACCCCGGTGGGGCCGAGAAAGATGAAGGAGCCGATGGGCCGCTTGGGATCCTTGATGCCGCTGCGGGCCCGTATAACCGCGTCGGCCACCAGTCGCACCGCCTCATCCTGGCCAATCACCCGCCGATGCAGAATCTCGTCGAGGTGCAGCAGCTTCTCCCGCTCTCCCTCCATCAACCGGGTCACCGGGATGCCGGTCCAGCGCGAAATGATGTCGGCGATCTCTTCCTCCGTGACCTCCTCGCGCAGCAGCCGGGGCCCGCCGCCTTGAACCCCTGCCTCGGCCTGTTCCTGCTCCCGCAGGGCCTTTTCAAGCTCCGGCAGACGACCATGGCGCAACTCCGCCGCCCGATTCAGATCGTAATCCCGCTCCGCCACCTCGATCTCCTGGCGAACCCGCTCGATCTCTTCACGCAGACCCTGCAGCTTGCGAATACCCTCCTTTTCATTGTCCCACTGGGCCTTAAGGGTATCGGCCTGATGCTTCAGATCGGCCAGTTCCTTGCGCAATACCGTCAGCCGCTCCTGACTGGCGGCGTCTTTTTCCTTTTTGAGTGCCGCCTCTTCGATCTCCATCTGCATGACCCGGCGGGTCACTTCGTCAAGTTCGCTCGGCAGGGAGTCGATTTCGGTGCGGATCATGGCGCAGGCCTCATCCACCAGATCGATGGCCTTGTCCGGCAAAAACCGGTCGCTGATATAGCGGTTGCTGAGGGTCGCCGCCGCCACCAGGGCGTTGTCCTGAATGCGTACACCGTGAAACACCTCAAAACGCTCCTTGAGACCCCTAAGAATCGAGATGGTATCCTCGACCTGAGGCTGATCGACCATGACTGGTTGAAAGCGCCGCTCGAGGGCCGCATCCTTTTCTATATACTGGCGATACTCGTCCAGGGTCGTGGCGCCGATGCAGTGCAGTTCACCCCGGGCCAACATCGGTTTTAGCATGTTGCCGGCGTCCATGGAGCCTTCGGCCTTGCCGGCACCGACGATGGTGTGCAACTCGTCGATAAACAACAGAATCCGGCCCTCGCTGGCGTGGATTTCGGCGAGGACCGCCTTGAGCCGCTCTTCAAATTCACCGCGGTACTTGGCCCCCGCCACCAGCGAGCCCATGTCCAGGGCAAAAATGGTCTTGTTCTTGAGCCCTTCGGGTACGTCGCCGCGCACAATGCGATGGGCCAGGCCTTCCACAATGGCGGTCTTACCGACACCCGGCTCGCCAATGAGCACCGGATTGTTTTTGGTTTTTCGCGACAGAATACGAATGACCCGGCGAATCTCGCCATCCCGGCCGATCACCGGGTCCAGTTTGCCCTTTTCCACCTCCTTGACCAGATCCCGACCGTACTTTTCCAGAGCCTCGTAGGTATTTTCCGGATCGGGGGAGGTTACCCGCTGATTGCCCCGCACCGCCGTCAGAGCCTGAAGAATGCGGTCCCGGGTCAGGTTGAACTGCTTGAACAGACGGCCGGCCGCGGTGGCCGTTCCCTCCTCCGCCAGCGACAGCAGCAGATGCTCGACAGATACGTAATCATCCCGCAATTGCCGAGCCTGTTCTTCCGCTTTAAGCAACAGGCGGTTAAGGCGCTGGGTCACATAGACCTTGCCGGCTTCGACACCGGGGCCTGAGACGCTGGGACGCCGCTCCAGCTCTTTGCCCACTTCGCTGATCAGACTGTCCACGGAAATGTCGGCCTTCTGCAGCAGGCGAGGCACCAGGCCCCCCTGCTGCTGCAACAGGGCCAGCAGCAGGTGCTCGCCATCAACTTCCACATGTCCGCGCCTCAGGGCGTCATCCTGGGCGGCCTGGATGGCCTCCTGGGTTTTTTGCGTCAACTTGTTTACATCCATAAGAACCGTCTCTCCCTTACTTTAAAACTCCCTGAGTCTTCACAACGAACGGGCTTAAGTGCGCCATGAAACGCCTCGATACATTACCCGTCGGCTCGGGTAACCTCAATCCGACGAGGTCTTGCGGAAGCCGCCCGGGGCAGCTTGACCGTCAGCACGCCATTTTTGATCTGCGCGCTGGAAGCGGTGCCGTCCAGAGTTTCCGGCAGTCGAAACTGTCGATAAAACCCATTCAGGCTGAATTCGCTGAACACCTCCTCGCCGACCTCACGGAAATCCGGCTTGCCTTCAATGGTCAACAACCCCTTCTCGATGTGAATGTGCAGATGTTCCCGTGAAACGCCGGGCAAGTCCGCCAGCAGCACCAGGCCTTCTTCCGTCTCGTAAATATCCACGGACGGGGCCAGATAGCTTTCACGGGTATCTTCCTTGGCAAGATTTTTGTCTTTTTTATCTCCGAAGATTTTCATTTTGTCCTCCGCCATGACGACACTCCTTCTGTTTGCTGTTTATTGATCCACAGTGTCCGATTCAGCTTTCCACGCTGACAAGTCCTCAACTCATTGAGCGCTGATCTGAACTCGCGTGGGACGAGCAGCGGCGGCCTTGGGAAGCACCACGTTCAATACACCGTCCCGGTATTCGGCCTTGACCTTTTCCGTGTCGACGTCAACCGGCAGTTCCACGGTCCGCAGGAATTTGCCGCCGCCCCGCTCCCGGCGATGCCACACGCCGCCCTCGGGCAGATCGGCTACCGGCTTGCGCTCACCGGTGATGGTCAGGGTGTTCTGTTGCACGGTAATCTCCACCCCCTCGGCTTCCACTCCCGGCAGCAACGCCTCGACATACAGATTGTCATGGTCGCTGCGCACGTTGATCAGCGGATAACCCCGCTGACCCACTCCGGGCATGAACAGGGAGTCAAAAACCCTGCGCCCGCCGAAACCGCGAAAAGCATCGTCTATCTCCCTGCGCAAATGTTCCATTTCCCTGATCAAATCTCTGCTGAACATTGTGACCTCCTTTGTTGAAAAATTTCTTTTAACCGTGACGACCCTCTGCTAAACCTATATCAAAGCCTGTGCCAGTTTGCTGAAAAAAAATATTTTGCATTTACAGGCAGTTAGGGCAAGCAAGGGCCAAGCCTCCGGCTTGCGACGTCGCATTTGAAAGATGCGACAACTTCTTGCGACGTCGCTTTGCGACAAAGAGTGGTGCTGAACGGGAAGCCGCCATCGGCATGTGCCCAGGACCTGCTATTCGGCGAGATCGTCGCGGGAGATGCGAAGCTTGTCGAGATGGCGATAGAGGGTAGCGCGGTGCACGCCAAGGAGGCGGGCCGCGGTGGTGAGATTGCCTCCGGCGGTCCGGTAAGCACGGCGAATGGAATCGATGGTGAGCTCGGCAGGACGGGTGGAACGGCGTGAGGGGCGGGTTTCGGCGGCGAATTCGGCCTCATAGATCCGGGAAGCCGACGGCTGAGCGTTGCTCTCAATGCCCGCGTCAGACCAGGGCAGCATCATTGCGGGCCTGGAAGACCGGCCCTCGGCGGGACGTTCCCAGGTGTCGCCGGCAAAACGCTGACGTTCGCTGATCCACTCGCGGAAAGCCCGGGCGCCGATGGCTTCGGAGCGCGTTTCGATAAACACCCGTTCCAGCACATTGCGCAATTCACGTACGTTTCCCGGCCACAGATAGGCCTGAAGCAGGGCTACAGCCTCGGGGGTCAGGCGACGGATTGTACGGCCGTATTTTCGACGAAAACAGGTCAGAAAATAATCGACCAGCGCCGGAATGTCTTCGATGCGGTCGCGAAGGGCCGGAAGATGTATCCGCAGAACCGACAACCGGTGGTACAGATCCGAACGGAACCGTCCCAGCCCCACGGCCTCTTCCAGGGGTACATTGGTAGCCGCAACGACCCGCACATCGACTCTTCGCCCCTGTTCGGAGCCCAGTCGCTCCACCACGCCCTGCTCCAGAATCCGTAACAGCCGGGTCTGGGTATGAAACGGCATGTCACCGATTTCGTCAAGAAAAAGGGTTCCTCCGTCGGCCCGCTCAAAACGACCCCGGTGGGTCCTCAGCGCCCCGGTAAAGGCGCCCTTCTCGTGACCGAAGAGTTCCGACTCGAGAAGCTCTTCGGAAATCGCCGAGCAGTTCACCGCCACGTAAGGGCCGTCCCTGCGCTGGCTGCCGTCGTGCAGGGCCCGCGCCGCCAGCTCCTTGCCGGTGCCGGTTTCGCCGGTAATGACCACTGCCGCTTCAACGGGAGCATAAAGATCTATCTTACGAAACACCTCGCGCATTGCCGGTCCGCTGCCGACCATGCCGTGCCTTAACACAACCTGGCCCTGCTCCGCCTCGGCCAGGGGCCGAAAATGAAAGTAGACGCGTTTGCGGGAAAAGTCCTCTACCGGACCCGCCACCGCCTCGGCCATGAGGGTTTCCCGCCGCTTTCCCGGAAAGCGCACCCGCACCTGGCGCAGCGGCCCGCGACCGGCGGCGGCATCGGCGGCCAGTTCCGCCAGGGGCGGCTCACTGTCGGCAAAGGAGCGGCCAAGATACCGAAACCTCAGAGCATCCACAGTGCTGTCGAACTGCTCCGCCAAACCGGCTGAAACACTCAAGACCTGCCAACCCCCGTTCGTCTCTTCCACAACCAGATCCGGTGCGGACACCGGGAGCCGTTCCGGCACGGTGGTTATTTCGCCCTTGCTCATCAACAAACCCCGTTGAAAATTCTGTTTCTTCGCAACCGTCAAAAAATCCGGTTCCTGGAGCCTGACAGCAATGTAATGCGCCTCGAGTCATTGATCAAGCCCCGCAAAATTACCGACCGGAACGGGTGAAATGTAAAAAGGACCGCCGGATCATATCCGACGGTCCCAAATTCAGCTTGAATGGCCAGATCTCAACTCACAGCTTCACGGCGAAGACCGATGTCCTGATCGGCCGCAGCCTCGTCTCGAAGATCCCACCCAGTTTTTTCAACGGAATCCTGAGGAGCAAAATGCCGCTGACCCCGCCCCAGAGCGATCAGAGGGAAATAGTGGCGGTACATGTTGTAATTGAGCATGAAGCCGCGGGCCAGTTCCGCACCCTGCCCCAAAGAAGCAGATGTCTTTTCCAGATCTGTACGTTCGCCGATACCATACCCGGGGAAGCCCGTCCCTGTATAATGGGGCTCGTTCCAGGTCCCGTTTCGCTGGCTCTTGAGCAGGTAATCGAGGCCTTTGCGAATCACCCTGTCGTAGCTCTCGCCGCCCACGGCCAACAACCCGATAAGTGCCCAGCCGGTCTGGGAAGCGGTGCTGGGACCTCGTCCACGAAGTGTGTCCTCCATATAGGAACCGCAGGTTTCGCCCCATCCACCATCCGGGTTCTGACGGCTGGCCAACCAGTCGGCGGCCCGCAGCACACAGGGAGCGGTCATATCCTCGCCGATGGCAGCCAGGGCCGGCAGCACCGCGCCAGTTCCGTAGATATGGTTGACACCCCAGCGACCGAACCAGCTGCCTTGCGGCTCCTGTTCACTCATGATGTAGGACAGGGCCCGGGCCACAGCCGGATCTTCCCGATCCCTTCCCAAAGCCGCCAGCGCCTCCACCACATGGGCCGTCACATCGACACTGGGGGGATCGAGCACCTCGCCAAAATCGCAGAAAGGAATCTTGGTCACGATCTCGCTGTTGTTGTCCCGGTCAAAGGCGGCCCAGCCGCCGTTGGAGCACTGCATGCCGCGCAGCCACTCCTCGGCCCGCTCCAGTGCCTGGTCAATTTCCTCCGGCGCTTCGGCATAGGCCCGAGCCTTGTTCAGCACCAGGATCGCCACGGCCGTGTCATCCACGTCGGGGTAAAAGGTGTTGGCCCGCTCAAAAGCCCAGCCGCCGGGACGCACATTCTTGACCTTGACCTGCCAGTCACCGCCCACCGTGATCTGTTTGTCGAGAATGTAACGCAACGCCAACTGCAGATAAGGGGCGTCGAGCGGATTACGACCGCATTCGAAGTGGGCCAGCACCGAATAGAGGGTGTCCCACACCGGCGACTCGCTGCACTGCAGATAGGTGCCGCCGTTTCTTTCATAAGCACAGGGGTCGTCAAAATTCTTGAGCCCGTTGACCATCACCGGATGGCTCAAGCCGTAGCCTTCGTTATTCAGGGCCAAAAGCGAGTAAATCAGCGGCGGCTGGATGCCGCCCCATCCGCCATCCGCATCCTGGTGCTGAATAACCCATTCGCGACACAGACGGATCGCCCACTCGCGACCAAAGGGCTTGCTCCACTTCTGGTATTTTTTCAGCAGCCAGTCCACGCCCAGAAAGACACTCTCCATCCAGCCCTTGCCGTAGCGGGGCATGCGGTAGTCCATCTTTTCCCGGCCCTCGGGGAACAGCTCGTCGAGGCGGCTGGAAACGGGCAAGGAACGCACCGGGCGGCGCGCCGAAAGAATACACAGGGGCACCATGGTCGCTCGGGCCCAGGAGGCAAAACTGTAGATATTGAGGGGGAACCAGGCCGGCAGAAAGATGATTTCCGGAGCCAGGGCGGGAGTCGCCTCCCAGGGCCATTCGCCGATCAACGCCAGCCAGTAGCGGGTAAAGACCCGCACCTCCCTCAAACCCCCGTGGCTGAAAATCCACTCACGGGCCTTGCGCAGGCGGGAATCATCGGCAGAATAACCGGCAGCCCTCAGGGCCGCATAACTCTCGACGGTGGCATTGATGTCACCGGCGGGAGCGTCGTGGTAGATCTCCCAGGAGCCGTCCTCCCGCTGCTCGTTAAAAATCGCCTGCACCACACCCGGATATTTGGGATCATCGGTAATGCCCAGAAAATGCATGGCCAGAATCCACTGGGCCTCAATGCAGGAATTGGATTCCAGCATGCCGACCCAGAAACCTTCCGGCCGCTGCTCGCCCTCCAACCAGCCGACAGCTTCCGTAATTCCCCTCTCCAGGATCTGATCTTCACTCAGCCTGCTGTTCAATTGACGCACTACGTTCAAGACAGACATCTCCTGATCACTCCATCTTCAAAATACAGCTCAACCCCCGTTCCCGCCGTCATTGTCAAGGCGCCCTGCCGAGAGAAAGCAAAAAAATTCTTATACAGATAATACAAAAAGTTTAGAATGTCAATAAATCAGCACACTCCGACACCCAAAACAGGCCTGCGCGCAACGCACAAGCCCTCCACAGCATCAGGCTTCATGACCAAGCACGCTGAAACCCGCAACTTTCCGCCCCGTATCGGCTGATTCCCCTCAACCCGAACGCTCGAAGCACACCGAGATCCGGAACCGGATACCGCTGGAATATAGCACCACATGCGGCAGACGGCAAGAAAACGGCGCAAAAACTGTGCAAAAAATCTTGACCCGCCAACAAGCCCGGCCAGGCAGTTGAAAAACACAGGACAAAGAGTCCGGGCGGGACGATCCAAATCAAGTTCGACTGTCAGACCCCTAATTTTTTTGAGCCTGCCGGCAGTGCTTTCCGCAGAC
This sequence comes from Desulfuromonadales bacterium, assembly GCA_003561875.1. GTDB lineage: Bacteria > Desulfobacterota > Desulfuromonadia > Desulfuromonadales > Syntrophotaleaceae > SLLR01. The sequence continues at coordinate 859 of PWVL01000037.1, read as the reverse complement.
GAGTTTACCAAAATCCATGGAAGGCGTTTTCGAAAACCTGCTGCTGAAGAAGACGTCTTTTCTTGTTCGCGGATTACTCAGGAATCGTTTTTTTCCCTCCGCCGCACCCAAAACTGCCGAAACAGATGACCGAACCCCAGTAGCAAACCCATGGCGATCAGAGGCCAGAGCGTCTCCAGCCGCATCAGGTCTGCTGCCTCATCGGCCCTTCCTGCCTCATAAATGGCCGCCGCATACAGGTAGCTCTTGACAAAAAGACCCACCATCGTCGACACCACAAAAGGCATCAGAGGCACCCGCAGCAAACCGGAACCGGAATTAATCACCGAATGGGGAAAGCCCGGCAGAATACGCACCAGACAAAGGGTCAGCAGGCCGCTATGTCTTTCCAGTAATCGGTAGGTAGGACTGTGGTCAGCTTTGCGACTCCAGTCATAACCCATATTCAGCGCCAGCCGGCGCGCGATCAGCGCTCCGGCCAGCCCGCCGACCACGCTTATCAGAGTCGCCGGCAGCGGCGGGTACAAAAGCGCAATCAGCAGAATCATCGCCGATCCCGGCATGGCCAGAGCGTAAAGCAGAGTCTGGACTACCACGATCAAAGGCGGCAGCCACCACTGACCGGCCACCGGATCCAGATAACAGCGAATGGCGTGCCAGTCGAGAACTCCCGCCTGGTCAAGAATCAATCCCGCCAGTAGAAAAAAAACCAGGACCATCCCCTTCCAGGGGACTCGCGAAGATCGCGGCATGCTACATCCTCAATTCCATGACGGCCGCAACGGACACGGCACCACCGTTGAATTGTACCTGTTTTGTCAGAACCAAATTTTCTGTTATTCTGAATAAGCTATCAACG
>PWVL01000123.1 GCA_003561875.1 Desulfuromonadales bacterium | reverse complement strand
TACGGCAACCCGCGGCGCTCCCCAAGCTTTCTCGCCGGTGGGGAGCTGCAGGCTGTTACCCGGGGCGCAGGCCCAGAAATCTTGCAGGATCTTTTCAACTTGAGCCACGGAATCGATTGCCAAGACGCCCTCCACGCTCCGGGATCATTTAAGGGGGCAGCATATCCCCTTGCCGGCCAATATGGGACCGTAACAGGCATTGTCAGATTGGCAGCCGCTCGGCTCCCGCCGGCCCGCCGCCCAGCGTTGGATCAGATCCGGTTCCCGAATCAAAGGCCGGCAAAGGGCGATATAGTCGGCTTCGTCCCGCGCCAGCAGATCTTCGGCCTCTTCCAGGGCACGGATCCCTCCCACCAGCATGACCGGGATCCGCAGTCGCGCTTTGGCCTGCCGGGCCGCCTCGCGATAATAGATCCCGCCGGTCAACGCCGCCGCGCCGGAGCGCACGGAATGGTAGCGGCTCGGACCCCAGATGGTACCGCCACTGATTTCAATGGCGTCTATGCCGGCCTCTTGCAGCAACTCCGCCACCCGGAGCATGGCGCTGACCCCCAAGCCGCCTTCGATGAAATCATCCGAATTGAGCTTGACCAGGACGGGAAACCCGTCTCCGACCGCCTGCCGCACCGCCGCCAGCACCTCGAGGACCAGGCGCGCGCGGTTTTCGACGCTGCCGCCATAGCCGTCCTCGCGGCGATTGTAATAAGGGGAGAGAAACTGGCTGAGCAGATAGCCGTGGGCCGCATGAATCTGCACCGCGTCAAACCCGGCCTGCTGCGCCAGGGCGGCGCCTCGCCCAAAGGCCTCTGTAATCTCCCGAATCTCGTCCCGGCTCAGGGCACGGCATTTTTTCCCATCCTGGTTGGCGATCACCCAAGGACCGACTGCCTGTTCCGAAACCAACGCGTAGGCGCCGGCGTGAGCCAACTGCAGGGCAATGCGCCCGCCGGCGGCATGGACCTCTTGCGGCATCCGTGTCAGTGACGGCAACAGATCCTCCCTGTGCGCCCCCATCTGCCGGGGACTCGCCTGACCATCGGGGCGGACATAGGCATGGCCGGTGATGATAAGCCCCACCTCGCCACGGGCCAGATCTGCCATCAATTGATTCAGCTCGTCGGTCGGCGCACCCTGTGCATCCGCCATCCCCTCCCAGGTCGCGGAGCGCACAAACCGGTTGAGTAACTCAAGACTCTTGATGGTCGTCATCTCAAACAGATTGGACATGTCTCTCGCTCCTTTCACCCCTCGGTAAAAAAAGTATCTGATCATGCACTGTACGTAGGGTGTACTTGGGTACTTGAGGTTTCTGACGTTTCTCTAAGCACATAGGCATCGCCCGTTGCTGAAATACCGCGCCCTATTCCCCGCACTCCAAGTTTCTCCTGGATCTTCTGCACAAACTGCTCGCTGCCGACGACGAGACTCTTCGTCCACAGTTCCTCCCCTCAACTGCCTTCCGACCTCAATGCGTCATCAGCATGGTAGCGATCCTTTCAGAAAGCCCTTTGGCGCCGCTTACGCTGGTTATATTCCTGTTCCGTGCGGCCGGCTACCCGTTGGATAGCCGATGGAATGGTGGCCTCGGCGTTGTCTTTTACCAGCAGATGAACATGATTGAAGGTGACAGCATAGTGAAGGATTTGCAAGGAGAACCGCTTGGGAGCTTCGAGAAACCAGGGCACAAAACGGGATCGGTCATGAGCAAACTTCAGCAAAAATTCCTGCTTATGGCAACAGTGGGTGATATGCCAGATGCAATCAGGAATCCGATGCCGATTGGCCCTTTCCATTTGCCCCCTGACCGGCCATGGGTCCGGTTTACAAATAAATATAGCCTCGATTTTACCCACGGAACTCGGCCTATAGGCGTTTTTTGAGGGGTAAATTTAAGGATAAACTAAAATATTTCAAAAGGTTCACTTGGTCCGACCCCATGATCGTCACCGTCGCCTTGCGGCTATGGGGGACAAGGTGCTGGCGGCGGACGCCGGAGAAGAAATGCCTGCAAAGAGGCCGGCGGCCGGTTATGCTGTTAAAGAGAAACACTCGGCAAACGGCCTTTTCGGCGGAGGACCATGAAGAAGTACCGTTACCCCAGGCGCCGCGGGAATCAGTACCGACTGCTGGTCGACGGCTCCCGGTTCTTCCCGGCCATGGAGCAGAGCATCGCCGCGGCGCGGCGCTACGTTCTGCTGGAGATGTACCTCTTCGAGTCGGGGCAGGTGGCCGACCGCCTTATCGAGGGGCTGACCGCGGCTGCAGGTCGAGGGGTGCGGGTCTGCCTGCTGCTCGACGGCTACGGCGCTTTCGCTCTGCGCAACGGCGACCGACAGAGGCTGGTCTCCGGCGGCGTCGAACTGGCTGTCTACAATCCGCTGGGGATCCAGCGCTGGTTCAGCAACCTGCTGCGCAACCATCGCAAGCTGCTGCTGGTGGACGGCGTCGTGGCCTTTACCGGCGGCGCAGGCATCACCGACGCCTTCGATCCCCGGCTCACTCCCCAGCACTACTGGCACGAAACCATGCTGGAGATCCGTGGCCCGAGTGTCGTCGACTGGCAGCACCTGTTCGCCGAAACCTGGAACCGTTGGGCGGCCAGGCCGGTTGAGGCAAAGACGGCGCCGCCTTCGTCAGGCGGACCGAAAGAGGGGATCGGCCGGGTGACCCTCCAGGGCGTTAAGGTGGGGCGCTCGGAGATCATGCGCTCCTATATCCCCCATATCCGCGGGGCCCGGCAGCGGGCCTGGCTGGCGACGGCCTATTTAGTTCCGCCCTGGAAGCTGCGTCAGGCTCTGCGCCGTCAGGCGCGCAGGGGCCTGGACGTGAGACTGCTGCTTCCCGGACCCCATTCCGACCATCCTGCAGTGAAGCACATGGGACGCCGCTATTATCAAAGGCTGCTGCGCAACGGCGTGCGGATTTTCGAGTATCAGCCCCGCTTTCTCCATCTCAAGATGCTGCTGTGCGACGGCTGGGTCAGCACCGGTTCGTGCAATGCCGATGGCTGGAACTACCGC
>PWVL01000032.1 GCA_003561875.1 Desulfuromonadales bacterium | reverse complement strand
GCGTCCAGCGCGGAAGGTTCGAGTTCCGCTACCTGGCTCAGACGCTGGATGGCTTCCGCATCCCGGCGCTGCTCGAAAAAAATGTTGCCAAGCAGCAAGTGGGGGCGATAATCCAAAGGCGCGAGGACTCCGGCTTCCTCGGCAATCGCGACGGCTTCGTCAACCTCGCCCAGGGAAAGATAGAGCTCAGCCAAAAACAGTCTCAGATAAACAGACCGGGGATCGTGCCGCAGGGCTTCCCGCAACGCCGCCACCGCCTGGGAGTAATCCCCGTCAACCGCCAGAAGACGTGCCAAACCAAAATAATAGAGCGCCCGGGCCTCGGCATCGTCGAGCTCAGACACATACTCCCTGTTTTCGGCAGTCCGGACCTCGATAGCTGTCGAACGCACAGCCGGGATCGGACAGCCCGCCAAAAAGGCGAGCAGAAAAAGAAAAAATAGCAGCTTGACAGCCATGCCGGCTCCAGGGAGAGGGAAAACGGGTCGATCAGACACGGGTTGATCACAAATCCGGAAGGAAAAAGGAGCGTTCCAGCGGCTAAAATTAGTATCATACCACAAGTGTGTGGTCAATCGCCGGCACCCGATCCAGGGTTTTTCGGTGGTGCATGATGGCGAGCATCCGCCCCGGCAGCAGCGTGCCATCACGTCTTTTGGGCTATCCGTGAATCGGACATGGCCGCGGCCGAAGTCGTGGCGGGCCGGCCATGACTTCCGGCATCCATTTTTAACGACAACGTGCTATGATAACAGCGAAACAGTCCGCAAACTCCGATCCGACGCGCCTGGAGTGTAAAGCGGCAAACCGACAACCTCAGAATGGCGCGGAAACGGTCAGCAGGGCATAACGACCATGACCTGCGGGTTTCTGCCCTGTCGACAACACATCATCGGCGGTGACTTTTTTAGCCGGAATGCCCGAGGAGAACCCCATGCTGACCAACATCGAGTCAAAAGATGCCATCACCCTGATCCAGGTCCGGGAAGAACGCCTTGACGCCCATAACAGCCCGGAACTGAAAAACCAGATGCTGGCATTGCTGGAAGAGGGAAAACACCGTATGATCATTGATCTGCAGGAAGTTCGATTTGTCGATTCATCCGGTCTCGGCGCCCTGGTCTCAGGCTTTAAGAATGCCAGTGCCCGCAACGGCAGCCTGAAACTCTGCAGCCTGCAGCCGCAGGTACAATCCATGTTCGAACTGACCCGGCTGCATCGGGTTTTTGATATTTTCTCCGACCGGCACCAGGCACTCAGCAGCTTTCAGGACTTATCCGGGCCGGCATGAGTGAGCGTATCTTTCTTCATATCAGCTTCCCCTACGAAACCGGATATCTGGGCCTGGTCGGCAAAATCGGCGAACAGCTGGCCCTGAGCCTGAATTGTTTTACCGGCGACCGGGAATCATTGGCCTACCATGTCAATCTGGTGCTGACTGAAGCAGTGGCCAACGCCATTGAGCATGCCGCCGCCAACCGAAAAAACCCGTTGCTGCAGGTTACTGTTCGAGTTGAAAATGGTCTGCTCACTATGCGGGTCTTTGACCAGGGGGACGGTTTTTCCCTCTGCGATGTGCAGGAGCCTTGCGATGACGGTCTGGCGGAACACGGCCGCGGCATCTTTATCATAAAGTCCCTGATGGATCGCGTAAGCTACATCAAACTCGACGACGGTTACGTGCTTGAAATGGAAAAGAATCTTTACTGAGAGCCAGCACCGTCCAGTCCGAGCAATACCAGCAATTCCCGGTGTCTGTTGACGAAAATTCCATTGCCAAAGCGATTTTTGTAACCGACAAAGGGTATGCCGGCTTCTTCGGCGGCCCGGTAATCGAGTTCCGAATCGCCGACAAAAAGCAACTCACCGGGATCAAACCCAAGCCTTCGGGCTGCCAACAGCAGCATATCCGGACTGGGTTTCGGCCTTTGTACATCGGCGCTGCTGACAATCGCAGCAAAATAATGTTCCAGATGAAAAAAAGCCAACAGGTCCCGCGCCCCACGACCGCGATTTGTAGCCACGGCCAGGGGAAGATCCTGGGACAGCCTCTCCAATACGACCGGCAAGTCGGGCTCGGGCACCATCAGCGGGGTAAACTGTTTATAATCCACGGTTTTTGCCAGTGCCTGGGCCTGCTGTGCCTGGAAAGGATCCAGCAACAGACGAAATACCTCGGGGGTTGAGCGGGTATGGCAAATCCGCACCTTGTCCTCATCCTCAGCCTGTACCAGGTCAAACCCGCACCGTTCAAAGACCGTATTGTAATAGGCCAGGTTGGCCTCACGACTTTCGAACAATACTCCGTCGCAGTCAAAAATAATGCCTCGAGCCCGTTTCACGGTCGGCTCCTTGCGGCGTGAATCCGGATCAGCCCCGCCAGCCCGAGAATAATCATCGGCAAGGAAAGTACTTGCCCCATGGTCAACAGATGCCCCAAGGTGCCGATATGGACATCGGGTTCTCGGAAAAACTCCACTGCAAAGCGAAATACTCCGTAAAGCAAAAGAAAACTGAAGAAAGGAACACCCGGAGCGGCAGCCCTGCGATGCAGCAGATACAATATCGCGAACAGCATGGCACCTTCGAGCAGGGCCTCGTAAAGTTGACTGGGGTGACGGGGTAGCGGTCCGGCCCCGGGGAACACCATGCCCCAGGGCGCTTCGGTCACCCGACCCCACAACTCGCCGTTGATAAAATTCCCCACGCGTCCCAGTCCGATACCAACAGTCGCTGCCGTCACCAGTACATCGGCAGTGAGGAACCAAGGCAGTTCTCGACGCCAGATGAACACTGAAGCCGCCACCGCTACCCCGGCAAGCCCTCCGTGAAAACTCATTCCTCCCTGCCAGATGGCAAAAGCACTCAGAGGACGGGCCAGGAAATACCCCAGATCGTTTTATACCCGTCATACGGATACACGCCCCATGCCCCGTCCGGCCACGGAGAACAGATTGTCGATGACCAAAACGGAGTCCATGTATCCGGCGGATACGAAAAAAACATGGTATCCCATGCCGG
>PWVL01000143.1 GCA_003561875.1 Desulfuromonadales bacterium | reverse complement strand
CGGCGTACCGATGTACGCCTCCGCGCAACCCTTTGATTTCCTTGCCACAACGAAAAATTGCTCGTTTCCCATATGAAAACTGCGCTGTGTCCATCCGGAGTTTCCGGATGGACACTAATTAGGTCTGAGGCGATTTCTGATGCAATTAATTCGAGTTCGGAACATGTCAAAAACAGTCGGGTAGCAGAAGAATTTCCTTTGGCGGCCCGGCTGCCTGTCCGGCGTGTCGTGGGTTCATCAGGCCCGGTACATTCCGTCCTCTTCTCGCGAAGAGTTTGAAGTAGGGGAAGGCATTCTTCCGCCAAACAGGTTCTACCCCGCCGCTGACAAAAAATAAACCCCCTCAAATTCAAGTGGTTGGACTTTTCCTGGCGAACTTATTCCTTGACCAGGCGCACTGAAAATCCATAGCTCCGGTATTGCCGAGAGCGCTCTACCCTGGCATGATCTGACCGCAAGATCCGATTCCGCGCAGCAAGTCGTCCATTTCCTTCGACATATTCTGTTGTCCCCGTCCAGAAATAAGCCCCCTCGCCCATGCCGAAAAACCCTTGATATTCATGGCGATAGCCGCCCGGTAGTGCGGAAAAGCCGCTCAGGTTCAAAGCTCCTCGGTTGGGCCTTTTCCAATGCGTCCACCCCCTGGCCTTCAACTTGCCGCCTTCATTGGTGCCGCGTGGGCCGTCTTTATTTGCTTCCGAACTGCTCATTCCCAGATGCCTTTCCAGGGTTTTCCAGTCCCCGTCGGTAGGCAGACGCCATCCTTCAGGCGCAATTGAGCGTGCCGCAGACAAATTGTAAAGATACCCGTAGACCTGTGCATTTTTCTCATCGTTGTCATAAGCGCTGTACAGACCCTGCCAATCTCGAAGAATCTGGGGATCGGCCCACAGGTATTGATCTGTTTCATGTCGTATCGGGCTGCCGTCCGGGTAACGGGTTACCCGCAGGTTGTCTGCCATCCACCATTGATTGCCGATTCTGACGGTTCTGTAGACATTACCGTCGATATCGGTCATGGTTCCGACTTCAGGTACGGCAATCAGGATCACACCAACCGTACGGCCCCGATATCCTGCTTCGACCATAACCTGGCCGGTAAAAGAAGATGAGGCCCGGTAAATGCCGTTCGCATCAATCCTGCCGGCCGCAGAAGGCGAAACGGACCATGTCGAGGCCGCTGTTGCATCCTGCCTGCTCTGATCTGAGTAAACGGCAGTAAGCGTAATCTGCAGCGATTTGCCGGCCCCGACAATGGGTTGATCCTTCAATGAAGGGCTGATTTCGATCGCCGTCAGCGTCGGCTGCGGCTGTGTGTCCTTCACCAGGCGAATGGAGCACCCCAACCCTTTTGGGTTGTCGATAAGGGTGGCGTTGGCATTGTTATGACTCAAACGCATATGCCAGGCGCGATGCCGGGAGTGCTCTGTGGAGGACCAGAAACTGGCGACTCTGCCCAAATGGTCGAAGAGGCCTCTGTGATCACGACGCCCACCGGGCAGCGCGGTGAAACCGCTGTCGTTTGTTGCGCCGGCATTAGGGTGATTCCAATATACGCCGCCGGCCTGCTTCATCTTGCCACCTGCGACGCGGCGCCCTCCGAGAAACTCGATCAAGGTCTGCCATTCTTCATCTGTGGGTACACGCCAGCCAACGGGCGCAATGTTGCGGGCATCGTTGACAGCGTGCCAGTTGTAAAGATAACCGTACTTGCCAACGTTTCGCCCGTCATTGTCAAAGGCGGCGTACGCGCCGGATGACAGGTTCGACCATTCGGTATTGTCCGTCACGTTGGGGATGGGGTCGCCATTTCGATAATGAGTCACTTTCAGGTTTTCAGCCATCCACCACTGGTTTCCGATCTTGACGGTTTGATAAACATTGCCCTGCTGGTCGGTCATGGTCCCGGTCTCTTCTGTAACCATGGCTGGCATTGGTCTCGGGCGCGGTGCGGGCGAGGGCAGGGGGCGGGGAACGGATGGCAGATCATCACGTAATTGTGCGACCTTAAAGGCAGATTGATTCTGGTGATGGGCGCTGGGAGAGAGTTGTGCATTCGGCCAATTCACAGAAGTAGTGTCTCTACTTTGCGCTGAGATGGCGGTGGTCAATATCGTTGTCAAGAGGGCGACGAAAACAAGAACACGTGAAAACATCAAATCCTCCTTTCCGCTTTATGCGTGGTCACGTCGATAAAAATGAATCGCGGTGACCTTCGACGCTGAGTAAGCCGTCATGAGTTCCTCCACAGAGTCGCGAAGTATCCGCAGGCGCACCCGAAAAAAAACGGCGTTTCTGCATTCAAGTTGGCCTGTTGGTGAGTTTGGTCTGCCAACTCCGGGTAACAACTGCCGGACGTATTCCGGAAACAGGCCGTGAGTGAATTCCATTTCAGGGATGTTGGCCAGGCCAAGTTCGAAATCGTACCAGCGGTTGTTTTCAACACAGTTTTTCTCGCGGGCCGGGTAAACCGGTACGAATCCCTGCAGATTTTTTATTTTGCGCAGCGTTTTTTAGTGTAATTGTCATGGGGATCTCTCTTGACTTCATCTTCTTTTCGGGGTGGTATAGGGAAAAAGTTCAAAACGTGGTATCGACTCTGCGCATTCTAAACCTCTTAACTCTAGCAAAACTCACAATAAACACCAGCCTTGATTAGGTTGGGCGGCCATAAACAATGTTTGAAACTGCCGTCCGTTCCCGGAGAAACGTCCATCACTTCCGGAGTTGCGTCGGGTAAGCCAGCAAAGGGTTTCCGGCTTTGACCCGGCGGTGCGGCGCCCGTGGGTCCTTGAACCAAAATTTAACTTCTTGGCCTGTCGCTAAATATGGTTTACCATCGGGAAACTGCTTCTTGTTTTCGCCATAAGGCCGATATGTTCCGACATGTGATTGGTTTAAAAGGATCGGAGATGCCCTGGTGAACCAAGACCGTCCCCAACCGGGGTAGGTTTGTCATGGTCTTTTACCGTTTCACGAGAGGGAGGGTCCTCACGGATAAGGCTCTTCTACCCAGGGCCTCCGTAGTT
>PWVL01000090.1 GCA_003561875.1 Desulfuromonadales bacterium | reverse complement strand
TCCACCAACCAACCACCGCCCGCCCCGCAATGGCCCGTCTGCTCGATCACCAGGTACTGGACCCCACGGGAGCCAACTACATCGACGCCGCCATCGCCGACACCCAAGTCGGAGACTACCACTCCATGGCCCGGCAAATCCTCGGCGCAGAGATGCCTACATGCGATCACCCCGCGAACGCAACCGTAGGCCTCACCGTCGCCCGTAGTGGTCGCACCCTCGGCTATCGCCAAGGAAAGTGCGTCGGAGTGAAAGCGGCCGTACGCGTCCAATACGGAGCCCATACGCTGACCTTCGTCGACCAAGACATTTTCGCCGACCCGGGCGGAGCCTCGATCTCCCAACCTGGCGACTCCGGGTCTCTCATCTTCACCCCCGAACTCGTCGCTCCCGTCGCTCTTCTCTTCGCAGGTTCCAACCGACTGACGATCGGAAACCCAATCCGGTACGTCGCTGAACGCTTCCAACTGTCCTTTGTGTTTGTTTGACCCAAGGAAAGGAATCAGTCCGATGACCGAAGACCAAGCACCCTACGCGCCATTGCAAGAGGGAAACCCCCTTGCTATCGTCTTCACCCCCGATTCAATCCTCGACATGACCGAGGTTTGGGTGAAAACCGAAGACCCGATTTCTGTCCTCCAACACTGCGCCACGCGCCTACGTGGCGGCAGAGAGCTGGTCACACGAGAGAACATCATGATGTGCCTCTTCACCGCCCTGGTCGATCTGATCACCGGAAAGGATATCATGACGGTCCTCTTGAACTTCATCCAATGCCTGTCCGCAGGATCACCGCCGCCGGCCGAAGACTACAATCCCGGCGATCGGCCCCGCTGCCGCTAACTCAAACTAACGCCCTCTCACCGTGTCTGGAGCCACAACCATGGACACCAAAGCCCAAACTGCGCGAACGTACAGCCCACCCCGGCAGAACTTCATCATCGCCAGCCTGCAAGGCATCTTCTCAAAAGTCGATCCCTGCCCCAACGGTCAAACGCTCCAAGCCCGCTGCGTCGAACTCCGATGTACCGCTTGGACGCAAGTCCCATGCAAACAATGGGCCTGCCCCTACTGCTCCCGCCGGAAGATTGCAAGATTGGCACGTCTCACCAAACTTGCAGCCCCGAATCGTATGCTCACTCTCACCGTAGACCCTGGACTGTGGGAGAATCCACGCGCCGCTTTCGACGGCACCCGTCGCCAGGTACCGGAGCTGATCCGCCGTCTACGAAAAGACTTCGGGGAGATAGAGTATCTGAGAGCAACCGAACTAACAAAGAACGGCTGGCCTCACTACCATCTACTGATCCGCAGCGGCTTTCTTCCCCACAAAGTCGTCCAACGCATCTGGGCCGAACTCACTGGGGCAATCATCGTTGACCTACGGCAGGTCAAACAAACCTTCTCCGCCTACACCTACCTTGTGAAGTATCTATCCAAGCTGCACAAGATAGAGTGGACTGAACGCCATCTCTCATACTCCAAAAACTTCTTTCCCAAGGAAGAGAAAGAGGAACCACCGCAGCAAACGTATACGTTCGACGCAATGCGCATCCTCCACCGCTCGCTCGTCCTCATGCACTACGACCAGCACAGAGGACGTGCTCTCGTTTGGCTAACCGGTAATTGGCACACGATAGATACGGAACTCCCCGAGGGATGCCCGGAACTCGCGTACATCGACGAACACCGAGTGAAGATGGTTGCTTCCGAGGTGATCCCCGGCCCATTCGACCCAACCGCGCCAAACGTACCTCCAAGCTGGGCCGAAACTTACACCCAACCCGGATTGGGGATTGACGGCCCGGAAGGATTCTGATCTAATCCGTTGGGCTGTAGGGTCCCATCCGGACGGTGGTTAGTTCGGTGGCTCCAGCTAGCCACCGTCCCCGGGACCTTGTCACCAAGCAGCCATCACCTTTACCCTACCTGGAGCCACGGGAGCCAATCAGCAATGGACCTGATCCCCCTCACCACCGACGAGCTGCTCATTCTCGCAGACGTCCACCGGCAACTCGCTCAAGCGCAGGCCTTCATCGCACGCCTCGAGCCCAACCAGAATCCTCGATGGGCGCGCCTCCGGATCGCCGAATTCGGTCAGGCCTACCGCTTCACCGCCGAGCAGATCGACACCATGGCCGCCGTGGGAATCGACCTGCCCCACGTCGAGCAGATTCTCCGAATCAACATGCTGAAGCGCCTGGGGATCGCCCCGCCGCCGCCCGGAACGCCCATCAATCCATGACCAACCTCTCCCCAACCCCCATCTCGATTATCTGATAGAGGATTGCGGAGAACGGCCCACACGCCGCCGGGAGCAATGGCCGGCGGCGCATCTGGCAACGGCAACCGCGTAGCATGGCCGCCGGCTCGTCCAGCAGCCCAGCACGGCGCACAGCAGCGCACCGCTTCCCCAGATCGTAGGGGGAAAGCGGCGCATCCTCTGCTAGCACTCCACCCAGTAGTGGGGCCGCAGACGTCGATGCGCTCCGCATGGTACCGGGCTCTGGATCAAGTGAAGCCGTCTGGCCGGCTAGCCGCATGGCATCCCGCCCGATCGTGTCCCACCAGCTCGCACGCCGAGCCGATCGCACCGCCCGACCGTGGCCCGCAACAGGCCAGATGGAGCCGATCGCACCGCTTCCCCGTGGCAGTCCCGATCGCTGATGGAGCCGCTCGCACCGCTTCCACCTCGATCCCCGGCGCCCTGATGGAGCCGCTCGCACCGCTTCCACGTCGATCCCCGCCGCCCTGATGGAGCCGCATACACCAGCCCAACCGCTCGCACCGGGCCACCAGCGCCAGCTCGATCCCCAGCACCCTCCGCCCCCGGAATCTGTCGCGCTCCGCATTGGAGCCGCATCCCCGTGGTACCGGCCGGCGGAGGAGTGGAAATGGACCTCCGCCCATCCCGCGATCCTCTCTCACCCCCCCTGATGCCTCACCCGCCCGCCCACCACGGCATCAGGGGGGGTTCGTTCGGAACGCGGGATGGGCTCCGGCAGTGTTTATTGGGGGGGATCGCTCCGGCCCGGGCACGGATACGGCGGAGTACCG
>PWVL01000007.1 GCA_003561875.1 Desulfuromonadales bacterium | reverse complement strand
TAGGTTTTCTCGTCGATGGTCCGTTTTTCCTTGTACAGCTCGTCCATCTGATCGAGCAGGCTGGTGAATTCCGGAAAAAATTCCGCGAGCATGCGCATGTCGTTTTCCTCCTTGAAAGGGTTTTGTCAAAGGCCGGAAGGATCAGGCCAGAATGATTTTCAGTTCTTCGACGCCCGGCACCTTGCCGACCAGTTTGACATCGCCGTCGATGGCCAGAGCCGGGGTCAGCATGACCCCGAAGGCGGCAATATCGGCAATATTTTCGATTTTGACCACTTCGCATTCGATACCAAGAGAGTCGGCGGCTTCTTTGGCGTTGTTGTACAGCTTTCGGCATTTGGGGCAACCGGTGCCCAGAATCTGAATTTTTTTCATGACGCCTCCTTTCAACAGGGTTGTATCGGGCCTTTTCGACAGATTGTTTCCGCACCAGACCGGGAAAAACCTGTGCAGGCCTTTCGGGGCGCGGATCTGCTATCACCACAGGTTACCGTAAATCAGGCCGCTGGTGGTGGCCATGACTACCACCAGGGCGATAAACACAAGGGTCTTTTTGGTGCCCATCACGCTGCGGATGACCAGCATGTTGGGCAGACTGAGAGCCGGGCCGGCCAGCAGCAGGGCCAGGGCCGGGCCCTTGCCCATGCCGGCACCCAGCAAACCCTGCAGGATCGGGACTTCGGTGAGGGTGGCGAAATACATGAAGGCGCCGGCCACGGAAGCAAACAGGTTGGCGCTCAGGGAATTGCCGCCCACCGCGTTGGCGACCCATTGCGAGGGGATCAGACCTTCCGAGCCAGGCTGGCCGAGGAGCACACCGGCGATAATCACGCCGATGAGCAGCAGCGGCAGGATCTGTTTGGCGAATCCCCATGAAGTAGCGAACCATTCCTGCATCTCATCCTGTTCGGTATTGAGTACCCAGGTCAGACCGATTACGCCGACGACAAAAGCGACTTGGGGAGCCTGGGGCAGCACCAGGGCCAGGGCCACCACCGGCAGTCCGACCACAACGACCTTCCACCAGACAACCTGAAACCAGCGTACCAGAATTCCCCCCAGCAGCAGGGCGAACAGACCGGTAACCGGCCACTTGGCGGCATAGATGGAGTGCCACAGTCCGGTGTCGCTTTCCGGTCGCCCCCAGTTGGCAAACACCAGAATGCCCACCATGGAAGCGAAGTAGAGGGCGTTCTGCCACAGGGGGCGGGACACCTCCGGTTCCGCCTGCATGGCCTGAGCCTTGACTTTTTCCTGTTCTTCCTTGCGAAAAAAGAAGTGCATGCAGAGGCCGATGACGATACTGAAGACGATGGCGCCCAGGGCGCGGGCGATGCCCATTTCCGGGCCGAGAATCCGCGCGGTCAGAACGATGGCCAGGATATTGATCGCCGGCCCCGAGTAGAGAAAGGCGCAGGCCGGTCCCAGTCCGGCCCCCATGCGGTAGATGCCCGCAAACAGCGGCAGGATGGTGCAGGAACAGACCGCCAGAACCGAGCCGGACACCGCCGCCACCCCGTAGGCCAGAACCTTTTTCGCCCCGGCTCCCAGGTACTTCATCACCGCGGCCTGGCTGACGAAGACTCCCACCGCGCCGGCGATGAAGAAAGCCGGTACCAGACACAGCAGTACGTGCTCCCGGGCATACCATTTGACCAGGTAGAGGGACTCCCAGAGGGCGTACTGGAGTCGCTCGAAGCCTCTCAGCCAGTCGACCGGCAGGTAATAGCTGAGCACAAAGCCGAGCACAATAAGGCTCAGTGGTTTCCATTCCTTTTTCCAATCCATGGATCGCTCCTTTTCTCAATCGTTGACCCGGATGGGGTATTTGCCGCCCGCAGGTTTCAGTCGTGTTTTTTCCGGTAAGCCCGGGCCAGTACCTCAACAGGGTGATACACCGGATAGGGCAGACAATGACCGAACTGCAGCTTGCAGCTCATGCAGTCGGTGACAATAGCCTCGGGGGCATGGGCGCGGAACTTTTCCATCAACGGCTGTCCAAGAGCCAGGGCTTTGGGATGAAAATGCTCCTTGAAGCCGAACACCCCGCCCATGCCGCAACAGTCATAGTCGCTGCCGATCTGTTGCAGATCCAGTTCCGGTATCTGTTTCATCAAATCCATGTAGGGGCTGCCCATCTTCTGTTCCCGCTGGTGACAGGGGGCAAAATAGGCCATGCGCCGGGGAAGGGGCGCGAACCGGGTTGCGAGTTGACCCTGCTGTTGCAGACGCAGCAGATAGCTGCCAAAGTCGAAGAGATGGTCGGACAGGGCGACCCGCTTCAGAGGGTCGATGGAGGAGAAATAGCCGTCATCCTTGAGAATCTGTCGGTACATGGACTTTCGCAGCGTCCAGAATTGGCCTTCGCCCTTTTCCGGTGCTGGAATCCTCAGTTCCGTCGGGGGGGCCATGACTGACTGCTGATAGTTCTCTGAATAGTAGGCCCGCTCCCGCAGCAGTTTCTTGAAAAAGTAACCGCAGGTGGGGCAGGAATAGACCAGATCATAACCCGCTTCCCGAGTTTTCAGCAGCTGTTCCATGTTATTACGGGCCAGATGCAGGGTACGGTCGCGATCTCCCTCCACCAGAAAGGGCATGCCGCAGCATTCCTGTTGCGGCACGGTGACCGCGACGCCGTTCTCCCGCAGAATCGTCACGACGCTGATGCCGATTTCAGGAAACAGGTAGCCCGCAGTACAACCGGCAAAATAGGCGACCCGCCGGTTGCCCGTGGCCGGTTTGTTCAGCCCCTGAGCGGCGGCCCACTGAAAAAAATTCCGTTTGGGAAAGACCGGCAGCCGCCGCTCCGGATGAATGCGCATCCCCTTGCGCAACAGTTGGCCGGTGACAGCGTTGGATTGCAGGGTCCCGATGACCCGGGGCATCAGACTGCAGAATCTGGCCAGGCGGGGGACATCATTAATCAGTCGGGTCGCCAGGGGCATCCCCTCTTCTTCAATATAGCGGCTCTTGGCTTCCATGATATCCATGGGCACCTTGGGGCAGGGACACAGTCCGCAGAAAGTGCAGAGTTCCGTCAGTCGGCGCAATTGCGCGTCACTGACAGCAAGTCCTTGCTCCTGTTCCTGGTCCTGCAGGCGGTACAACTCGAGAAAAAAGGCACAATCTTCCTCCAGCATGTTGCGGCAGGTATCGCAGTTGGCGCAGAGTTTCATCACTTCCCGGATGATCTGCCGGGGGGGGATGCGGTCCGCACTTTGGAAGGTGCTCATGGGTTTGTGCTCCTTGCAGAAAGTGTCTTTATCTGGAAAACCGGATGTTTTAATCGCGGCTAAACTTCAGAGCCTGGTGCTGAACCGACAGCAAGTTGATTTCTTAATGGAAGGTATCAACTTGATCAGGCACAGTCCTTTTTGCTTAAGGCGGCTGCCAGCATCCTGCGGTTGCGTTGTCCCTCGCGGGTTCGGGCGAGATGCTTTTTCAACAGGTCCAGCAGGTCATCGGTAATCTCATCCTCTCCACTGGTCATGGAGTAATGGGACCAGGTACCTTCTTTTCGGTCCTTAACCAGGCCGGCATTTTTCAGTATTCCCAGATGGCGGGAGGCTGTCGACTGGGGGAGATCCAGTATGGACATGATCTGACAGACACAGATTTCACCGTCAAGCAGCAGGCTGAGGATCTGCAGCCGGGTATTGTGGGCCAGGGCTTTAAAGACTCGGGTAGTCGTTTTCATGTGAACTATAATAATCCGGTTTTCCGGATATTGCAAGTAGGACTTTGGATAAAAAAGATAGTGGTGATCAGCCGCGGCCGGACAGCAGCAGGGAGGCTCCGAGAAATAGAATCAGCAGGGATCCGCACAGGGCAAGTACCGCATAGGTTCGCCGGTACAGTACCGGCGAGACCTGCGTCCAGTTCAGCAGGGTACGGCGGGAACCCAGGGCCGTGAGTCCTATCAGGGTGTTGGTGAGGCCCATGCCGGCCGCCAATACTGGCATGGCCAGCAGGCCAAGCCAGAGGATTTGCAGGCGCAGACTGAAAAGCAGGATCAGGGCGGCTCCGGGGCAGGGAATCAGGCCGGCGGAGAGTGACAGGGCCGTCAGGCTGCGGTGTCCCTTGGGCGCCGTTTCTTTGCTGTCTAATGGGGTTTTGGCTGAGACTGCATCATGAAGGGCACGTACCAGCAGCAGGGCGCCGATAACCAGAATCAGCACAGCACTGAAGGTCTGAAAGCTGCCTTCCAACTGTTGAAAGGCGAAAATGTCGGTACGTCTGCCAAGCAGGGCGAGGCTGAACACCAGTACAGTGGCCGAAAGCACATGCATGAAGGTGATGAAATTGCTGAAAGCCAGGGCCTGCAACAGCGTTCCCCGTCGAGCCAGAAAATAGGAACAGACGATAGCTTTGCCGTGTCCGGGACCGAGGGCGTGCAGCACCCCGAATACAAAGGTGAATGCCAGAAAATGCAAGGTGGCGCTACCGGTTGGAGACTTCTCAATTTGGCGGGCATAGGCGGTTATTCGTTCGCGCAGAAGTCGTTGCCAGTGGTGGATGCGCTCGACGGAGCCGGAAAAAAGCGTACGGAAAAACGTACCGCTTGCCGAATCCTCCCCGTTGTTTACCACTGCAGGTTGGGATCCTGGATTGAAAGGGTTCTGCGCGCGACCCGGTATGACTGTTGTGGCGCAGACAAGCAGCGCCAGCACGAAAACTTTCAAACTCATCGGGCTTTCCTGAAGCGAATATGCAACACGCGGGGCGCGATGATGCCCCCGAAAAAACCGCGGGATCGGTCGACGCGCAGCTCATGCTCGGTTATCAGTGTCACCGGTTGCTTGAACTGGACCGGCTGGTGTCTCTCCCAGGTAAAATCCACGAAGATTTCAGGGTCCTGGATCAGTAAGCGAATTTCTTTTGCGGCCTCTGTGGCAGTTACCGTACAAGGCACGAAAAACTTATAAGTGATTCGCCTGTTGTCGATGCGCGGCGCAAAATTTCGTACAAAATTGACGGTAAACTCCCGACCGTCGATCCAGATCCGGGTGAAGTAATTGAAATGGCGCAGATTGTCAAAAAATTCCTGCTGAATAAGGCGTATCTGGGAATCGGAGAGCGTCGTACCGTCGGATCCGGCCAGGTCCAGAATCTCTTCGCTGAAGATTTCGTCAAAGGTCCAGCGCACGGCGAATCCCTGCAGGCCCTGCTCCCCGAAAACCACCGTCACGCCCTTGTCCACCCAAACGTGGGGGTGGGCGATTCCTGCACAGGGTGTCAGGATCAGCAGCAGAGACAGCAGGTAGAGAAGAAACAGAGAGTAGCGCGGCATGGGGATTTTGTAGCACAGAGTTCCCCTACGGGCAACGAAGGATATGGTGTGTCTCGGGCGTATCCCGTCGGATCAGGAAGGGTCTTCGTCACCGGATGGCGGTTGCTCGATCGAGGGGCAGGAGGATTGCTTGGCGCAGCCCTCGGAGGCACAGTTGCAGTTCCGTTTTTTGACCAGCCTGCGATAGAGATAATAAAGGGCCAGTACAAAGAGGCCGAGAAGAAACAGTTCTTGCATGAAGGCTCCCGGTCGAAAGGTGCAGCGCATGGTGAACAAGGCTCCCCTGCCGCGCATACTTCGCGGCAGGGGAGCGGCAGGCGTGAATGACCGGAGATTATTTCATATCCCGAACCTGGACCCAGATCACGGCGTCCTGGCTCAGTTCCTTGCCTTTGAATTCGTCATCGGGACCGACGCCCAGAGCGGCAAAGCCCCACCAGCCGGCCTTGGGCAGGCCGAAGGTAAAGGTGCCGTTGGCGTCGGCAATAAGGCTCAGGGTGACAAAGCTGTCCTGGGGCGCCTCAACCCTGGCCGGGCCCATGGCGTTGGCGGCCAGGTCGATGTCATGGTTGAGGTATTCGATTTCAATCTCGGCAAAAGGAACGGGCTGGCCTTCGCTCATGACCACGCCGGTAAAGGTGGAACCGGTCCAGATGGCGTAAGGCGGGGTCAGGGGCAGGATCTCGGCCTTGAGGCCCAGGGTGCTGTTCCAGTCCGTCGGCAGCCCGGCAACGTTGACCACCATTTTGGTGATCTGCTGAATGTAGCCGTCTTCGCTGGCCTCGAAATAGGGTGCCGGCTGAATCACGAACAGATGATCGCCCATGCGGCGGGCGGCGTATTGGGAGGCAAAACCGACCCCGGCATTTTTATTGCCTTTGAAGCTGATCTGCTTGAGGGATTTGCGCAGGTCGGTCTTCTCGCCTCGGTGCACCACAAAAAACTCTTCGACGGCACTCAGTTTTTTGGTGTCGTGCTGCTTGCCCATGTCCATGGTGTGCTCGTCCTCAAAGGGATGGGTGAAGACGTGACGCAGTTCGATGGTCTGGCCGCGCTCCAGGGCCGATTCGGGGGTGTAGAGTAGTTGGAAATGGGCCAGAGCGCTGGAAGCAAAAAGCAGGCTCAGGGTCAGTACGGAGATGATCAGTTTCATCGGACGGGCTCCTTCTAGCGGAAAGAAAGGTTTCAGGTGCAAAAAGATCGTATGCCGGGTGCATACAACCCTCGCGGCGATATGCAAGCTGTTATCAGAAGATGTCCTTGCCGTTGATGGTGACGACATGCCCTTCGCCCGCATTGAAAACGGCCTGGTAGTCGCCCTCCGGCTTTTCAAAATTGATTTCGCTGAACTCGTTCAGCCGGGACTGCAGAACAACCTTGTCTCCTTGCTTCACCAGAAACTCCACGCCGCTGGCGCTGCTGCCGTCACTGAATCCTCCTTCGCAGGTGACGGTGCCGTCTCCTTCGTCAAAACAGGCCATCAAAGGGGTATGGGCGTAGGCGGCGATAGTGAATACCATTATCATTAGAGGGGTAAAAAACAGCTTTTCCATGGGCTTTCTCCTTTGACGAGTCAGTGGGTTTTCCCGACCTGCCAGCCGGAATGGGAACTCTTTTTGAGACCCAGGACCAGGGTCAGGGCGGCGACACAGAGGTAAAAATTACGCATCAGCTCCACGCCGCTCCAGTTGAACTGAAGGGCGAGATTGAAAAAAATCAACGACAGCATGATGCCCAGCGCGGTTGGAAATAGAACCGCAAACAGCATCCAGAGGTAAGAATGGCTCTGCAGTTTGACCACCACCATGGCGGCGATACAGGGCGGAGTCAGCAGCATGAACAGCAGCATGGTGGCCGCATGAATGGGCGTATAGGCCCCGTCCCGAGCCATCACCTGTTCGGGGCTGGCGTCGGTGGCACCCTGTTCGTAGATGGAACCGAGGGTGGCCACAGCGCTTTCCCGGGCCGCGAAGGAACTCAGGAAGGCGACATTGATGCGCCAGTCAAAACCGGCGTGCCGGGTGACAGGCTCAATGGCGCGACCCAGAGTGCCGAGATAGGAATTGACGATTTTTTCGTTGCGGATTTCAAGTTGCAGGCCGCGGCCCGTATTGGACAGGGTGCGCAGGGCCCGGTTGATTTGCCGGGTTTCCGGGTCGGCGGCCAGCAAAATCGGAAATAGTTCGGGATAACGTTCCAGGTAGGAGCTGTTGAGCTGATCGACGGCGGCTTGACTGCGGGCGAGCAAACGATCGGCCCGGTAGCTCTCGTTAATGGAAAGCAGTTGGTAAATCTTCTCCCGAGTGTCGAGATGGGGCTGGTAGGCCGTGTCTTGCACCGAGGCACTGAAACGGGCCATGGCGCTGTCCGCCTGTTGCCGCAATTCGGCCATTTTCTCCCGCGGAACACCCGGATACTGAAGGAGCACAAAAAGCACCACCGCTACCGCAACCACGATGGTGACAACCTTTTTGATGTAGAGCCACAGGCGCTGAAAAGCCCGCAGCAGCACTCCTTTGATGGTGGGCAGGTGATAGGTGGGCATTTCCATGACAAAGGGGGCGGTTTCGCGGCTCTTCAGCACCGTTGAGGTCAGCAGCCGAGCCAGGATCAGGGCGATAAAGAGGGTGACAGTGGAGATGAAGAACATCATGATTCCCATGTGCGGCTTGAAAAAAGCGGCCAGCAGCAGGGTATAGAAAGGCACCTTGGCCAGACAGTTCATGTATGGAACCGTCAGTACGGTGGCGAGCCGCGCCCGCTCGTCGGCGATCCCCTTGGTGGCCATGATGCCGGGAACGGCGCAACCGCCGACAAGAGCCCCGCCAAGCACCAGAGGCAGAGTTGATTGTCCGTGCAGGCCGTATTTGCGGAAAATCCGGTCCAGGATAAAGGCCATGCGCGGCATGTAACCGACATCCTCGAGGATGGCAATCACCACAAAGAGGATAAAGAAGATGGGAATATAGTTGAGCAGGGCGAGGATGCTGTTGGTCATCCAGACGCCGAACTCGGTCACCAGCGGCGTATGGATGAACTGGGACCGGGGCAGCAGGGCGAAGATCTGGTTGCGCAGTGCCGCCAGCAGGGGCCAGGTGTGATCGGTCAGTTTGTAGCCCCAGACGATGGACAACTGGTAGACCAGGTAGATCACCAGGCCTAAAATGGGAAAAGCCAGCCAGCGGTTCAGAACCACCCGGTCGGCCTTGGTGGTAAAGGTTTCACCGGGGACCGATTTCTCGGTGACGCATTTGTGGTAAACGCGGTCGGCGCTGGCATAGCGAAGGCCGGCGATCATCTGATCTACGTCAATATCATGGCGGCTGTGAATGTCGGCGGTGAGATCCGTGATGGTTTCCCGATCCAGTCCGATCTTTTGCAGAATGACTTCGTCTCCCTCAAGAGCCTTGATGGCCAGCCAGCGCTTGGCCAGACCGGTCTGGCGGGTGATTCTGTCCTCGATGCGGGCGATGTAGGTTTCCAGTTCGGCGTATTCAACCCGAAACGGTTCGGCAATCTCGGTTCGACTTGCGGCCTGCATGGCCTGCAGCAGATCGCTCTTGCCCCGTCCCCGAGCACCGACGGTCTTGACCACCCGGACGTTGAGCATCTCCGCCAGCTTGTCCATGGCGATGTCCAGCCCCCGACGTTCGGCGACATCCATCATATTGAGGGCAAGCACCATGGGGCGGCCCAGTTCCAGCAACTGGAAAGTCAGGTAGAGACTGCGGCGCAGATTGGAGGCATCGATGACATTGACAATCACATCGGGATTTTCATCCAGTAGAAAGGACTTGGCAACTCGTTCCTCAAGGGAGAAGGTGCTGAAGGAATAGGTGCCGGGCAGGTCGACCAGCTCATAGACGTCACCGCCGAAAGTCACATTGGCCGTCTTTTTGTCGACGGTGACGCCGGGATAGTTGGCCACATGCTGATTGACTCCCGCCAGCATGTTGAAAATGGTCGATTTGCCGCAGTTGGGCTGTCCTGCCAGGGCTACCCGAATCATATTCTGTCGACCTCAACCAGCAGGGCCTCACTCCGGCGCAGGGCAACCTGGTAGTTTTGAACCGCAATTTCGATGGGATCCAGCAGGGGGGCGCTACGCAGCACGGTCACCTCAACACCGGGAATCAGGCCCATGCTGATCAGTTTCTGCTTCATCAGACCGCGGGCACGACACAGGCGGATTCGGCCCCGTTCATTGGTCTTCAGATCCGAAAGGGACAGAGCAATTGTCATTGGTTGTTCCACAATACCTCTCTTTTCTGGTCAGGCTCCACTCCGGGCGGTCCGTTGCCGGTTCTGCTGCTGGAAATTTCCGGATCCTGGTCTGCTCAACGGGTTATTTCTAGCATAAATGAAACCCCTTTTCAAAATCAATAGTAGTCTGGAAAGATTATTTTCCCTTCATTTGCTTATAGAAGCAACCGAACCCGTTATTCATGCTTGGAGAGAGCTTGTAAAAGTCCTTTCACGGGTTTTTTCCCAGCGGCTATTGCAGGCATTTTAGCAGCCCCATAGCCCACTGGCAGGAGCCGCAGGGTTCGGTGTTGGCAAAGCAGTCGTGGTCGAAATCCTCTCGTTGCAGCAGATCGCAGGGGGCGACGCCGCAGTTGGTGCAGTAGGGGTAGTCAAATCGGCTCACGTTTTCCCGGAACGTTCTGAATTCATTCCCGTTCCAGATTTCCAGCAACGGTGTGTCCTGCACCCGGCCGAACTCCCGGACCCGAACCGGGCGATCCCAGTCGTTGATATAGCACTGGTAGTTGTGCCAGAGCTGATAGCAGGGGTGGACGCCGCCGTACCAGGAGATAAAGGCCGATCCTCCGGCGACGAAGTCGCATTTGCGCTCAGAGCGGGGAACGGTCACCGGCAACTTGAGTTCGATACCGACCCGGTCGGCCACCTGTTGCGCCTGGCGGTACAGGTCTTCCATCTGCTCCTGCAGGGCCGTGTCCCGGCGAAGCAACTGCTTGACATCGACGTAAATGCCCCGCTGGTTGGCTTCGGTGCGCATTTTGTTGACCAGGGCGTTGACCTGGGGAGTGCGGGGATCGATAGTTTTGTGTAGCAGCCGTTGTTTTTCCCAGGACATGTAGTCGTAAAGATGGATATCCAGATTCTGGGTGGCCAGTTTGCGTTTCCAAACCTCGAACAATGCCACCGCGGCGCTGTTGGCATTGTTGTAGGTGGTCTGCCGTGTCTGTTCCGGACCGTAGGGAAGGGCTTGGGAGACGATAAGAAAGTCGGCTCCCCGTTCGGCAATCCAGCGTACCGTATCGGGCAACTGGTGCAGATTTTCGCGCAGGGTGACGAACTCCGCCCCGACGCGAAGGCGGGAATTGGGACAGGCGTGGCGGGCGTCAGCCAGGACCGCGAAGGCGCGTTCCATGTCGCCGAGGCTTTCCCCCTGTCGAACTTTGCTGAAGGTTTCGGGATGAACCCCGTCCACCGACAGGCAGATGCGATCGAGTCCGGCAACGACCAGTTCCCGCGCCAGGTGCCGGTCGAGGAACAGACCGTTGGACTGAAAACCGATCCAGCCGGTTTCGGGCATCAACTGCCGGGCCCGGTGAATCCATGAAGGTAACAGGGGATGCATCAGCGGTTCGCCGATGCCGTTGAGCACCAGCGATTCCAGGTACGGAAAGGCCGGTTCAAGGGCGGCAAAGGTGACGGCGGCGAGATCGCCGTCGACGACCTGGCTGTCCGCTGCCTGCTTGACGCACATGGGACAGCGCAGATTGCAGCGGGTAGTGGTTTCCACAAAAAGTTTGCTGGGGAAAGGTCGAAACGCCGCTTCGGTGGCGGTTGCTGCAGGTCGGGCCTCGGTCATGGGTAACCTCTCTTTCAAAGGCAGTCGAAACAGTTCCGGGTGTCGTGTCTCCAGAACTGACGACCAGCCGCGAACATCAGGCAGAGCCTATTGTGGGTCGGGAACCTGTTAAACCCAGAATAGCCCGGACCGCTGCGGAAAAAATTGATCTCGGGCAAGAAACGCGGCAATTCTACGCGAAGAGCCAGGAGCGAAAGAGCCGTTTTGGCCAGGCTGATGAGCGGGTTTCCTATCACAAGAGACCGAAGGAAACAACCAGGGACCGGTCAAGAAGAGTTGTCGCAGAGGTCGGCGATCTGCCGTGACTGTTCCGGCCGCAGGTCGATAAAGAATACTCCGATGCCGGGAATACGCTGTTCTTTTCCCCAGGGCAGCACCTGCCGGATCCGCACCTCGATGGGCGTCGGGTTGGACAGTTCAAGCAGGCGGATCCAGGCCCGGTCATCCCGCTGCCAGACGCGACTCGTTACGATGAAACAGCCGCTGCGGGAAAGATTCAGGGTGACGGTCTTTTCCGTCGCATCGGGAGTCAAACTGGCATCGGAACTCAGCAGGACATTGCAATGCAGGGCGAAGCGTTTGTTT
>PWVL01000099.1 GCA_003561875.1 Desulfuromonadales bacterium | reverse complement strand
GAGCAACACATCCGCTTACAACACCCCTTACCGGCCGATCTCTCTTTTGAACGATGCGCATGGACACACCGGGTCATTCGCGATACCTTGTAGTGCTGATTTTCTTCCATGTCATTGATGGCAGATACCCTTTTCGACAAGAGTTGCTCAGGCCTTCGAACCGAGAGATTTTTTCGTCATGAGCCATTTTTTCGCCATTCTGAAAATCGTCTTTCCGGTTTTCGCGCTCATTCTGCTGGGCGCTCTGTTGCAACGTCTCAAGGTTGTCGATGACCACTTCTGTCGTCAGGCCAACCGGCTGGTCTATTTCGTGTTTTTGCCGGCACTGCTGTTTTATAAAACAGCCACAGCTGATTTTGCCGGCAGTTTCGATGCCCGGCTGGTGTTCGGCGTTTCCGTCGCATTGCTGTCGGGCTGCCTGCTGGCCTACACCTGGGGTGTCGCCGCCGGTTATGCAGCGGCCGACCGCGGCACCTTCTGCCAGGGGGCTTTTCGCGGAAACCTGGCCTACGTCGGTCTGCCGATTATATTGTCTGCCTACGGCGAGCAGGGTCTGGCCCGGGCCGGCATGCTCATGGGCGGCCTGGTCCCTCTCATCAACCTTCTGGCCATCGTGGTCCTGCTGCTGCCGCATCGACAGGAACGAAAACTGCGTGCTCCCTGGCGAGAGCAACTGCTGCTCAATCCCCTGGTGCTCGCCGCCCTCGGCGGCCTGCTCTGGAGTCGCCTGGCCCTGCCCATGCCGGAACTGGCGCAAAGGACCCTGCTGCCTCTGACCCAGGTCGCCCTGCCCCTGGCGCTTCTGGCAATCGGTGCCGGTTTTTCCCTGAAACAACTTCAGGGGGATCTGTTGCGTGCGCTCTGGGCGTCGTCCTTCAAATTGATTGTGTTTCCATTGCTTAACGGGCTGATTCTTCTTGTTCTTGGAATCACGGGCCAGAACCTGGCCATCGCTCTGCTTCTGGCGGCCACCCCGACGGCCGCCGCGAGCTATATCATGGCCTACGAATTGAGCGGCAATCCCAGCTTGACCGCCTCCATCATTGTGCTCTCCACCCTGCTTGCGGCACCGGTGATTACCGGCTTGCTGTTGTTACTCAAATTCACCGGCCTGTTGTAACCCCGTTTTCCAACTCGCTGCAAGTCCGCAGGCGGCAAATTCCTCAGAGTTGCAGACCTCTCCTGTCGGCCCTCGCAAAACCTGTTATACTGACCCCATCGACAACATCCGGACGGGGAAAAACCATGCAACCATTCGACTCAAGCCGCAGCGACGACGGGGATTTCGTCGCCTGCTGTCGTGAACGGGGCATCAAGCCGACTCATCAGCGAACCGAGATATACCGGGCGCTTATGGCAACGGAAGACCATCCCAATGCGGAAACCCTTTATGCCACGGTCAAGCAGCGGGTTCCCACCATCTCCCTTGACACGGTCTACCGGACCCTGCGTCTCTTCGAGGAAAAGGGGCTTGTCCTCCGCGTCAGCACCGCCGGCGACAGCATGCGCTTTGACGGCAACATCGGCCCTCACCACCATTTCGTCTGCGTCGCATGTTACAAGGTGCGGGATTTTTACGACGATGATTTTGACCACCTCAAAACCCCGAAGACGGTCTCCCGCCTCGGTGAAATCGGCTCCGTTCATGTGGAATTGCGAGGCATATGCAACGATTGCCGAAAGCAAAAAAAGAAAAAATCGAAAAAACCGACTTGACTTTTTTTAAACTTCGCAGATAGTAATTATTACTATCTGCGAAGTTTAAGGTTTTTGCATGCCGTAGTTCCTTGTGTTCGTTCAGTGAATAGTCATGCAAGGCTTGAAATGCTCTTTTTTTCGTCTAAATTTTTGCCATGGGGCGACATCTCGCCACTTTCCGAGACGAGAATCCCCATTGATTGTCCGTGAATGAACCGCAAACCAAGACGGCCGATAGAAGCTTCGCGGTCATGGGACTAAACCGGATCGCGGCCTGAATATGTCAACCCGAACCTGAAAGGGGAAGCAAGATGAGTGAAGACAGCAAGTGCCCGGTAACGGGTAAATCCGCACGCCCGGTGGCCGGTAGTGGCACATCGAACCGGGACTGGTGGCCGAATCAGCTGAACCTGCACATTCTTCATCAGCATACCGCCAAGAGCAACCCCATGGGGGGGGCTTACGACTACGCCGAAGAATTCAAAAAACTCGACCTCAAGGCCATCAAACAGGATCTCTATGCCCTGATGACCGATTCGCAGGACTGGTGGCCTGCCGACTACGGCCATTACGGCGGTCTTTTCATCCGCATGGCCTGGCACAGCGCGGGCACCTATCGGATGGGGGACGGCCGGGGCGGCGCCGGTTCCGGTTCGCAGCGCCTGGCTCCCCTCAACAGCTGGCCCGACAACGTCAACCTGGACAAGGCCCGCCGACTGCTGTGGCCTATCAAGCAGAAATACGGACAGAAAATCTCCTGGGCCGACCTGATGATTCTGGCCGGCAACTGCGCCTTGGAGTCCATGGGCTTTACAACCTTCGGTTTTGCCGGCGGCCGGGTGGACGTTTGGGAGCCGGAGGAAGACATCTACTGGGGCGCCGAAGACACCTGGCTCGGCGACAAACGCTATTCGGGTGAGCGCGATCTGGAAAATCCTCTGGCCGCCGTGCAGATGGGGTTGATTTACGTCAACCCGGAGGGGCCGAACGGCAACCCGGATCCCGTGGCTTCCGGTAAAGACGTTCGCGAAACCTTTGCCCGCATGGCCATGAACGACGAAGAGACCGTCGCCCTGGTGGCCGGAGGCCACACCTTCGGCAAATGCCATGGCGCCGGTCCGGCCACCCATGTGGGACCCGAACCGGAAGCGGCCGGCCTAGAAGAGCAGGGACTCGGCTGGCGCAGCAGTTTCCGCAGCGGCAAAGGTGACGATACCATCTCCAGCGGCATCGAAGGCGCCTGGAAACCCAATCCGGTTAAATGGGACATGGGCTATCTGAAGGTACTGTTCAAATACGATTGGGAACTGGTCAAGAGTCCTGCCGGTGCCCATCAATGGCTGGCCAAAGATGTGGATGACGAGGACATGGTGGTCGGTGCCCACG
>PWVL01000120.1 GCA_003561875.1 Desulfuromonadales bacterium | reverse complement strand
GGTGGACCGGGAAAGTTTTGCCGCCTATTGCAACAGCCAGGACGGCAAGGCCGGTCCTGCGGAGTGTCGTTCGGCCTGCAGTCGCGCCGGTCATTGCGGCACCTGTGAATAGGGTTTGACTAAAAACCGGGCAATCGGAAGGAGTGTTGTGTGGGGGTAACGATCAAGCCATCGGATCTGCAATTCAAATATCGTCGTAAAAAGGAATTTCGGGATGAAACTAAATTTCAGGGGAAACCGGATCCGCACCCCTTTGACAAGGAGGATCTTTACGAGGTAATCCCCATGTTTGAGGCGGTCATGAACGCGCTGCAGCGCAACGACGGCGCCGCCCTGTACGAACTGGAGAATATTCTCAACAGCATTCCTGCCGGTTACCAGCCCAAACGCGAAGATATTTTCGATTTTCTGGTCGAGCAACTGGAGCAGGCGGGCTGAGGGGGCCGAAGCAGGAGAGAAAATCCGGTCTAATTCGTGGCCATTCCCAGTCCCCGTTTGTGGTTTTTAAAGAGTCCGAAGGGCGACTTTTTCAGTCTGCCGCAAGTCAAAGCCCCCGTCGTATTGTCACGACGGGGGCCGTTTTTTGCGCGAAATGCAAATATCTGTCAGCGACTGTTGACGGCGGCCGCTTCGGAGGCTTCCTGATAGTCGTCCAGCCAGCAGGCCTCGGGATTGCGATCGTAGGCGAAGATTTCAGCGGCATCCTGATCAGGATCGGCGGGGCGATGATAGCGGAAAAAAACCTGTTCATCGTTCAATCCGGCCACTTCGATCTTGCCGGTGACGTGGGACATGCTGTATCGGCAACGTCGGGCCAGGCCGGAGCAGCGGTTGATAGCCCGGGAAAAGATCTGATAGCCCTCTTCGATGGGCACCGTATAGGCGCTGTTGCCTTCCGTCGGCCGGCACTGAAAAACATAATAGGGAGCGATACCCATGTAGGAGAGCCGGTTGAGCAGTTCGGCCAGGACGCCGGGGTCGTCGTTGACGCCTCGAATCAGAGGCGTCTGGTTCATGATCAGAACCCCGGCCTCCTGAACCAGGGACAGGGCGCGAATCGCTTCGTCGGTCAGTTCTCGCGGGTGGTTGAACTGGGCCATGAGATAAATGCGCTTTTCCGGCAGACTGTACTGCTTCAGCATGCGCAGCAGGTCCGGGTCGTCCAGAATTCGAAAAGGATTGAAAGCCGGCAACTTGCTGCCGATGCGCACCACCTGGACATGGTCGATGCGACGAAGTTCCCCGATGATTTTTTCCAGATTGCGCGTCGAAAGCAACAGGGGGTCACCGCCGGTTAGCAGTACATTGTTGATTTCCGGATGTTTGCGAATGTACTCCAGTCCGGCCGAGACATCGCGGCTGACTTCGGTATTGTCGGCCATGAACAGCCGCTTGCGAAAACAGAATCGGCACAGTCCGCCGCAGACATCGCTGGTCAGCAGCAGGGCGGTGTCGGGGTATTTATGCTCCAGCCCTCGGGCCCGGGTGTAGTTGTGCTCTCCGGAGGCATCAAGGTGGCCCCAAACCTGCAGTTCATCCGGATGGGGAATGACAATGCGCCGAATGGGATCCGCGGGATCCTGCCAGTCGATCAGCCCGTTGTAGTAGGCGTTGCTGCGAAAGGCGTAGCGTTTTTCCACCTGCTGGAGTTTGCGAAATTCGGCGTCGGAGAGTTCGGCCAGTTGCGGAACCTGGCTGAGTTTGTTGAGATATTTGGTTTTGGTCACGGTCTGCTCCCTTCATTCACACCCATCCTCTCCGGAAAATCGGGACAACAATGCCTGCTTCCTGTGGATTGCTTCAGGGAAGAGACATGGCATTGAGCGGATGTGCGGTTTAGGCGGCTGGCCTGCGACTGAAACAATCAGAAGGCCGGAAGACGAATCCCCCGGCGAGGGGCGAAATACAAATGCGCGTGAATAGGGGTAACGTTGAAACGGCCTGCCTGTACTCTCGGTTGTAGTCGCTGTTGACTGCCCCGGGCGTATGAATGGAAGGAACCGTGTCGGCCCATTCCATAAGGTAACGTTCTGTACAATATAACATAGTATTTTTTGTAGTGCAAATTTTGGCTTGAAAGAGCGATAAAAGCAAAGGGTAAACAATGTTATAGCTATAAAATTCCCCTACGAAGAAGGTTTATGATGAGCTTGTTGCTGAGAAACAATATTATAGAACACTGTTTTGGAAGATTTTGGAAATCCCGGCAAAACTGTACCGGCGATGTTTGGATCGGGACCCGAAATTGAGAAGTGCGTAGGCAAGAGGCGGGTTGGGCGAAGGAAGTACCCGGGGAAGCATGGGTAGGTTATTCGCATCGGATATGCCCTGAGGTTATCCAGGGAGTTGCGAAACGTGATGTGACGTGGCAGGGCAGAGAGGCGCGTTCCGGGTTTCCGTATCGGCCGTCAGAGGAGTCTGACGGCCGCGCAGGGCCTCTTTTTTTGCAACCGAAAAATCAGAAAGGGATGTCGTCATCGGGATTGAACTGAACGTCCTCATAGCTGCTGTCGGGGACTTCTTCGTTCATGACCGGTTCCCGGCGGGGTTCGCGGCGTGGCTGCCCGGTTTCGTCTCCGGCACGACCGAGCATCTGCATCTGGTCGGCGACGATTTCGGTGATATAGCGTTTGTTGCCGTCACGGTCATCGTAGCTGCGGGTCTGGATTTTCCCCTCGATGTAGACCTGCTTACCTTTGACCAGGAATTTGCCGCAGATCTCGGCCAGCTGCCGCCAGGCGACGATGTTGTGCCACTCGGTTTTTTCCTGCTGTTGGCCGTCGCGATCCTTGAAGCGTTCGCTGGTGGCAAGGGAAAAAGTGCAGACGGCGGTGCCGCTGGCGGTATAGCGCAATTCCGGATCCTTACCGAGATTTCCAACCAGTATGACTTTGTTGACCGACATGGCGATGAGCCTCCTCTAAAGTGAAATATTCAGCGAGTCTAGCGAATTTGCCGAGGGCTGTAAACCCCTTTGCCGAAAAAGGTTTGACTCCCCTGCGGCGGTCTCTTAAACTGCGGCCAAACCTTCATTTTGAGAGGATTTCCAGATGGTTCGAAGCTTTTTCTTTGTGTTGACCTTTGTCCCCTGGACCCTGTT
>PWVL01000025.1 GCA_003561875.1 Desulfuromonadales bacterium | reverse complement strand
TTCCATTGCAACCGTCTTAAAGACGCTTTCCCGGAACTACTATGGTTTTTAAGGTAGTCCGAAAATCCGCCATACCCGTCACGCTTCAGTGCATTATTCAGTGTGTCATAGTCGATCTGTAAAACAGAAGCGCATTCTTCTCCTGTGCATTGTATTTTGCACAATGCTTCGAGTTTTGGGTAATCTATTTCTTTCCTTGGCCTTCCGCCTTTGTTTTTCTTT
This sequence comes from Desulfuromonadales bacterium, assembly GCA_003561875.1. Lineage (GTDB taxonomy): Bacteria > Desulfobacterota > Desulfuromonadia > Desulfuromonadales > Syntrophotaleaceae > SLLR01. The sequence continues at coordinate 2,886 of PWVL01000025.1, read as the reverse complement.
TCAGGCATTTATACGCCCTTTATCTCATCTAAAAGATCATCTATTTGATCGACATTAAAATCATCGTCTTTATTCCAATCCCACTCTGAATCAATGTCAAAGCCAACGCTTTGCTTGTGTTCAGATGGCTCAAGGACATAAAAATCAAACGGTATATTTTTCTTTTCGGCTAGTTTCTTTTCGTTTATCGTTCCCTTGCTTTTGCCGTCATGGATGAAAATCGCTCTGTCACTATCATTAAGAACGTCTTTGCTCCGGTGCTCAAATGCTCCACCGCGATATTTGAAGTTTAAAAAGTGCAATGTCAAAGCAATTGCTTCATCTTTGCACAATACCCTTGCAACCTTACAAACCCCTTCAGGTTCAGCATGAGTAACAATTCTTTTAACATTATATTTGTCTATCGCTTCAAGCAATAAAATCTTAATTCTTTCATCACCTAAGGTTCTACTCCCATGAACTGACAATCTGATTTTGCCACCACTCCTCATGTTTACTTTTTTACCATGACCATTTCTTTTCATTATAACCTCCCACTATCTTTGGAGCGGTCGGATAGGTTCTGCCCCTTCGCTGTAATGCTGGACGCATCCATTGCCTGCTTCGACCGCTTTGGATATGGTTTTGATAGTGGTAAAACTTGTTTTCTCATTTTCTTGTCAAGTGGCATCAAATATCTGTGCTTACCTGGGACGATTATAACCGCTGCTTCACTATCTAATTTTATAGCCCCGTCTATGCTTTGAGAAACTCCCCTTGCGCCAAGTGATCTTGGGTGTGTAATTTTGCCATGTATCTTGTAAAACTTTGCAGGGTTCCCCACTCCGGTATAAATCCAGTTCGTTGATTGATATATTCCTCCATGATGTCCTTGTGATGAATCAGCAAAAGATACCACAAGCCTAATCTTAGGGTTTGCCGATTTAAGCATCTTCACAGCGACCATCATTATTTTTGAAACAAAAGATTCATGTTCTGATAGCGCAATTCTAACCAACTCAACACACTCAGTTTGACTAAGCCCATATGGCTTGCCAAGATTTGGAGTAGCACCCCTGCCGAACAAAACAACACCAATAAACCTCCCCTTTTCCCAAGCCCCAACCTTTACAAGTTTACCTGTCGGCAAGCATTTACTATAGTGCCAAGTTTCGCACGCGTATTTCGCTGCCTTATATGTTGCCCAATCGACAACAAGGTCAACATTTTTCTTCTTTAGCATGTCAACCCTTTTCATAACAATAACTGCCCTCTTGCTTGGATTCTTTGTTAAAAAAGCTTGTTTTTTTGCCTTATCGTATGGGATTTCACAAGAAAACTGGCCACTTGTCAAATCTATTACACACTCTCTTTTTCTTAAAAACCAATGCACCTCGTCTGGTTCTAATCCCTCAGGATAGGTTTTGTTGTTTAACACATATGGGTAAAAGCCATTATCTTTCCCCCCTATAAGATAAAAACAAGCCTCAGTAGCAACATAACAATGACCAACCATATCATTCTTTTTTTGGTCTTGCTTTTTTCTCCAATATGGATTTAAAAGATCGGGAGTTAAAGATTTCAACACTAAACTTTTTATTTCCTCAAGTTGGTCAATGGTCATTGTTTGTTTTTTTTCTCAAGTCAAAAGACTTGTGACAAGCAGGGCAATTAACAATTTCAGGGTCAAGAACATCAAGTTGGCCTTGGTCATCTTCTGTTCCTGGGTAGAACAATGGCTCACTATCCAAAACGCTTTCATATTGTTCAAATCCTAAATCAGCCAACACCTGCATATCAACAAACCCTTCAAGTAAGTGTTCGTCCCAATGGCCGCTCATTCCATCGGGAGAATTGTCAATCAATACAAACCTCTTGATCTGCTCTGTTGTTAAATCGCAAGCCCTAACAACCCAACTATCAGGGATATCTTTCATTCCAAGAAGTTTTATTGCTTTAAATCTCTGGTTTCCACCAATTATCAGTCCATTTTTATCAATCACAATCGGTCGCAAAACCATAAATTCGGGATCGCGCTCAATTGACACCTTAAGCTTTTCCATTGCACTTTTTGATATCTTGCGCGGATTGCTTTTATTTAGTGCTATATCTGATATTTTCATTTCCACAACTAATACAAAAAACTATGCCCACAATAAGGGCATTCAACTGTCTTTAAGTTTTTTTCCTTGTCTTTATTGCCCTCTATATTTAAAAAATTATCGTCAAATCCACACATACTAAGATCTTCTATTGTCCAACCAGTTTTTAGTTCTGACAAATCCCACTCACCGCTCATTCCTTCAGGAGAATTATCAACCAATATAAACCGCTTTTGTTGCTGCTCGGTCAAGTTCTCAGCCTTCACAACCCAACTATCAGGGACTTCTTTATACCCAAGCGCAATCAATCCTGCATATCGTTGGTTGCCGCCCAAAACCACCCCATCCTTATCAATCACAATCGGCCTTAACTCCATAAACTCAGGATCGCGGCTAATGCTGTTCTTTAACTTCTCCATAGCTGATGGAGTAATTTTCCTTGGATTGCCCTCGTTCGGCCTTATGTCAGACAAATTAATCATATCATATCCTTACAATTATTTTAAGCAAAAGTCAAGCATGTGAATTAATACCGAGTTTTGGTTGAGTTGAGCCTGACCTCCATGATTGTTTTATCCTCTCCTATGCCTCTTTGCTCCCACTCAATGCCAATGCTGTCAATCCTTATTCCTGTTTGTTTGTAATATTCTTCAAGCAGGCCTTTTATCTTGTCGTGTATTGTTCCTTCTTTATGTTCGCTCATTATGTCTACCTCCCCGGCTTTTATTTGTTCAATCAAACAGTTAACCGCTTCTTTGCCAAGCATTTGATATATCAAGGATACGTTTTCAAATCTATGGCTCAT
>PWVL01000126.1 GCA_003561875.1 Desulfuromonadales bacterium | reverse complement strand
TGGAGTTTGCCTCGACGGGGCTCACCGAATTTCCCCAGGCCATGCCGGAGCGCTATCAGGTTCCCGGCGACCCGGTGCAGGCCTACCGCCAGTTCTATGTCGGTGAGAAGTTGCGCTTCGCGCGCTGGACCCGGCGCAGAAGGCCGGCCTGGGTGGGCGTTATGTTGCGCAGGCAGGCAGCTTCACGATAGGGCTCGAAGACTTTCCAGCCGGTGCGTTAGTGCGGTCGCGGGTCGGCAGACCGGCGGATAGTCTGGTACAGGATGCTGTTTCCTTCCGGTCTTCAGGGCTTCCCTGATGGCCTCCAGGGAATCCGGTTGTTCTCAACAGGAAGCCTGGCCCAGCTCGCGGTCCAACTGCCGCAGCGCTGCCGTCGGCGCTTTGTCTCCCCCCGGCCACAAAGTCCCTGCTGAGGGATTGTACCGGGCCGACAAGAGCTTTGAGGAGTCCGCTCTTGCGGCGGCCGGTATCGATTAAGGAGCGAAGCGTTAAGGGTTTTCGGGTAGAATTGACGGCTTAGAAGTTAAAATGTAGCCTGATCGAGAACGTCCCGGTGCGGCTCGATTGTGCCGGGTGCCCTGTTGCAGCGCCGTTTTTTCTTCCATATCTTACAACCGTTTTTTTGTGGATTGACCGATGAAAGAGCAGGAAATTAATCCGCAGGTGTCCCGGCGACAGAGCCTGCAGTCCCTGTTTTCGCGGCAGCGCCAGGCCTATGACGCCGACCCCATGCCCTCGGCCGCCAGCCGCATCGCCCTGTTGCGGCGTCTGGAGCAGGAACTGCTCACCGACAAAGAGCTTCTGTGCGCTGCCCTGGATGCCGACTACGGTGGTCGCCACCGCCAGGACACCCTGCTGGCGGATATTCTGCCCTGTGTCACCCACCTGCGTTACAGCCGTCGCCGCATCAAGGGCTGGATGCGTCCCCAACGGCGATCCGCCGGTTCGTTGCTGACACCGGCCCGGATTCGGGTTTATTATCAACCCCTGGGGGTGGTGGGCATCGTGGTTCCGTGGAACTTCCCCATTCTGCTGGCTTTGAGTCCCCTCATCGGGGCCCTGGCCGCCGGCAACCGGGTGATGCTCAAACTCTCCGAGGTCACTCCACGGGTCAATCGCCGGCTGGTGGAACTGCTGGAGCGGGTCTTTACTCCGGATACGGTAGTCTGCCTGGAAGGGGATGCGGAGCTGGCGGCGGATTTTGTCGCACTGCCCTTTGACCACCTGTTGTTCACCGGTTCCACTGCCGTGGGACAGCAGGTGTTGCAGGCCGCTGCCGAGCATCTGACCCCGGTGACCCTGGAACTGGGGGGCAAGTCGCCGGCCCTGATCGCTCCGGATGTGGACCTGGATTTCGCGGTACGGCGGATGCTGTTCGGCAAGACCCTGAATGCCGGGCAGATCTGCGTGGCTCCCGATTACGTGCTGGTGCCACGGGACAGAATCACTGCCTTTGTCGATTGTTACCGCCGGCGTTTTGAACAGCTTTATCCTGACGGCGTCGGCAGCGCCGACTACGCCTCAGTGATCAATCAGCGGCAGTACCAGAGACTGCTGAAGTTGCTGACCGATGCCGAAGGGCAGGGGGCCAGAGTGTTTGCCTGCTGCGAGGGACGGCATCGGGACGATGGGCGGCGGCGCCTGACCACCCATCTGCTGCTGGATGTCACGGAGAGCATGACCCTGATGCAGCAGGAGATTTTCGGCCCGCTGCTGCCGGTGTTGCCCTACGACACGCTGCCGGAAGCCCTGGAGATGATCCGCCGTCGACCCCGCCCCCTGGCCCTGTACCTGTTCAGCCACGACCGGGATCTGCAGCGCCGGGTCATCGAACAGACCCACGCCGGCGGCATGGCCATCAACGAGACGGTGCTGCAGGCGGCGGTGGATGACGCGCCCTTTGGCGGCATCGGCCCTTCGGGCATGGGCCACTACCGCGGCAAGGAGGGTTTTGAGACCTTTTCCAAGGCCAAGACGGTGCTGGTTCGGGGCCGTTTTTCTACCGGAACGCTGCTGCAACCGCCCTACGGAAGCCCCTGGCAGCAGCGTTTGCTGCGCTGGTTTCTCCGCTGAGAAAGACCGGAAAGGACAACGGATCATGACAACAGAAACCTCCAGCAGCGACCGCCGCGAAGGCCCCGTGCCGCGACGGGTGATCGTCATCGGTGCCGGTCTGGGCGGTCTGTCCGCCGCCATCGGCTGTGCCGCCAAAGGCTTCGAGGTGGAGCTGTTCGAAAAAAACGACCGCATCGGCGGCAAACTCAACCGAGCCGACCGGGAGGGTTTCGGTTTCGATCTCGGCCCTTCGATTCTGACCCTGCCCGAGGTGTTTCGCGACCTTTTCCGTCGGGCCGGCTTGCGCCTCGAAGACCATGTGCCGATTCGGCCCCTCGACCTGCACTGGCGCAATTTTTTTGAAGACGGCAGCCCCATCGATCTGGTGGCCGATCTGGACCGGCAGAAACAGCTGCTGGCGGCCGTGGACCCCAAGGCGCCCGCGCAATTCGAGGGGTTTCTCGCCTACAGCCGCCGCCAGTACGAACTCTGCGAATCCGGCTATTTGCGGGGCACCGACCGGCCCCTGACCCTGATTCGCAATCTGCTCGGACGGGGTCTGTTCCAGCTCGGCCTGCTGGGGTCCATGCACGGCAAGGTCGCGTCCTTTTTCAGCGAACCGAGGCTGCAGGCCATCTTCGATTACTTCGCCAAATACATCGGCTCGTCCCCCTACAACGCGCCGGGGATGATCAACCTGCTGCCCTGGGTGCAGTACCGGTACGGCCTGTGGTATGTTGACGGCGGGTTATATGGTCTGGCCGAAGGCATGGGGGCGGCCCTGGAAAAGCTGTCGGTGCGCCTGCACCTGAATCGCGAAGTGGCGACCATCAACACCCGCGGCGACACCGTCACCGGCGTCACCCTGGCCAACGGTGAAGAGCGCCGGGCCGATACGGTGATCTGCAACATGGACGTGATTCCCGCTCACGACAAGCTGCTCAAAGCGCCCCTCGGCCCCTGGTCCCGGCGCAAGCTGGAGCCGGCCTGTTCGGGGCTGGTCATTCACCTCGGGGTGGACCGCATCTATCCGCAACTGGCCCATCACAACTTTTTTC
>PWVL01000136.1 GCA_003561875.1 Desulfuromonadales bacterium | reverse complement strand
TGGGGGGCGGATGGATTACCTGAAGCGCCATTTTGCCATCGTCACTCTTGGTTGCAAAACCAATCAGTTCGAATCGGCGGCCATGGAAGAGGCTCTGCAGACCGCAGGATACGAGCCGATTGCGTTTGACCGGGGTGCGGAACTGGTGATCGTCAATACCTGCACCGTCACCGCGGCCACCGACAGCCAGTCCCGGAAGCTGATTCGCCGGGCTAGGCGAATCAATCCCGATTGCCGGATCGTGGTCACCGGCTGCTATGCTCAGATCGACCCGGCGGCCCTGTCCGGTCTGCCGGGGGTGTCGCTGGTCATCGGTAATGAAGAAAAACGCGACCTGCTGCGGCTACTCAGGGAAGCCGGGCCCCAAGTTCAGGTCGGCGATATTCGCCGCCAGACCGGCCCGGCCCTGTCTCTGACCAGCTTCTCCGGTCGCAGCCGGGCCTTCGCCCAGATTCAGAACGGCTGCGATGCCTTCTGCTCCTACTGCATTATTCCCTATGCCCGGGGCGCAAGCCGTTCGGTGCCGCCGGATCAGGTGTTGGACCAGGTGCGGAGGCTGGTGGCCAATGGTTTTCAGGAAGTGGTGCTGACCGGCATTCATATCGGCGGGTACGGACGGGATCTCGTCGAACCCGCATCCCTGCTGCATCTGGTGCGGCGCATCGAGGAGGAGACGGACCTGCCTCGGTTGCGGCTTGGTTCCATCGAACCCCAGGAGCTGGAAGACGGACTCATCCAGCAGGTTGCCGACTCCTCCGTTGTGTGTCCGCACTTTCATGTCCCTCTGCAGTCGGGAGACGACGCCGTGCTGCGGCGCATGAACCGTCACTACGACAGGGAGTTTTTTGCCGACCGGATAAGTACGATCGTCCGCCGGATTCCAGATGCGGCCATCGGTCTGGATGTGATTACCGGTTTTCCAGGAGAGACAGAAGCGGAATTTGTCGCGACCCGCGATTTCATCGAGGCGTTGCCCGTCAGCTATCTTCATGTGTTTCCCTTCAGTCGGCGACCCGGCACACCGGCGGCGCGGCTTCCCGATCCGGTTCCCGGGCCACGGGCACGGGAGCGGGCGGCGCTTTTGCGACTTATGGGAGAAAGCAAACAGCAGGATTATGCCCGCCGCTTTGTCGGCCGACAACTGCAGGTAGTGGTGGAGGGGGGACGCCGCCAGGGACACTGCAAAGGGCTCAGCGATAATTACCTGTCGGTGGTTTTCCCCGCCCCGAGAGGAACGGAGGGGGTTCTCAGGGAGGTCCAGGTCGAAGGCTTTGACGGCGGGAAGCTGCGTGGCCGATTGGTCGCAGGTAAAGGAAATACTGCATTCGGCAAAGGGGCTCCCTAGCGAAGCCCCTTTGCCGGCTCATGGTTGCGGTTCTCGCCGCTATTTTATCTTGATGAACCTGTCGGCCTTGACGCCGCATTTTGGGCAGGTCGCCGGCGGTTTGGGGCCCTGCTCTTTAAGTCCGCAAACGGTACATTGCCACTTCAGAGTGCTGGTCATAGTTTTCTCCTTGGTATGTTTGGGGTCCATGATATCGTCCCTTGCCAGACAAGATTTACGTCCCTAAAGATAACCTTTATGGTCAGCGATGTCCAGACCGCCTGGCCGGTTTTTTTCTGCATATGGAATAATTTCGAGTGCTGTCAGGCGATTGGCCAAAACGCCTCGTGAATCGGTCGCCGTAAAAGCAGGGCAGGGCCCTGCCGGCAATCAGGCGCACTCCGAATAACCGCAGGCGTGACAGACGCTGCATCCCCCCTCGTGTTCGACGGGTCCGCCGCAGTCCGGGCAGGCGCCGCCATGGGCGTTGAAAGAAACGGAGGGGTTGCCGTCCGTTTCACTGAGTATGTGCATCTGGATGGCCTTGGCCACGGCGTCGGCGCAGGAAGTGACTCGGTTGGCGCCAAAACCCGCCGGCTTGTGGCAGGTGATGCCGATGAGCTGTTTGATGGTCTGACGGGCCTGGCCGCCGCTTCGCCAGGCCAGGGACACCAGGCGGCCGATGGCTTCACACTGACTGGCGGCGCAGCCGCCGGCTTTGCCCATGGTGGTGAACAACTCGAACAGGCCGCTTTCATCCCGGTTGATGGTGACATAGAGCGGGCCGCACCCCGTTTCCATCTGATAGGTGGAGCCCTGCAGGGCGCGCGGACGTTCCCGTTTGCGCCCGGTTTTTCCTGATTCCCGAGGCAGGGCTGGTCTTTCCTCGGCTGCTTCGGGTTTACCTACGGAAAGAACCTGCATGTCCCGCGAACCGTCCCGATAGATGGTCACGCCTTTGCAGCCGAGCCGGTGGGCCATGAGGTAGACTTCCGCCACCTGGTCGCGAGTTGCGCTGTGGGGGAAATTGACGGTTTTCGAGACCGCGTTGTCCGTGTGCTTCTGAAAAGCCGCCTGCATGCGAATATGGTCTCGAGGACTGATGTCATGTGCGGTAACGAAGAGGTGCCGCAGATCCTCCGGAATCTGGGCGAAACCCTGAATGGTGCCCCGTTCGGCGATCTCCTTCATCAGGTCGGCAGAATAGAAACCCCGCTCCCGGGCGATTTTTTCAAACAGGGGATGAACTTCTACCAGCACGTCATTGTCGAGCACCTGGCGCAGATAGGAAACGGCGAAGATCGGCTCGATGCCGCTTGAAGCTCCGGCAATGATGGAAATGGTTCCGGTCGGAGCGATGGTGGTACAGGTCGCGTTGCGCAGAGGTTTCTCACCGGCCTGTTCATAACGGCTGCCGACAAAGTTCGGAAAAGGCCCGCGCTCTTCGGCAAGCTCCCGCGAGGCGGCTCGGGATTCCCGGGTAATGAAAGCCATCACCTCTTCGGCCAGTTCCACCGCCCTGTCGTCGCCGTAGGCCAGACCCAGCAGAATCAGCATGTCGGCCCAGCCCATGATGCCCAGTCCGATTTTGCGGTTGGCCAGAGTTTTATCGCGAATCTGTTCAAGGGGATAGTTGTTGATTTCGATGACATTGTCCAGAAAGCGCACCGCCAGGCGCACCGTCTGCCGAAGTTTGTCCCAATCCACCTGTTCGTCGTCGGTGACCATGCGGGACAGATTGATCGACCCCAGGTTGCAGGATTCGTAGGGCAGCAGCGGCTGTTCACCGCAGGGATTGGTTGCCTCGAACTGCCCGACCCCGGGGGTAGGGTTGTCGCGGTTCAGGCGGTCGAGAAAAATGATACCCGGTTCGCCGTTGGCCCAGGCCATGTCCACGATTCGGTCGAAAATCTTGCGGGCGTCCTTTTGCGCCACGACCTGGCCGTCCCGGGGATTGATGATGTCATAGGTGTCGCCGGCTTCCATCGCCTCCATAAAGGTTTCGGTGAGCCCGACGGAGAGGTTGAAATTGGTGAGCACCGTCTGATCCCGTTTGGCCATGATAAAATCCATGATGTCGGGATGATCAACCCGCAGGATGCCCATGTTGGCCCCCCGGCGGGTGCCGCCCTGTTTGATGGTCTCGGTGGCGGCGTCGAAAACCCGCATGAAGGAGATCGGGCCGGAAGAGACGCCCTTGGTCGACAGGACCACATCGTTGGCCGGCCTGATGCGGGAAAAGGAAAAGCCGGTTCCGCCGCCGCTTTTATGGATGAGGGCGGTGTGTTTGATGGCCTCGAAAATACTCTCCATGGAGTCCTCCACGGGGAGCACGAAACAGGCCGACAGTTGCCCCAGTTCCCGACCGGCGTTCATCAGGGTTGGAGAATTAGCCAGGAACTCCAGGGAACTGAGCAGGCGGAAGAAATCTTCTTCGAGGCCGGCGATATGTGTGCCGCCGGGAAAAAGATCTTCGGCGGACGCCACCGTCTTCGCGACCCGGTGAAACATGTCTGCGGGGCGTTCCAGCACCCGGCCTTGCTCATCTCGTTTCAGGTAGCGGCGTTCAAGGACCGTAAGGGCGTTGGGACTGAGTTGGGTGTCGCTTGGAGCCTGTTGGGACATGGTTTCTCTCCGAAAGAGACTTGCATCGGGCGAGGTCCTGGCAGATTGCCGTTGACCAGCCCGCAGGGCTTCAAGGGGTGTTTTCTTTTACAGGCGGTTGCAGATGTAGTACACAGTATGCTGTATCGCATGAGGATATAAACCACAAGATGTTGGATTATGTCAAGGACTCCGCGGCCGGATTTCCGATTTCCCGAGAGTCCGCCCGTAGACCACAGTTGCGTTTCAGTTTGCGATTGCCATCGGTTGCCGTCAATGGTAGTTTGCGGATCTTGACAAATTATTGGGAAAACGCCCAAATCAGGAGGGCCGCATGAAAAAAGTCTTCATTCTCGATACCAATGTCTTTCTGCACGATCCCAAGGCCATGCTTCGCTTTGAAGACAATGATGTGATCGTGCCGATTACGGTTATTGAGGAGGTCGATACGTTCAAGAAGGATCAGAACGAAATCGGCCGTAATGCCCGCCAGGTTTCCCGCTTACTGGACTCTTTTCGTCAGCAGGGTCGCCTTACCGAAGGGGTGTCCCTGGACAACGGCGGAGTGCTCAAGGTCGTTCTTTTTACCCGCGAGGCGCTGGACCGGCTTCCCCCCGAGTTACAGATCGACAAGGCCGATAACCGCATTCTGGCCGTAGCAGTGCAGATGCGGGAAGAGTGCCAGTGCCCGGTGGTGTTCGTCACCAAAGACACCAATCTGCGTATCAAGGCCGACGCCATCGGCCTGGTAGCCCAGGACTACGAATCGGACAAGGTCTCCATTGAGGAACTGTACTCCGGGACTGCGGAAATCGAGGTCGACAAGAGCGATGTCGATCGTTTCTACGGTCAGGGCTATCTGGATCTGAACGCCGAACTGCTGCCCAATCAATGCGTCACTCTGGTTGAGGTCGGCAACCCTTCCCATACCGCCATTGGTCGTTATCAGTCCTCTCTGGAGCGGGTGATCCCCCTGATTCGGGTTCCCAAGGATGGGCTCTGGGGCATTCATCCCCGTAACCGGGAGCAACAGTTCGCCTTTGACATGCTGCTCAACGACGACGTGCAACTGGTCACCCTGGTGGGTAAGGCCGGTACCGGCAAAACCCTGCTGGCCATCGCCGCCGGTCTGTACAAGGCCTCCGACGAGGGCAGTTACAGCCGCCTGCTGGTGTCTCGGCCGATTTTCCCTCTGGGAAGGGATCTCGGTTTTTTACCTGGCGACGTGGAAGAAAAGCTGTCGCCCTGGATGCAGCCGATTTTTGACAACGTGGATCTGCTGCTGGGCATGGTCGACGAGCAGGGAAAACGCAAACGGGGCTACCGGGAACTGGTCGACATGGGGCTGCTGGAAATAGAACCGCTGACCTACATTCGGGGCCGTTCCATTCCCAAGCAGTACCTGATCGTGGACGAGGCCCAGAATCTGACCCCTCACGAAATTAAAACCATCATAACCCGGGCCGGCGAAGGGACCAAGATCGTGCTGACCGGCGATCCCTACCAGATTGACAATCCCTATGTGGATGCGTCGAGCAACGGTCTGACCTATACCGTGGAAAAAATTAAAGGACAGGAAATTGCCGCTCATGTTACCCTTACCAAAGGCGAGCGCTCGCCTCTGGCCGAGTTAGCGGCGAATCTTCTGTAAGTTGTGCAGGGTGACAACGGCCCTGCTTGCGAGACCCTCATGCTGCTCTTGACATTAGAGTCGTCCTGCGACGAAACCTCGGCGGCGGTAGTTCGGGACGGTCGCCAGATACTCTCCAATATTATCGCCTCTCAGGTCGATGTGCACGCCCGTTACGGCGGTGTGGTGCCCGAGTTGGCATCACGCAGGCACATTCAAGCCATCTCGGTGGTCATCGAGGAAGCTCTTGAAAAGGCCGGGGTCGGCCTTGGTGATATCGAGGGCATTGCTGTGACGCGCGGTCCCGGCCTGGTCGGAGCCCTGCTCGTGGGACTTTCCACGGCCAAGGCACTGGCCCTGGCTCTGGATATTCCTCTGGTCGGCGTGCACCACATGGAGGGCCACATCCTCGCGCCACTGATGGAGCAGGAGATCGACTTTCCCTATCTGGCGCTGGCCGTCTCCGGAGGTCATACCCATCTGTACCAGGTGGATGGCATCGGTCGTTACCGGATTCTGGGAGGAACCCTGGATGATGCTGCGGGGGAGGCCTTTGACAAGGTCGCCAAGCTGCTCGGGCTCGGTTATCCCGGGGGAGCAGTGATCGATCGTCTTGCGGCCGAAGGGGACCCGCAGGCGCTGACCTTTCCCCGTCCGCTGCTACACCGGGACGATTTCGATTTCAGTTTCAGCGGTATCAAGACGGCGCTGCTCTACCACGTTCGTGCCCAGGCGGCCCCGCTTGAGGGCCAACCGTTACGCGACGTGGCCGCCAGCTTTCAACAGGCGGTGATTGACGTGCTCTGCAGCAAGACGCTGCGCGCCGCCCGGCAACTGGATCTGCAAAGGATTGTGGTGGCAGGCGGGGTGGCTTGCAATCGGGGACTGCGCCTGCAGATGAACGCCATGGCAGCGGATGAAGGACGTCAGGTGTTTTTTCCTTCGCCGGCTCTCTGTCAGGATAATGCGGCTATGCTGGCCGTGTCCGGCGACGCTTTTTTGCGGCAGGGACGCTGCTCGGGCCCTGAGCTCAATGCTTTGGCACACTGGCCCCTCGATCAGACCGAACCGGATCAGGGATGAGGAGTAGGCAGGGGCATGTATCGACGTTGGGCGTTTGTTCGGCAACTGAAGCTGCTGCTGCTGCGGCTGGTACGATTACGTGCCACCCCCAACGACATCGCCAAGGGCTTTGCGCTGGGTATTTTTGTCGGCATGACGCCGCTGATGGGCTTTCACATGCTGATTGCGGTATTCCTGGCGCTGCTGCTGCGGGAAAACAAAATCGCCGCCGCTGCCGGTGTCTGGATCACCAACCCCCTGACCGCGCCCTTCATCTACGCCCTTCAATACGAATCCGGCCGTGTGCTGCTCGGTTTCGAGCGGGCACGGCTGCCCGCGGAACTGACCTTTGAAACCCTGAAAAGCCTGGGCTGGGAGGTGTTGGTGCCGATGACCGTAGGCAGCCTGCTCTACGGTCTGGTCCTGGCTCTGGTGGCCTACACGGTGATGTTGCAGGTCGTGCCGTTTTTCAAGGAGTTGCGCATCTCCCGCTGGCCGCGCCGCCCGCGCCGGCCAAATAAACACTGAGGAGACAAGGTGCGGCATCGACCAAAAAAACGTTTCGGACAGAATTTTCTTAAGGATCGGCAGGTGGTGGAGCGGATTCTCGAGGCCGCCCAACTCAACAACGGGGATCGGGTTCTGGAGATCGGCCCCGGCCTCGGGGCTCTCACCGATCCGCTCTTGCAGAGGGTCGGCAAGTTGCATGTCATGGAGTTGGATCGCGATCTGGCCGCCTCCCTGAGGGCCCGGCCCGACTCTAACCTTGAGGTCCACGAGGGCGACGCTCTGCGGCTCGACTGGTCCGCTGTTCTGCCCGCGCCGCCCTACAAACTGGTGGCCAATCTGCCCTACAACATCTCCAGTCCGATTCTCTTCAAAGTTCTCGATTATCGCCGATTGTTCAGCAATCTGGTACTGATGTTTCAGCAGGAGGTCGGTGACCGTCTCCTTGCCGTGCCGGGAACCCGGGAATACGGCATTCTGTCGGTGCTCTGCCAGAATTGGTTCGAGATTCGCAGCGTGGTGCGAGTGCCGCCCGGCGCCTTTTATCCGCCTCCCCGCGTGCACTCGGTGGTGCTGCGCTTTGAAGCGCTGCCCCGTCCCCGGGTTGCGGTTGCGGACGAAAGGTTTTTCCGCAAAGTGGTCAAGGGGGCTTTCGGCCAGCGCCGCAAAACCCTGCGCAACAGTCTGCAGGGAGCCGGGTTGGCCTTTGACGGGCTGTCCCGGGCACTGAAAGAAGCCGGAATCGACGGTGGACGACGGGCTGAAACCCTGTCGCTGAGGGAATTCGGCGTGTTGGCGGAACTGCTGCGGGAAAAGCTTCCCGGAGCAACAGAGTCATCTTCCTGAGAGCCGGCTGCCAATTCGGCCCGGGCTCTTTTGCCCCGCGCTAAAATCTGGACATGGTCGGCTGAGTGTGCTATAGATTTCAGCCGATTTGGTGTGCCTTTCCTCGTCCCGGCCCGGAACCTGTGCCGGAGCCACAAGGGGTCGGGGGGACGGATGCCGGGAAATGACCGCCTGGATCCATCGGACCGGGACGGAAGACGACGGCTGACAGGGACCGGTGGGTTAATCCATCAGGGCGGCGCGCGTATGTCTTTCGGACAGGATCCGAAGGGCATTTTTTTTTGCCCGGCCCCTTTCGGGTCGGCAAGGAGTCTTCATGCTGAAACGCAAAACCATACTCGATCTGCAGCGCATGAAAGCCGAGAGTGAAAAGATCACTGTGCTGACCGCCTATGATTATCCTTTCGCCCGCTTGATGGATCAGGCCGGCATCGACGTGATACTGGTCGGAGACTCGGTCGGCTGCGTGGTCGCTGGTTACGACAACACTCTGCCGGTGACCATGGAGGACATGGTCTATCACACGCGGGCGGTAGTGCGGGGAGCACAGCAGGCCTTTATCGTTGCCGACCTGCCTTTCCTTTCCTATCAGATCGATCTAGCCGGTGCCCGCCGCAATGCCGGTCGTCTTATGCAGGAGGGAGGCGCCCACGCAGTGAAGCTTGAAGGTGGCCGCAATGTGGCCGCGACCCTGGAGGCCATCGCCGCCATGGATATTCCGGTGCTTGGCCATATCGGTCTGACACCCCAGTCCATACATCGCATGGGCGGTTACCGGGTTCAGGGCAAGCGGGACGCACAGGCCCGCGAACTGCTCGAGGATGCCCGCGCCGTCGAAACAGCAGGAGCCTCGGCGTTGGTGCTGGAAGCGATTCCCGCGCCTCTTGCCGCCGAGATCACCGCGGCCGTCTCTATCCCAACAATTGGCATTGGTGCCGGCCCCCATTGTGACGGCCAGGTTCTGGTCATTCACGACATGCTCGGTCTGTGTGACAAGTTTTCCCCCAAGTTCGTCAAGCGTTACGCCGATTTGGGGAAGCTGGTCCGTGACGGGGTAAGCGATTACATTCGCGAGGTTCGGGAAGGTGTGTTCCCCGGGCCGGAGCACAGCTTCAAGTAGGTGGTGATGGAACGTATCGAATCGGTCGCAACCATGCAGCGTCACTGCCTGGAGGCGCGGGCCGAAGGACGGCGCATCGTGCTGGTGCCGACCATGGGCTTTCTCCACGAAGGCCATCTGTCTTTGCTTCGTGAAGGTCGCCGGCGGGGCGATCTGCTGGTTCTGTCCCTGTTTCTCAACCCCACCCAGTTCGGTGCCGGCGAGGATCTGGACCACTATCCGCGGGATCTGGCCGGTGACTCGGAACAGGCCCTCCGGGCTGGGGTCGATATGCTATTTGTCCCTTCAGCGGCCGAGATGTACCCTCCCGGCTATGCCAGTTATGTGAACGTTGAAGGTCTCACCGAGGTGCTGTGCGGTTCCAGTCGTCCCGGCCACTTTCGCGGCGTGACCACAGTGGTCTGCAAACTGTTCTCGATTGTCCAGCCCCATGTGGCCCTGTTCGGGCTCAAGGATTTCCAGCAACTGGCGGTCGTTCGGCGCATGACAGCGGATCTCAATCTTCCCGTGGAGATCATCGGCATGCCCATTGTGCGCGAGGCTGATGGCCTGGCCATGAGTTCCCGCAACAGCTACCTGTCTGTCGCGGAGCGCCGTCAGGCTGTCAGCCTGAGCGACGCCATTTCTCTGGCCCGTGCGGCCGCTACCGCCGGCGAAACGCGTTCCGAAGTCCTGCTGCAGATGGTGCGCCGGCGCATTGAGAGAGAGCCAGATGCCGCTATCGAATATGCCCGCATATGTGACCGCACCAGTTTGCAGGATCTTTCGCGCGCCGATAGCCGCGCGGTCCTGCTGCTGGCGGTCCATATCGGCAAGACCCGTTTGATCGACAACAGTTATCTCTTTGAGGAGGACTGCTTATCATGACCCGCAAAATGCTCAAATCGAAAATTCATCGCGCCACCGTCACCGGAGCTGATCTCGAGTATGAGGGTAGCGTCACCATTGATCCCCTGCTGCTGGAAGCGGCCGATATCCTGCCCTATGAGGCGGTGGATATCTGGAACGTCACCTACGGGACCCGGTTCCAGACCTACGCCATCGCCGGCCAGCCCGGCAGCGGCACCATCTGCATCAATGGGGCCGCCGCCCGCTTGGTGTCCCGGGGTGACAAGGTGATCATCGCCAGCTGGCTCGATATGGATCAGGAAAAGGCCGCCGGTTACAAGCCCAAGCTGATCTTTGTCGATGACCACAACGTCGCCACCGAGTTGCGCAAGGAAAATCCGGGGCAGGGCGATCTGCGCAGGGCCATCTGACGGCCATCTGCATGAGCCAACCGCCAACGCTGTATCTGGCCCGTTATCTGCTGCCGGTGCACAGTCCGCCCATCGAAGACGGCGCCCTGCTGGTGGACGACGGGCGGATTGCCGCTGTGGGTAAGCGGGGCGCTTTGTGTTCCGGACACAGCGGAGAGGTCGTCGATTTCGGTGAAGCCGTGCTGCTGCCGCCCATGGCCAATGCCCATACCCATCTGGAGCTGAGCCATTTTCCCCGCTGGAGCAGGGGAGCGCCGCCCCTCCGATCTGCTGCCGACTTTGTCGACTGGCTGCTTTACCTGATCGGGATCAAGAAGGGCGTAGGTCAGGCCGAAAAGCAAGCCTCCCTTGATGACGGCCTGGACCAGTGCCTGCGCCTGGGAACCGGTGCCGTGGGCGACATTCTGAGTACTCCGGCTCTTGCTCCGCGATACCGCAATAGCCCTCTTTACGGTCGCTGCTATCTGGAAGTGCTTGGTGTTTATCGGCATGTCTGGCGCAAAAGCCTCGCCGATGTCACCGAATGCCTGGAAAAAGAGTTCTACGGCGGCCTGCAGCCCGGTATTGCCCCCCACAGCCCCTATACGTTATCGAGTGAAGCCCTGGAGGTCGTGTTTGAGTTGAGCCAGCGGCGGCGCTGGCCGGCCACCACCCATCTGGCGGAATCGGCGGCCGAATGGCAACTGATCCGGTATGGAGACGGTGACCTGGTTCGACGCTTCTATCCCGCCGTTGGATGGGGCCACTATCGCTTCCGTTCTCCCTGTTGCAGTCCGGTAACCTATCTGCGCCGCTGCGGCGGTTTGCGTCCATGGAACCTGCTGGTTCACGGAGTTCAGGTCAGTCCCGAGGACTGCCGACAACTGGCAGAGCAGCGCGTCGCGGTCGTGCTCTGCCCCCGCTCCAACGAGCGGTTGGGTGTGGGTTTGCCGCCTCTGACCGATTATCAGGCCGCCGGAGTGCGTCTGGCCCTGGGTACCGACAGTCTGGCCAGCAGTGATTCCCTGTCCCTTTGGGATGAGTTGGCCGCCGCCCGTCGCTGCTACGGTTTTCGTATCGCTCCCGACAAGTTAATGGCCATGGCGACCCGCAACGGCGCCGAGGTGCTCGGGCTGGCCGGCGAAATGGGTACGCTGCAGGTTGGTTCCGGTGGTCACTTTCAGGTGCTGCCCCTGGCATCGCCGCCACCCCTTTCCGAGCTGGTCGAGATGCTCTGCAGCCAGGGACACCGCCTGCCCGTTGCTTCTCTGTACCTGAACGGGGAGGAGCGCCTGCAGAGTCCGACGCCCTTGAGCTGAACCATCGCCCTGGCGGCGGAGGCCATGGTCTTTTGCCGGGACTTGCTCTATGATGTTAGGCTGGTGTCCATCCGGAAACTTTGGATGGCCACAGCGCAGTTTTCATATGGGAAACGAGCAATTTTTCGTTGTGGCAAGGAAATCAAAGGGTTGCGCGGAGGCGTACATCGGTACGCCGCACATTTCCACAGGATAGAGGAAATGGACAGC
>PWVL01000031.1 GCA_003561875.1 Desulfuromonadales bacterium | reverse complement strand
GTCCAGTCCGGGGAACCCTGTGGTTGCCCGTCGCTCAAGATTCATGCCGGTCCCTTTCTGCAGGGGGGAAAGATTTACGATGCCACCGATTATAGAGAACTGACGCGTTCGATAAAAGGGTTACGAAGGTTTTTTTGTCCAGCAGGATGCCTTTTGTTTCGTCGTTCAGGTCCTCGCCAGTGGCTACCCCTTGACGGTTCCCCCACAGATTTGGTCTGATGAGCCCCAAAAGGCATTTTTCCCCATTGGAGATCCCATGTGTCAATCCCCTGACCGCCGGCTGAACCCCTTGTGGGTAAGGCTGCAGGATGTCTCCGCAAAGGCGGCGGTTTGGGCCCTGCTGGCGGGGGTCTTGCCGCTGAACCTGCTGGCCGTCGGCTGCAGTCCACATACCGTCCAACCCGTCGTCCTGCCCATCGATCCGCCCGCGATTTACGGAGAGACTTCAAAGTTGGTGCGCGGTGCCGACGATGGTGGGCGCTGGTGGACGGACTTCAACGATCCGCACCTCAACGAGCTGATGGAGCGGGCCTTCGCCGCCAATCTTGACCTGCGCCAGGCCTTTGCCCGGCTGGAGCAGGCCGAGGCGCAGCTCAGGGTCGCTCGTGCGGCACGCCGCCCGACTCTTGATGCGTCGGCTTCCGTTGGTCGAAGTCGTCAACCCACGCCCCTCTTCGAAATGGTGACCGCCGACCATTACGCCCTGTCTCTGCCGGCCGGGTTTGAGATCGATCTCTGGCGTCGGCTTGCCTCCCTGAGCGAAGCAGCCCGGCTGGAGACCGCCGCCTCAAAGGAGGACCTCAAGACCCTCTATCTGAGTCTCTCGGCCCAGGTGGCCGATCTGTATTATCTGGCTCGAGAACAGCAGTCCCAGCTTGCTTTGACGGATCGCCTTGTCGCCTCCTACGCTGACACTCTGGAGCGAGTGGAAAGCCGTTACCAGGAAGGTCTGGTGCCGGCTCTGGATGTTTACCTGGCCCGCCAGAACCTGGCTACGGCCCGTTCCCGGCGACCTCCGTTCGAGATTGCTCTGGCCGCTGCCGAGCACGGACTGGCGGTAGTGCTCGGCGTTTACCCCGAGCGCGACCTTATCGGACCGCCAGCCGCTCTGCCCCTGCCTGTTTTCCCGGCGGCCCTGCCTTCGATGCTACTGGCCCGCCGTCCCGATGTGGAGGCGCGGCTGCTGCGCTTGCAGGCCAGTGATGCCCGGGTTGCCGCGGCCGTTGCCGAGAGGTTTCCGGCCCTGCGTCTGACCGGCGATGCCGGTGCGCAGAGCGACCAGTTGCGGGACCTGCTCGGCTCGGGAAACCTGTTCTGGAATCTGCTGCTCAATCTGGTCCAGCCCCTTTTTGACGGCGGTCGCCGTGCTGCCGAGGTGGACCGCAACCGGGCATTGTTTCAAGAGCAGCTGGCCGCCTACCACCAGGCGGTGCTGAGCGCTTTTCGCGAGGTGGAAGATGCCCTGGTCGCCGCCCGCGCCGGCGAAGAACGTCTCGAACGGCTGGCCGAAGTGGAGAGCGACAGCGCCGCGGCCCTGCAGCTGGCTCTGGAACACTACCTGGCCGGCTTGTCCGATTATCTTCCGGTTTTGGCAGCTCAGAGCCTGTATGCCACGGCCCAGAGCCAACTGCTGACCGCCCGCCGCCAGCTTATTGCCGAGCGGATTCGACTGGCCCGTGCCCTGGGCGGGGACTGGATGGAGGGGCAGGTTGAAGAGGATCTGCCGGCAACCCACGGGAGATCGCCTTCATGACCGGTCACAAATCCCTGCTTTTGACTTTAAGATGTTTTTGGACGGGTTTTAAAACAGGACTGCTGTCATGAGCGCCAAACACAAGCTGATAAAAGTTGCGCTGCCACTTTTGGTTCTGCTGCTGGGGGTGGTGGTCATGCGGGTCATGATTCTGCGCCGTCCCGAACCCCGCCGGGAAGTGCGGGAGGATCGCGGCGTCCTGGTTGAAATTGTGGAGGTGGAGCACAGCACTCATCGGGTCGAGATCGAGGCTACCGGCACGGTTCAGCCGCGCCGGGCAATCAGCCTGATCCCCCAGGTTTCCGGGCGGGTCAGCAGTCTGGCCGAAAATTTTGTGGCCGGCGGTTTTTTTCGCCGGGACGAACTGCTCTTTGAAATCGAAACTGCCGATTATCTTCTGGCTGTGGACAAGGCGAAGGCCGCCCTGGCCCGAGCCGAATACGACCTGGCGACGGTGGAAGGCCAGGCCCGTGTCGCTCGCCGGGAATGGCAGCAACTTCAGGCCCGCTTCGAGTCCCCCGCAGAGCCGAACCCTCTGGTTTTGTTCGAGCCCCAGCTGGACAATGCCCGGGCCGCCCTGCGGGCCGCCGCCGCCGATCTGGAGCGGACCAGGCTTGACCTGGAGCGGACCCGGGTGCGGGCTCCGTTCAATGCTGTGGTGCGCTCCAGAGGGGTGGATTTGGGACAGTATCTGAGAGCGGGGACTGAGGTGGCGAATCTGGTCGGTACTGACCAGGCCGAAGTGGTGGTGCCCCTGCCCCTGGAGGAGCTGGCCTGGCTGCGGATTCCCCGGGATGCCGACGACCCGGAAGGTTCTGCGGCGACAGTGGAATTGCAGGCCGCAGAACGGCGCCATCACTGGCCGGGGCGGGTGGTCCGCCGAATGGCCGATGTCGAACCTCTGGGTCGCATGGTGCGCCTGGTGGTGGCGGTGGACGACCCCTACGGCCTGGTCGAAACCGGCGCCGGACGCCCGGATCTGGGCATGGGAACCTTCGTTCGCGTCCTGCTGCAGGGGCCGCTGCTCGAAGAGGTGGCGGTGTTGCCGGCTGCCGCGCTGCGTAAGGACTCCCGGGTCTGGCTGTGGCAGGAGGGGCAGCTGCATATCCGTCCGGTGGAGGTGTGGCATCGAACCCGTGAGCAGGTGGTGATCGGAGCCGGGCTTCTGCCCGGCGAACGGGTCGTTACCAGTCCTCTGAGCGGGGTCGTCGAAGGCATGCGACTGCGTCTGGCCGACGCCGCACCGGAACCGCCTGGCGTCGATTCGGCTGAGGTTGGCCGATGAATGGGGCAATTCGCTGGATGGCCCGACATCACGTGGCCGCCAATCTGCTCATGCTGGTCTTTGTGGTCGGGGGCTGGATTCTGGCCCCCCGGATTCAGCAGGAGAT
>PWVL01000135.1 GCA_003561875.1 Desulfuromonadales bacterium | reverse complement strand
TCCGAGGGGTTCGGGAATCACATCGTCAATGATACAGCCGAGTTTGTCGATGTCCCGGGCCGTCAGCTTCAGGGCTTCCGCTGCCACGTCTCCCTTGCTGCCGTCCTTCCACAGAATGGCGGCACAGCCTTCCGGCGAGATGACCGAGTAAACGGAATATTCCATCATCAGCACCCGGTTACCCACAGCAATGGCCAAAGCACCGCCAGAGCCGCCTTCACCCGTCACCGTAACAATCACCGGAACCTTGAGAGAAGCCATCTCGCGCAGATTGCGGGCGATGGCTTCGGCCTGCCCCCGCTCTTCGGCACCGATACCGGGAAACGCGCCGGGGGTATCGACAAAGGTAAAGACGGGCAGCTGGAACTGTTCGGCCATTTTCATTACCCGCAGAGCCTTGCGGTAGCCCTCGGGATTGGGCATGGCAAAATTGCGCCGTACTTTTTCCTTGGTATCCCGCCCCTTTTGATGGCCGATCACCGCGCAGGGTTCGCCATCAAAACGGGCGAAACCGCAGACCACGGCGGGATCGTCCCGGTAAAGGCGGTCTCCGTGCACCTCAAACCAGTCGGTGAAGATGTGGGACACAAAATCCAGCGTGAAGGGACGGTTGACATGCCGGGCCAACTGGGTGAGCTGCCAGCGGCTGAGATTGGAAAAAATCTCCTTGCGCAGTTTTTCCGCCTTTTTCTCCAGTTTCTGAACTTCCCCACCAAAATTAACCTTATCGGTGGAATATTCCCGCAACTCGGTGATTTTTCGTTGCAGCTCCACCAAGGGCTTTTCAAAGTCGAGATAGAATCGCATCAATATCTCCTGACTGCCCGTGCCGACCGGACAGATGATAATCAAAGGGCACTTCGAACCCTGCACGAAGCCCGGCCGAGCTACTCGAAGGTTACCACATTATCACCAAAGAGACGCTCCGTCTCTTCCATGAGTTCGTCGCTGGCGGCCACCAGCAGGTCTTCGGACAGTTTTAACACGGTCTCGCTGCGGTTGGGAATTAACAAACGTACCACAACCTCGCATTTTCCCCGGTGGCGGGCCACAATATCCCGCAGCATCCGCAAACGGTCGGCGTCAAGTCCCACGGTGCTGAGCCGAAAATTGACCCGCCGGGTCTGCTCCAGATTAACCTCCTGCAGGGCCACGATCTTCTGGGCCATGAGCTTGCAGCTTTCCTCGCTGACGTCCAGGCTGCCGGTGACCAGCAGTGGCGCTTCGCTTTTCAGCAGTTCCTCCGCTGCCTGGTAAATCTCGGGGAACACCACCATCTCCACAAAGCCGCTCAGATCTTCCAGGGTGACAAAAGCCATCCGGTCGCCCTTTTTGGTCATCAGCTCCTTGAGCCCGGCGACCATGCCGCCGACCCGCACTTCTTCCTTGTCGGCCCGTTCCTGCAGTCCGGCCGTATCGCAACTGGCAAACCGCTTCAGAATATCACCATAACGAGCCAGGGGATGGCCGGTGATGTAGAAACCAAGCGCTTCCTTTTCAAAGCCGAGCCGCACCTTTTCCGGCCATTCCTCCATATCCGGCAACTGGCCATAGCCGTTGCCCCGGTGGGAGACGATCTCCTCGGTTCCAAACAGGGAAGCCTGTCCCGCGGCCCGTTCCTGCTGAATTTTCTGGCCCACCTCCATGGCGTCTTCGAGTACTGCCATATATTGCGCCCGTTTTCCCCCCAGAGAATCGAAGGCGCCGCACTTGACAAGGGCTTCCGTCACCTTTTTGTTGACTTTGCGCAGATCGGCCCGCTCGCAGAAATCGTTAAGACTGGTAAAGGGCTGCTCCCTGCGTCCCTCAAGAACGGCTTCGACGGCCGCCGCGCCAACCCCCTTGACGGCCCCAAGGCCGAAACGGATGGCTTTGCCGTGCACAGTGAAAAACCGGCTTGAGGCATTAATATCCGGCGGCAGCACTTCGATGCCCATGGAGCGGACTTCGTTGATGTTCTTGATAACCTTGTCGGTGTTCTCCATGTCCTCGGTGAGCAAGGCGGCCATGAATTCTACCGGATAATGGGTCTTGAGGTAAGCGGTCTGATAGGCGATCAGGGCGTAGGCGGCCGAGTGCGACTTATTGAATCCGTAAGCGGCGAACTTTTCCATCAGATCGAAAACCGCCTCAGCTTTTTTCAAATCCAGGCGATTGTCCCGGGCGCCGGCAATGAACAGATCTTTCTGCTTGGCCATCTCTTCGGGTTTTTTCTTGCCCATGGCACGGCGCAGCAGATCGGCGGCGCCCAGACTGTAGTTGGCCAGCACCTGGGCGATGAGCATCACCTGCTCCTGGTAGACGATAACCCCGTAGGTGTCCTTCAGGATCGGCTCGAGCTGCGGAAAATCGTAGATCACCTCTCTCTTGCCGTGCTTGCGCAGAATGAAATCATCGACCATGCCCGAACCCAGGGGGCCGGGACGATACAGGGCACAGGCGGCGATAACATCTTCAAAGCAGCTCGGTTTGAGCTTCACCAGCATATCCTTGATGCCCGAGGATTCGAGCTGAAACACGCCCGTGGTCTCGCCGGCAGAGAGCAGACGGTAGGTTTCGGGGTCATCGTCGCCGATCAATTGGAGATCGAAATCGGGTTTTCGTCCCTGGCGGATCAGGCGCACCGCGTTGGCAATCACGGAGAGGGTCTTGAGACCAAGAAAGTCGAACTTGACCAGGCCGATCTGCTCCACGTATTTCATGGTGAACTGAGTCACCTGGGCGCCGGATTTTGGTTCGCTGTAGAGAGGCAGGTATTCGGGCAGGGCCTTGGGCGTCACCACCACGCCGGCGGCGTGGGTCGAGGCATGTCGGGTCAACCCCTCCAAA
The DNA here is from genome assembly GCA_003561875.1 of Desulfuromonadales bacterium. Classification (GTDB taxonomy): domain Bacteria; phylum Desulfobacterota; class Desulfuromonadia; order Desulfuromonadales; family Syntrophotaleaceae; genus SLLR01. Next base: position 318 of record PWVL01000135.1, on the reverse strand, counting down.
GCCAATGCCACTTCCAGCAGCCTGGCCACCGGCGGCTCCTTGGCGGCCAGCTCCTTGAGGCGGGGTTCCTGCTCCAGAGCCTCCTTGAGGGTGATATTGAGCACCGCCGGCACCAGCTTGGCGATCTTGTCCACCTCACCGTAAGGCATGTTGAGGGCACGGCCCACATCCCGCACCACGCCCTTGGCCATCATGGTGCCGAAGGTGATGATCTGGGCGACGTTGGACTCGCCGTACTTGCGGCGCACGTAGTTGATGACCTCTTCACGGCCGTAGATGCAGAAATCCACATCGATGTCGGGCATCGACACCCGTTCC
>PWVL01000061.1 GCA_003561875.1 Desulfuromonadales bacterium | reverse complement strand
CAACGGCCTGGAGTTGCCTCGGGGCTCACGCAGCCAGTTTCAGGCCGGCCGCCACGTCTCCCGCAGTCAACTCCAGAAGGGTGATCTGGTCTTCTTCGATACCACCGGCAACCGCCAGGTCTCCCATGTTGGCATGTATATCGGCAACGGCCAGTTCATTCATGCGCCCCGTACCGGTGCCCAAGTCCGGGTCGAGAAGTTGTCCAATCCATATTTCAGTCGTAACTATATGGGGGGACGAACTTATCTGTAGCAGAAGTGGCTGCAAGCTTTTAAATTATCACTGCGATTGCGGACATTTCCCGCTTCACGCTGTTTTCGCATTCCGGGCCGTTCCTCAAGTCAAACATTCCGGAACCTTGAGACACAGCTCGCCTGTGGGATCATAGATGACCGCCCTCTCCCTTTCCCAGGAACGCAACTGATTCCGCCCGGATTTTTTTGCCGTATAAAGGGCCTGATCGGCCCGCTCCAACAACTCATCTACGGATGCCATTTCCGCCACGGCCGCGGTGGCAGCGCCGAGACTCGCCGTAACCCCGAGGGGGTTTCCATGATGCAAAAAGACGGTTTCCGCAACGGTAGCGAGAATGCGACGGGCCAGCACAAGGGCCTCTTCCGAGGTGGTTTCCGGCAGAAGCACCGCGAATTCCTCGCCACCGTAACGACACACCGTATCGGTTTCTCGCACCTGCTGCCGCAGAACTTGAGCCACCAGGACCAGTACCTGATCTCCAACCCGGTGGCCATAAAGATCGTTGAACTCCTTGAAATGGTCAATATCGAGCATCAGCAGGCTTAGGGAACGACCTTTGCGCCGGTGTCTCATCCACTCCCTCTCCGCCTCGGGGAAAAAACTCCGTCGGTTGGCCACCCCGGTCAAGGGGTCGGTCTGGGCCAATGACTCTGCCAGACGTCTTTCGTCTTCGGCGACAACCAAGGCCTTCTCCAGGACCTGGGCCTGACTCTTGATGGTACGCTGCTGCAGAAAAGCCCGACGCTCCATGCGGTTGAGCAGATAGCAGCCGAACATGCCCGAAAGATTGAAAAAGAAGAAAATAAAGGAACTGCCGATGAGAATCTCCCGGGAGAGATCCAAGTAAAAAAAGATGACAAGTTCGTAAACAACAAAAGTCGCCCAGGCAATCAGATTGGGGACGAGCCAGCCGGGCAGAAGCAAATAGTAAAAAAGAACGCAGAGCAGCAGGCCGCCGTAGTAGAGATGATCTGCAGGTGGCCCGGCCAGGGCAATCATTGCGATGATTCCCAGGCTGGCCAGCGCGCCGTTTGCCAGAAAGATAATAACCCTTTTTTTTGAGCCGATATCGGTAAAACTCAGTCCCAGTGATAAAAGCAGGGCCGGACACACCAAGGCAAAACGAATGGTCAGACAGAGCCACAGCAGATCGGGCATCAACTGCCTGTCCAGAAGATAGAAGATGGCGTACATTGCGGCACCGATGACGCAGGTCAAGCGCCACCTTCGGGTTTCCACGGCAAGGATCTCCCGACGGTACTCTTTCTCAAGACCACGGACCCGAAATCTTAGACTCAGCGGTTGCAAGGCGTCGTCACGCCGCGCCGCAAGATGCGCCTTTATCATTTCTTCTCCCCACCGCAAACAGGCCGCTGGCCGGAAACCATCCTCACTTGCGTCGACAAAGCACGTCTTTTTTTCCCTCAAGGTGGATGATTTTCTGACCCCGGGGGGGACACCACCACGCCGAGAAAAAGCGGTACCAGTCCCGGATCGAACTGAGTTCCGGAGCAGCGCAACAGTTCCGCCATTACCTTTTCCTGAGGCAGTCCTTTGCGATAGGGGCGATCGCTGATCATCGCGTCATAGGCATCGGCTATGGCGAGAATACGACACTCCAGGGGGATATTTTCCCCGGACAGACCCAATGGGTACCCGGAACCGTCCCACCACTCGTGGTGTTTGTAAATCCAGTCGGCAATGGGCACCAGGTCAGAAGAGGCCTGGGCAATGTGATAGCCGATGGCGCAGTGCTGCCGCATGGCCAGCGTCTCTGCCGGAGTGAGCTTGTCCGGCTTGAACAGAATTTGGTCCTTGAGCCCTACTTTGCCGATATCGTGAAATTTAGCCAGCAGGCGCAGATCATGAATGCGGTGCTCGGGAATGTCGAGTTTTCGGGCCAGAGCGACAACCATGGACTCAAGCCGATCCGCGTGGCCTTCGGTGATAAAATCCCGCGCCTCAAGAGCTCTCGCCAGAGTCTGCACCACGGCGCTTCGATTGCTTTGGCTACGGTGCAGTTTTTCCCGGGACATGTTGTTGTCTGCCGCGACAAAAAGATCGTGAATTTTCTCGTGCGGTTTCTCTCTGGCGGCAAAACCTACGGACAGACTCAGAGGAAGGTCGGGCTTGACCCGGTTATGCTGCAACGCGCTGTCCTTGATTCGCTCCGCCGCTACGGTAGCCTCCGCCGACCCTGTGGCGGTGAGCAACACGGCGAATTCGTCACCGCCTACCCGGGCAACAATGTCCCCCTTGTCGAAAAGCCCCTGAAGTATTCCGGCGACCTGAATGAGGAGACGATCACCCGCCGAGTGGCCCAGGGTGTCGTTAACCAGTTTGAGGCCGTCGAGGTCACAGACGATGATCCCGCCGCAATCCGCGCTACTCGCTTCGAGGCGCATCATCTCCCGCTCGAAAAAATTACGATTGTACAGTCCGGTGAGGTGATCGTGCGAACTGGTAAACCGCAGTTCCTGCTCCATAAGCTTGTATCTGGACATGTCAACGTCCATACGCATAAACTCATCAACTCTGTTCCTTCCCCCAACGGGCAACACAAAAGACAACACACTCTGCCGCTGACCGAAGCGGTTGAGAACTTTCCCCTCCAGGACCTGTCGTTCTCCTGCCAACGGCGGATTGTTCAACACCTGCTGAAGTTGGCGATAAAATTCATATCCCGTATGTTCAGGCGTAACTTTCATGCCGAGCATTTCTTCTTTGGCAAATCCATAGATCTTCTCGGCGGTACGATTCCAGAAAAGGATACGTCCTTCGGAATCAAAACCGTGAATCGCCAGCATGGGTGCGTTTTCAATCATTTCCCGAAAACGCATCTGCGCGGAAAGCAGTTCCTGCTTTGTATTGATTAAGCGAAGGGTCCGCTCAACCTGCCGGCAATAAATATCAAGCAACCGCGGCTCACAATCCTGGAAGGGGGCGACTTTTTCCATCCAGAAACGCCCCATATGCAGGTCTTCTCCAAGAATCTTTTCGTATACCGTATACTCACTGGTCAGCCGCCGTCCCGGCAACACCTTTTCCTGACCGAAGCCCCAGTGAAAAACACGCTCACCGGCCACTTCCAGCACAACCCGACGCGCAGCAAAGATTCGACTGAGCTTGGTCTTCAAATCTTCAAACAGCTCTTCGACTGTGACAAAGGGTTCCTGAAACGACAATTCATACAGAACCGCCAGTTCAAAGTCGGGCATACCCTATTCACCTCCGATCAGCAAGGAAATGCTCTTGTTATGAAATTGCGGAGCATCTCCGTAAGAACCGATCTCGCCGTAAGTCAGAAACCCAAGATAGGGAATTGTACCCAAAGGTTGCACCAGGGCGAAAAGCTCTTTTTTGTACGTCTCGCCCATCAGCAGTGATCGGGAGATGCAGTATCCGATCAAAGCAAAGTCGGCCGCCTTTAAACGGCTCACAACGCCCTCTGTCAGCTTGCGCGCCATGGTCAGGTCATTCTCCTCACGTGGTTTCATGATGTAGGCGACTGACCGGTTGGGAATGGCGCTGATAAACTGAATAGCCGTCCCGTTGATCACCTGCAGGGGATCGCGAATAATAAAATGTTGCGGCCCGTAGCAGATTCCTAGCGGATGACGCATGGCCGTTTCTGCAAAAGATTCGGCAGCAACCCCTCCCAGGCGCTCGGCATACACATCAAAAGCCGAGCGGCCATCCATTTCGAAAACAACGCGCCCTTTGGCACGGGTCACCACCAAAGGCGCCCCTTCGGGAACCCAGCCATGGGCCACACCACCGACAAAACAACGACCATCGAGCAAGGCTGCAGCCGCGCCCTGACAGGTCACCCGCTTTTCCGTACCCTGCCAAGAATCGAGAACTTTCCAGCCGTCTCCCGTCCCGCCGCCAAAATAGACATATTCCGGCCCCACCGTGTCATAGAGGTTGTCGACAAGTTGGGAAACCTGGCCCTCAAAACTGTCGGGGAAGCACAGTATCGCCCCCTTTCTGATTCCGCTCTGCAGCAGTCCCCGGCCGAGCACCCGCCCTGTCTCCCGAACGTCCTGGTAGCGGGCATCCACACAGGCCGTCTCAGCAACAAGCTCGTTCCCAGCCAAAAATAATACGGCAACCCCCCGGGAAAACACTCCCTGCGGCACAAAAAACCCTGCGCAACTTGCGCCGACCAGTCTGGCTTTTCCCATTACCGACCGGACACCGGCAAAAACCTCGGCCCAATCGTAATCGCCTGCTCCGACAACGATCCCCACAGTGGCCGTCCCGGGGTGGACAACTGCGGCCCTGGCAGCCTGGGCCCCAGCCTGCCAGGCACCTGCATCGCAACTGATGCCTATTCCTGCTTTCATCAATACCTCCGTATAAGCCTGGGCAACTCTTGCACTTTTTCCGACAGCACGTCAGTCCACTTGCTCGAACAAAGCAACAGACGGGCCAATCTTTGAATTAAATTCCAGGGCATGCGTCTAAATCTGGAAAAACCGGCGGTGGCGGCGCAATCACTCAACAAGGTTAGACAAGCTGTTGGAAGTATTGACGAATTTAGTTCAATTTTGGAAAATTGTGCTGAGAGGGTAGGCAGGGAAAGAGCGGCAGGGATGATCCGGCAGGCAGAATCTTGGGAATTTTATGCTTTTGAGCAAAGCAGTGTGGCACGGCGTTCCACAGATCCGCCCCACAAGTGGGGCGGGACACTCTCCAAAAAAAAACCTGCCCGAAGGGCAGGTTCTGTTCTTTTGGTAGCGGGGGCAGGATTTGAACCTGCGACCTTCGGGTTATGAGCCCGACGAGCTACCGAACTGCTCCACCCCGCGTCAGGAACGCAACTATGCTCCTTTGCCTTCAACATGTCAAGAAATAATTACCCTCTGCGGCGCGCAAGAATTTTCCGCCGGGCGGCGACTGTAGGCCCTGGCGGGGAAATTTACTTTCAGCGCCGGCGCACCAGAGGCGCTGCAGAAATCCGGTCCGCCTTCAGCGACTCGACAGCCTGATCCGCATCCTCCCGAGTGACAAATGGGCCGGCATAAACCCGGTGCCAGATTCCCCGCGCCTGCAGATCAACCTTTTCCACAAAGGCTTCGTAACCCTGATTCTTCATACGATCACGAAGACCTTCGGCACCTTCCTGGTTCTGCACCGAAGCCACCTGAACAAGGTAGCGGCCAGTCGCGCTGGCCGACGGCCGGGTAGGAGCGGCCAGCGGCGCGGAAGTTGTCACCGGCCTGGCCGGCTGGGCGGGCGGCTCGGTCTCAACCTTAGGCGCAACCACAGGCGGTTCCGGGGGCGGAACTGCCGCAGTTGGCGAAGGCGCAAGATTGATACCACTGCCCAGAGCATTTTGCTGATGGGCTTCCAGGGTTTCGTAAAAGGTCAGCAGCGGTCGTTCCGCATCCCCTGCTGAGGCGACTTGCGACTTATGGGCATCTCCCTTGTCCGCCACCATCGGTTCTTGCACCGGAAGACGCTCTTCCGCGACCAGTTGCTGATCTCCGCTGCGGCCGACCATGACCCCCAGAGAAAATCCGACCAGCGCGACCACCAGTAACAGGGCCACCATCACCAGGGTCTGTTTCTTCTCCATGCGTCGCTGAGAGCGGCTCACTACGTTTTGCGTCATCGCCAAACCTCCTGTTTACATTCTTTCCGGTGCAGAAACACCAAGCAGTAAAAGGGCATTTTCCAGAACGGTACGCACCCCGTTGACGAGATACAAACGGGCACGGCTGGTTTCAAGATCCTCGGTCACGACCCGCCCCTTGTTGTAGTAGGAGTGAAAACGGGCCGCCAGTTCCTGCAGGTAGAAGACAATCCGATGGGGTTCACAATTTTGTGCTGCGCCTTCCACAACATCCCCGTAACGGGCAAGCAATTTGACCAGCACGAGTTCATCTTCGAGAGTCAGACAACCCAGGTTCGATTCTCCCGCCGTCGGCAAACGCAGCCCTGCTTCGGCAGCGTTGCGATTGATGCTACATACCCGAGCGTGAGCATATTGTACATAGTATACCGGATTTTCGTTACTCTGTTTCTTTGCCAACTCAAGATCGAAATCGAGTTGGCTGTCTGAGCGGCGGGAGAGAAAGATGAAGCGGCAGGCATCTCGTCCAACCTCGTCAATCACCTCCCGCAGCGTCACAAATTCACCGGAACGGGTGCTCATGGCCACCTGCTTTCCGTCTCGCAACAGGTTAACCAGCTGAACCAGGATGCACTGAAGATCCTCCGCGTCCCTGCCCAGTCCGGCCAGAACGGCTTTCATGCGGGGAACGTATCCGTGATGATCGGCTCCCCAGACATCGATAACCCGATCGAACCCGCGTTCGAATTTTCCCCTGTGATAGGCCACATCCGAAGCAAAGTAGGTCATATTGCCGTTGGAACGCACCAGAACCCGGTCCTTGTCATCGCCAAAATCCGTGGTCCGGAACCACAGGGCCCCTTCCTTTTCATAGGTGAGTCCCCGTTCCTTGAGTACGGCAATGCCCCGCTCGACGGCGCCGCAATCATAAAGGCTCTGTTCGCTGTACCAGTTGTCGAAACAGACACCAAAATCTCTCAGATCCCGATCGATACCGTCACGGATGCGATTTCCGCCAAAACTCCCGATCTCTCTAACAGCATCCTGTTCGGGCAGATCAAGCAGCAGCGCTCCTTTCTGTTCCAGGTATTCACGAGCCAGTTCGCGAATATACTCTCCCTGATAGCACTCCTCGGGAAATTCCAACGATTCACCGAGCAGTTCCCGATACCGAAGTAACAGCGAGCGTCCGAGGGTATACATCTGGTTGCCGGCATCATTGAGATAATATTCCCGCTGAACCTCGTAACCGACAGCGCTCAGTACCGCCGCCACCGCATCTCCGGTAGCGGCCCCTCGGCCGTGACCGATATGCAGGGGCCCAGTTGGATTGGCACTCACGAACTCGACCTGGACTTTCTTGCCCCGCCCCATAGCACTGCGGCCATACTCGGGTCCACGCCGGTGAACTTCATCAAGAACGGCGAACCAGTGTCCCGCAGCCATAAAAAAATTGATGAACCCAGGACCAGCTATTTCTACCCGGCCCCAATCGGAGGCGGTTTCCTCAAGAACCGAAACCAGAGTTTCCGCGACCTTACGTGGAGCGGTTTTTTCTGTCCGCGCCAGAACCATTGCCAGATTCGTAGAAAAATCACCGTGCTCGGAACGGGCCGGAATTTCCAGATCAATGTCGGGATATATCAAAGAACGCAGGGTGCCCAGTTCGTAGCAGACCTTCAGGGCATCGTGGATATGTTGTTTCAATCGCTGATTCATGAACCCGTCTTTCTGTGGGATGCTCTGTGCAAGACTACTCTGCCGCCGTAGGGCAGGAAAAAAGTTAAAGCTCTCGGCGGTTAAAGGAGTGTATGTTATCCCCTGCCTCCGTCACCTGTCAAGAACGGCCAGCGCCAGACAAAGACAAAAAAACCCCGGCTAGCGCCGGGGTCCACAATCGGATGATGAGTGTTCAGGGCGAAGCGGCGGAATCCGGCTCGCCGACCGCTTCCGTGGAGCGGGGCAAGAACTGGTAAACCAGCTCATCCTCTTTGACCATGCCCAGTTCCCGACGGGCCAGAGCTTCAATGTAGGCGGAATCCGACTGAAGCGCTCTGATTTCGTCTTTCAAACGTCGAATCAGTTTTTCCTGCTGATGCAGTTCTGCTTCAAGGGCCGCATACTGCCTTTGAAGCTGTACGGTTCGTCGAATTCCTTTCTGTCCGAAAACCGCGAATCCGAGAATCAACAGAATCAAAAACAACGGAACAAGGGGCAGGCGACGACGCCCGTTCGGCTGAATTTTTTCGGATGGATCGGCCACTTGACGCTCCCGGGTGATGACTTGTCCCATAAGCGCCATGCCGACCGTGACAAGACCTGCGTGCCCCCTGTCTGCCCAAAATGACGCCCTGCGCATGGTAGCATCGTCAAACGACAACAGAAAAGGCCAAAGTGCTACCGCACCTCAATTCTGTCGCTGATTCTGGTCAGGGTACTCCGGCCGATCCCCTTGACCTTCAGCAGATCTTCCGGACTGGTAAAAGCCCCTTCGGTGGAACGGAACTCGATAATCCTTTGTGCTGTCACCTGGCCGATGCCGGGCAGCGTCTGCAGTTCAGCCGCTGTGGCGGTGTTCACATCGACCCTGGCGGCATGTTCCTGTCCCGCCATTGCAGGGCTAGTGGTCAGGGGCTGGACCAACCCCCAGGGGCCGAAAAGGGCCAGGCACAGCAGCATAAGCAGACAACCGAAGCGTTTCTTCATGTGACCTCCAATGCGTGAGAGTTGAGCGGACAAAAAATCACCCCCCATAATTAAGCGGGAAGTGACGAACAAACAATTTGTCCAGATTAACTAACACAATAAAATTGGAAAATCAACATTTTTTTAAAATAATGTTTTGGGTTTTATAAATAGAACGGCAGCGCCTTTTCAGAGCGGTTGACGGTGGCTTCCGGGTTGAGAGCTGCGACCGAGCCCGGCCAGGGCGAAGCTGACCGAAAGGTTCTGATCACCATCACGGTTGCGATAAGTAAGATAGAGGCTCCAACACTGGGCTCGATATTCCAGGCTAAGGCGATTTTCCAGGCTGGTATCGCCTCTCAGGGAGTGGCGATTCTCGTAACTGAGATAAAGAGGCTGGAGCAGCGCCAACTCCAGACGGGCGGCCAGATACTCCTGCAGGTCCTTTGTGTAACGGTAACGGAGCGAAAGAGCATTGCCCCGCTGATCCTGCAGTCCGGTATCGACATGAAAGGTAAGAAAATGATTGGAACCACTTGTGTCGTAACGGGTATCGATGTCGATGTAGTTCCAGCGTGTCGGACGCACTATCAACTCGGCCCGCAGATCGGAAAAACGCCTTTCCTGATTCTCGGGAGCCAGCAGATGCCGTTCCGATTTCTCTATATCGTATTCCTGGGCCAGTCGCAGGTAGAGCCATTCCCGGTAATCAACTTGTCCGTCCACCGTCTCGCTACGTAAAATCAATCGGTTCACCATACCGTAACTGAGGGTATTCTGCCCCGTCAGGGTATCCTCTCTGTCAAATTGCGGCAGATGGGACTGCTTCTCAAAAGGGCGGTATGCATAGCGGATTTCCGGCTGCAGCACATGCTGAAGGCGCTCCGCACGGCGACCAGCAACATTGTAAACCCGGGAAAGACGGGTGCTGAGGAGGGTTGCCACATCGAACTGGCCGTCCCGCTCTTCCCCCTGGTCGGAGGAGTACAGACGCTTCCGGTAGCCAACTTCGGTACTCACATCCAACACCCCGCCGAGTCGAACAACTCCAGCCACGGAAGGGCGCACACTCAGACGGCCCCCGGTGAGACCTCGTTCCCGATAGAAGTGAACGGCACTGGTTTCCAGATCAAAGTAAAAAGGCGTGTCCGCCAACCGCCGTCTGACCTGGGAAAAACGTACTTCCGGAAGGCGTTGCAGGGTTTCGGCATTGCTGCGCTGCAGATCCCGGGTGTATTTGAACTGGCCGACCAGGTTGTTTCTGCGCCAGTTGCGGCCGGCCCAGACCACCGATTCGGTTTTATCTTTGTTATAATCGCCGGCGGCCTCACCAAAATCGGAAAAAAATTCCCGCTGGCTGACATAGTCGATATCCGTCCGCAGGCGGACCCGGCCGGGCAACGTTCCTCGATGCCGCCAGTCAAAGGCAAAGCGGTCGGCGTAACTGTTCAAGCCGGTGACGTGATAAGCCTTGGCGGCCCCCTCATTGTCATGGCCGAAGAAATAACGATACTCAAGACCCTTTCCCACCCCCATGCGGGAAAGATAATCGAGATACAGAGTGGCATCCTGGTTGGGAGCGATGACGTGATAGTAACTCGTGTGAAGCTGCGCTCCACGCTTGTCCGAATAGCCGATACCGGGCATCAGAAGACCCGACTGACGTCGGGTTTTAACCGGATAACCAATGACCGGCAGATACAGAACCGGGACGTCGTAAATGTAGAATTTGGCGTTTCGGGCCCAGGCGTACCCCTCCAGAGTAACGTCAAGACGGCTGGCGGTAAACTTCCAGGAAGGCACCGGGCCATCGCAGCCGGTAAAGGTGCCGTTCTCGACGCGATAACTGCGCAGGCCCGTTTTCGAGAGAGTGGAGCCAGTGATGTGAAATCGTGGGTCGTGTACCAGAATCCGGCCGTTTTGGACCCTTCCCAGACCGGTAGCCAGGTTAAGCTGCATCTCGTCGCCGAACAGTTCAATGTCGGGGTCGATCAGGTGAACTCGGCCGAAAGCCTGGGCATCGCGGGTTTCCTCAAACCAGAGCAGCCGGTCGGTCCGCAGTTCCTGGTCTGACCATTGCAGAACAACGTCCTGCTCGGCAACATAGGCGCCGGCCGCCCGATCCACCTCGATGCTCATGGCATCCAGTTGAACACGTTGCCGCTCTGCCGCAGCATGGGCGGCACAAGACCACAAGCAGAGCAGCCAGCAAACGGTTACAGGAAGGTATTTTTGCCAGATGTTCCTTTGCTTCACCCCGGTTCTCCCTCCAGACCCTGCAGAAATTCCCGCGCCGCAGCTACCAGAAAAAGGGACCCGGCGACCAAGACGATTTCGTTCTGCCGGCGATCAGCCAGGGCGGCCTGCAGGGCGGCAGCCGGGGTATCATAACACCGACCCGGCACACCGAAAGCGTCGGCAAGCCCGACAATGGTCGCAGGGGGAACGGCGTTCTCCACAGGGGGCACGGTACAATAGAGTTGATTGACTCGGGGCAGCAGCGGCCCGAGAATGCCTTCCACATCCTTATTCGCCTTGGCGGCCGCCACCCAGCGAATGCCCGCTACCGAAAGGGATCCGAGGTAAGCAGCCAGCACCTGAGCCCCACCTTCGTTGTGCGCACCGTCAAGCAGCACCTCTCCACGCTGCCGCCACCACTCCAGCCGACCGGCCCAGCTTACCGTAGCAACGCCCCGCCGCATGGCGGAAACAGGAAGGTCAACCCCCTGCCTCGCCAGCAACTCGCACACGGCCAGCGCCACCCCCATATTGTGCTGCTGGTGGTCACCGGCAAGACCACATTGCAGATCGGACAACCGCACATCCAGGCCACGATAGGCAAACCCGTGCGCCGCAGGTTCTACAAAAAAATCCCTGCCGGCAACACAGACAGGGGCCTCCAGAGCGGATGCCCGTTGCAGAAGAACGGACAGCGCCTCGGAAGGCTGGGCACTCACAACCAGAGGCGTCTTCGCCTTGACAATACCGGCTTTTTCAGCGGCAATCTGTGCCAGGCTGTTTCCGAGATGTTCACTGTGATCCCGGCAGATCGGGGTGACGACGGCAATCCGGGGTTGAATCGCGTTGGTCGCGTCAAGGCGCCCCCCCATACCGACTTCAAGAATGGCGGCATGGACCTGCCGGCGCTGGAAATGCAGCAGCGCCATAGCCGTGGTAAATTCGAAAAACGTCACGGGGAGGTCTTCGCAGACGGAACGCACCACCGCGATCAGCTCGACGGCTTCCGCTTCGCTGATCTGCTGTCCATTGATGCGAATACGCTCGGTAAATGAATGCAGATGGGGGGAGCTGTAAAAACCGGTTTTGTGTCCTGCTTGCACCAGTATGGAGGATATTCCGGCACAAACCGAACCCTTGCCGTTGCTTCCGGCCACATGCACGCTGAGATAAGATTCTTCAGGGCGCTGCAGGCGGTCAAGAAT
>PWVL01000015.1 GCA_003561875.1 Desulfuromonadales bacterium | reverse complement strand
GATAAAAAATCCCTACCCCCTTTGCATTTAAACAGCCTCTGGTATAATCAGAACCCGGCGGAAAAATTTTTCTGCAACGGCATGTACGTTTACTGCGCAATGCGTCTCCAACGTCGTGAACTATGGGTGTTTTGAGGTGCAATAAAGACCTTTGTTGTTTTACTTATCAGAAAAAACTACGTAATTTCAAAAGGATATGTCAAATAAAAAGCTGAAGCCAAAAAAGAAGTAAATTTTCCCTTGTTAAAACGATTGTTTATTCCTAGCATACCGGGGTAATTGATGGGAAAGGAGGTGAAACACAGAGCAGATCGAAAACCGTGACACGGATCCACCGGTTCCCGTGCTCCACCCCGGTCGGGGACCCACGACTTTCGGCCCAACCGCTCTCACCCTGCTGCCGTACCCGGGAAAGAGATTCTCACGATACTGATCGCGAGCTCTTTTCAGGCAGTTGACAGACAGCGACCGCCGCGAGTCAAAAAAGCAGCAAGAGATGGAGGTTTATGGACCGGCTCCATAAGGAGCCCCGCGGACGTTTCATCCCACCGTCCGCTCGCGCGACCCAACGTGTTCAATTTATGCAATCAGGAGGCACTACACAATGAAACTCACCAAGATGTCCTTTTTCGCCCTGCTGGCGGCCATGATGTTCTTCGCGTCCACCGCGTCGGCCGCCATCGTCGTCGGCGGTTCTGACGGCTGGTCCTTCAGCACCGACGGTATGGTCAACCTGTTCGCCGTTTACCAGAACTCCGAGAGTCTGCCTGACGATGTCAACCCCCTTTATGCCACGCCCGAGGACGGCTTCCGTCTGAAGAACGGCTTTCTGCCCAACATCCTGGCCTTCAACATCAAGGCCCCGACCATGAAGGGCCTGGACATGGCCGCCCGTATCGGCTTCTATCCCTCGGCCACTCACGGCAACACCAAGAACTCCTTTGACAGCCAGATCGACCTGCGTGAAGTATTCTTCACCGTCGACGGCAACTTCGGTCAGTTCATGATCGGTAAGGGTCTGAGCCTGTTCCTGGGCCAGAACCTGCTCACCGAACAGACCCTGATGGGGGCCGGCCAGCTCGGCAGCGCCCTCGGCCTCAGCGGCGCCGGCGTCACCATCGGCCGCATCGGCTACGGCTACATCTATCCCCAGTTTAACTCCCAGGTCCGCTACACCACTCCGGACCTTAACGGCATGAAGATTGCCATTGGCGTTTATGACCCAAGTGTAATCGCCAACGTTCTTGAAGAAGACGTTGCGGCGACCCGGACCAAGCTGCCCCGCGTGGAAGCCGAAGTTTCCTTCGGCGGCACCTACGGCATGAACGACAACCCCTTCAAGCTCTACACCAACGCTCTGTGGCAGGAAGCCGACTTTGTCGGCGGCGGTGACGTAACCGCATGGGGTGTGAGCGTCGGCGGCGTGCTCGGCTTGGGCGGCGGTCTTGAACTGGTGGGCTCGGCCTTTACCGGCAAGGCTCTCGGTACCAGCCTGATGCTCGACGTTGACTCCCTTGACGTTGACGGAGTGGCGCGTAGAACCTGGGGCTACCTGGGCCAGCTGACCTACACCATGGACAACGAAGGCAAGACCAAGTTCGGCGTCAGCTACGGTGCCAATCACATGGGCGAAACCGGCGCCGACAGAGCGGACCGCATTTTTGGAAACCAAGCTTTCATCAAAAGACAGTCCATGCTGACCTTCATGGCCACCCAGGACATCACCACCAACCTCAAGCTGGTGGGCGAAGTCAGCTTCATCGAGCACGGCTGGCACAACGGCGCAGACTGGAAAGCCCAGCAGTTCAACGTAGGTACCTTCTTCCTCTGGTAAGCAACCGCTACCGGAAAGTTATCGCCGGGCGCTGTTGAGGAGCCGATGTTCCTTGCGCCAAACAAGACCGGTTGTCTGTACCGGATGAATCGAGCTAAGGGAAAAAGCACATGCGTTACCTGGTTATTGTCACAGCACTGGCCCTGGCCCTGGGAACCTTCGGGTGCTCGGCGTCCAGGCCCGCTCCCGGCGAACAGACATTGATGAAATGCCCTATCTGCGGCGGCGAACACACCGTTGCCGAAGGGCGGCAGGCTTACGAGGCGGCCCACGGTCCCTGATGAGCCGCCAGCGCAGCCCCAATCCAGCGGGCCGGGAAACCGGCCCGCTTTTTTTATGGCGCCGGACCAACTATCAGAAACTGTTTGACCTGAGTCCTGTTCAACCTTATTATCAGCGAGGCATCATCCCCTGTTCGGTTACTTTTTTTATCTTTCATCCAAGGAGCTTTTCCATGGTGCGCAAGGCTGATTTTGGCAAACGAAGGGCGCTGTACGGGCGCACGGTAGTGATCGCGTTTCTGGCTCTGCTGGTGGCTGGCTGCGGCGGGCTGCTGGGCGGTTCGCCACGGGAGGCCAAGACCGAGCTTTGGAAGCACCGGGACCAGTTCGTGCGCCTCGAAAGCCAGGATCGCGGCGCCACGCCGCCACCGGCTAACGAGCATCCCGCCCGCCTCTCGCCGGAGTTGGTCCGCAACATGCTCGGTTCCCTGCAGGTGCATTTCAAAGGCGACGAAAAGCCTGTTCCGGTCTTTACCTTCAGGCAACTGGAGCTGCTTGGTGAGGTGCTCAGCCGGGGTCTGGCCCAGGCCGGTCCCCGCCAGGACGTGACCTTCGCCATCGTCGGCATTCACCGGGAATTCATCTCCTTTTCTACCGACCGCTCCGTCTCCACCTACCGCCTGTTCGTGCAGGACGGTCGGGTCAACCTGATTATCGGCACTCTTCATGCTCCTTACATAGAAAACCTTGATCGCCGCATAAATCCCCTGGTGCCCGGCAGTCGCCGCTACACACCGCCGGATCCTCGCCGCCGCATCACTCATTGGCAGATCGTGCCTCGGGCCGGGCTGGAGTTCAAGACCGCCGACGGCCGCACCCGTGGTGACTGGCTGGTGCTGAACATCGACGAAGAACTCTGGAAAGGGGCCATGGCCGAGCAGCAGGAAGCCACGGAGACCGCTCGGGAGGCGTTCCGCGAAGCGGCCCAGGTGCGCGAAGACAGCGCCCAGCTTGAAGCGGAACAGCAGCGCCTGCGGGAGGAAATGGCGGAGATCCAGCGCACCCTGGACGCCCTGAAACAGGCTCCGGCTCCCGCCCCCGCACCGGTTCCGGTAGTCCCGACGCCGGGTC
>PWVL01000062.1 GCA_003561875.1 Desulfuromonadales bacterium | reverse complement strand
GGCAAAACCATCCATGGTAGTTCGACTTGCCGGCAGGCACGACTTACAGGTCGACATCACGACCGAATTGATAAAACTCCTCCAGATTGCTGAACTCTCCCCAGGCCAGGTATTGATTTGGCGCATCGACAAAGTGGAAAAGATTCTCCACAATCTGAAAATGATCGTATTCCTGCGCGATAATTTTCACCAACAGCGCTTGGATGGTCGGGTCTTTTTCCTGGGCCAGCATCTCTCGGTAGTGTCTGGCAGCTTCCGCTTCCAGTTTCATCGCATGGCGATAGGCTTCCAGATCGTCCTGCGAACCGGCGAGATCGGTCTTTTCTTCAAGCAAACGGGCAAAGACATTTTTCGCATCATCAAGCAGCGCGCACTCCGCAAGAGAAACCTGTTTCCCGGCCTTCAACGCTTTGAGTGACTGAAAGTGGCGCTGTTCGTCCGAAGCCAGATCAAGAAAGATCTTTCGAACACCTTCGGTCCGGGCCTTGTCGGCCAATTTTTTGTAAAGCGATTCCGCATCGTTTTCCATTTGCATGGCGTAATCGTAGAGATTCATGGTTGATTCCTCCCTTTTTCAGATAACGTTTCGGTGCGGGACAGAACCGCGTTGCTTGAGTCGGGAAAGATAACAGCTTTATCCGGCAATACAAGGCTGATGGCTTCGCAAAAGCCCACTTTGTCACGTAGCGGCTTTTTTCAGTCCCCCGACCTGAGAGGGATAGGCCGTCGGTTCCGAAAAAAAACGGGCCACGTGGAAGGACATATATTCCTTAAACCTCTGATGAAGGTTGGTGACGATGAAGGAGACCTGCCCGAGTCAGGAATTGGCGGTTTTTGATCCACCTGAAACCACTACGATGCCAGACTCGGTGACGGTGTAGCCTTTTTGCCGATCCGCATCGAGATCGTAGCCGATCTCCTCTTCGGCGGGAATCACTGTGTCCGCATCGATGATGGCTTTTTTAATCCGGGCGTTACGGCCGACTGTGACGTTGTCAAAAAGGATGGAATTCTCCACCAGGCTGTGGCTGTTGATTTTGCAGCGGGGGCCCAGAATGGAACGGCGCACCACGCCGCCGCTGGTAATGCAGCCGCCGCACACATAGGAATCGATATTCATACCGCGCCGTTCTTCGTCGTCAAAGACCGTTTTGGCCGGCGGAAAATTGCCTTGGTTGGTGAGAATGGGCCACTGGTAATTGTACAGGTTCAGTTGAGGGGAGACCTGAACCAGATCCATGTTGGCTTCGTAGTAGGAATCAATGGTGCCCACATCCCGCCAGTAGCCCCGCTCCTTGGCCTTCATGCCGGGAATCAGGTTGTCGTTGAAATTGTAGGCCAGCACCTTGTCGCCCTGAGCGAGCATCATGGGAATCACGTGTTTGCCGAAATCAAGATCGGCGTGACGCTTCTTGCCTTCCCGCAACACCTCGATCAACTTGGGTACTGAAAAAATATAGTTGCCCATGGAAGCGAAACAGGTGTCCCGGCCGGGGATTTTTTCAGGTTGTTGGGGTTTTTCGGCAAACTCCGTGACCCGAAAATCCTTATCGACGGAAAAAACACCGAAACGCCGGCCCTCTTCGACGGGAATCTCGAGGGAGGCAATGGTCAGGTCGGCCCGGTTGCTGCGGTGCGCGGCCATCATCTGACCGACATCCATCTTGTAGACGTGATCACCGCCAAATATCGCTACGTAGTCCGCCTCCGAGTTTTCAACAAAACGCAGGCATTGCAGAATGGCGTCGGCAGTGCCGCGAAACCACTCCTCGCTTTCGCTGCTGGTTTCGGGAGAAATGGCGACGTAGAACTCCTCCCACCCGACCCATTTACTCCAGGAATCCCAGATATGCTTGTTGAGGTTATAGGCCCGATACTGGGTGAGAATATAGGTTTTTTTCAGCCCGGAATTGAACAGGTTGCTGAGGACAAAATCGATGATCTTGTATTTGCCGCCAAAGGGCAAATCCGGTTTGGCCCGCAGCAGAGTCAGCGGCGAAAGTCGTTCCCCCTTGCCCCCCGCAAGAACCATGGCGATGGTGTTTTTGCGCATACCGTCAAAAGCAAACATGATACCCTCCTGACGCCACCCCCTGTACCCTCGGCAGAATCGGTCCAGGCTTTGTGGCAATTTGATGTAAAGAAGAAAAATCTCTTTTTGATTATACCATTGCGGCTTTGTCCTCGCAGGGAATGAGGCCAGAGTCGCAGGTTTTTGTGGGCTTTTCGAGTGCAACAGGTGAACGATCAGTGGGAGCACACGGACTCAGACGGTCTTTGAATCTCCTGGCCTGGCCCGGGCCAGCTCCCTGTTCAGCAGCGGCCACAGTTCGGGAAGAGATGCGTAGCGCAACAGGGCAATATTCCTGTTGCCGGCGATCATGGCGGAAACAGGATGGGCCGCCCTCAGATCATAGAGTGCCAGCACCGGAATGCCGAGATTTTCGGCCAGGGCAATCTCGTATCCCACGCCGATGGAAGGCTGGGAAACTTCGGCAACCAACAGGTCCGCCTCTCGAATCCACTGAACATCCCGGGCATAAATGACAAAATCATCTGCCTTTTTGCCGGGTGCAGCCGTTTGCCGGGCGGGAATATGTTCGGATACGAGCTCGCCGTAGTTTTTCAGACAATCGAGAATCTGCCGATAGCTTGGACGGTAACTGTCGCCGCCGCGAATGGATCCGGAAAAGAATATCTTCATCGGTGCTCTCCCGTGGTGAAATGGTTCCGCCTCAAAAACAAGGAACCGGGGTACCTGTCAGGTGCCGCAGAAGGTTTGATAGGGAAGAAACGAGGCCGGCGGCGGCTCGCGGTAGGCAGCATGTTCGGCGCAAAGGTCATAAGGTCGGGCGAGAACCTCCAGCAGGGTCCGTGCCGGCCCGTAATCCCCCTGGTCGGCGGCTTCCAGGGCTTCTTCGACGCGATGATTGCGGGCAATCAGGGCCGGATTGTGGGCATTCATGAGTTCGCGGCTGTTCGGGATCGACTCTGTCTGGCGGGCCCGCCGGCTTTGCCAGCGACGCTGCCATGCGACAAAGCCCGGGTGACGAAAGACCGGCTCCTCGGCCGGCGTCGTCAGCGAAAGATCCCGCAGGGTATTGGTGTAGTCGGCTTCGGCTTGATGCAGGCAGGTGAGCAAGTCCTGAATCAGCACTTCATCCTCTGCTTCGGCGTTGAACAATCCCAGTTTGGCCCGCATTCCGGCAAGCCAGTTTTGACGAAACAGTTCCGGAAAGTTTGTCAGGCAGTTGTTGGCGAGTTCGATGGACTGTTCCTCATTGTCGCTCAGCAAAGGCAGCAGGGTTTCGGCAAATCGGGACAGATTCCAGTGCCCGATGGCGGGTTGACGGCCGTAGGCGTAGCGTCCGCCGTGATCGATGGAACTGAACACGGTGGCTGGGTCGTAGCGGTCCATAAAAGCACAGGGACCGTAGTCGATGGTTTCTCCACAGAGGGCCATGTTGTCGGTATTCATCACCCCGTGAACAAAGCCGACCAGCATCCAGCGGGCGATCAGGGAAGCCTGCCGTGCTATAACCTCTTGCAGCAGAGCCAGAAAAGGGTTGTCCGCTTCAGCCTGTTCGGGGAAATGGCGGCCCAGAGTGTAGGAGGTCAGCAGGCGAAGACCTTCCCGGTTCTGATAAGCTGCCAGATACTGGAAAGTGCCGACGCGAATGTGGCTGGCCGCCACGCGGGTAAGAATCGCCCCGGGCAGCGGGACCTCCCGGTAGACCGATTCGCCGCTAAGGACCACGGCAAGACTGCGGGTGGTGGGAATGCCGAGGCCCTCCATAGCTTCGCTGATAAGATATTCCCGCAGCATCGGACCCAGAGCGGCCCTCCCGTCGCCGTTGCGGGAAAAGGGCGTCCGCCCCGAGCCTTTGAGCTGAATGTCGAAGCGGTGCCCGTCCGGAGTGATCTGTTCCCCCAGCAGATGGGCCCGCCCGTCGCCGAGCACAGTAAAATGCCCGAACTGGTGACCGGCATAGGCCTGGGCCAGAGGATCGGCGCCCTCAGGCAACCGGTTGCCGGAGAATAGGGCGGCCCCTTGATTGCCCGCCAGAACCTGGTCATCAAGTCCCAGCTGTCGGGCCAGGGACCGGTTGAAAAGGATTGTTTCGGGAGCGGTTACGGGTGTCGGTCTGAGTCGGACATGCAGATAGTCGGGCAGACGGCTGTAGCTGTTGTCGAAATTCCAGCCCGACGGCTTGTTGTCGGTGGTTTCCGTGCGTTGAAGGTTCATGCGATAAGGAATCCCAGGTCAAAGAGGTGGTCAAGGCCAACCCGTCCGCGACGCCGTGTCGCAGATTAAGGTGTTTCATGGACTGCGAAGCGAACAGGGTCGGTAAAAAAGTACTCTGCGTTGGCGGGTAGGAAAAGTCGCTTGCAAAAACTCGCGCCAGGTCGGTATTTCCCATCAACGGCCCTTCCATCAAGGCTTTTTGTTTGTGTCATGATAACCTTTTTTCAGAAAAATGCGAGTTGTCCGGCATAGGCGCGGTCCGCAAAGCAACCCTGATATTGCTCAGCGGGCGGTTGACCGGCTCGACAGTGTCTGTCTGAATGAGACGACCGGCATGTGCTGACTTAAGGCGAGGATCCTAACTCCCGAAGGTTTTGCGTTGTGAAGGTGAAAACGGCAATGAATTCAAGGCAGGTCGACACTCAGACGGTGCGCATGGTGATTTTTACCCGTTTCCCCCTGGCCGGTCGGACCAAGACCCGGCTGATTCCCGCTCTTGGTCCGCAGGGGGCGGCGGATCTGCAGCGAAAAATGACCGAATTCACCCTTCGCCAGGTTCGCCAAACAGGGTGTCCCGTGGAGGTCCGGTTTACTGATGGGACGGTAGCGCAGATTCGCGAGTGGCTTGGTGGCGACGTTTCCTGTCGTGCCCAAGGTGAAGGGGATCTCGGCGAACGCCTGGTTCGGGCCTTTGGGGAGGCTTTTAAGGCGGGGGCGCGGAAGGTGCTGGTGATCGGCAGCGACTGTCCCGACAACCGCAGCGCCAACATGCTGCAGGCGTTAAGGGCTTTGGAAACGGCTTCCTGTGTTATCGGGCCCGCCCTGGACGGCGGCTACTATCTTTTGGGGCTGACGGCGCCGCGTCCCGAACTCTTTGACGAGATTGACTGGGGGACCGACGCGGTGCTTGGGCAGACGCTGGCCAAAATGGACGATTACCGGCTGTTGCCCCCGTTAAGCGATGTGGATGAAGCGCAGGATGTGCCGGCGAAGATTTCCGTGATTATCCCGGCCCTGAATGAAGCCGCATCGGTGCGCGAAACTGTGATGGCTGCGCTGGAAGGGTTCGAAGCGGAAGTTCTGGTCGTAGATGGCGGCAGCCACGACAGGACGCAGGAAATTGCTCGACAGGCCGGTGCGAGGGTTTTGACCGGGGCTTACGGCCGGGCCCGACAGATGAACCTTGGAGCAAAAAGTGCGACGGGTGAGCTTCTGCTGTTTTTGCACGCCGATTCGCTGCTGTCATCGGGCTGGGACCGGCATCTTCGAAAAATCCTCAAGGATCCCGCCACAGTCCTTGGGCATTTTCGTTTTGCCCTTCGCGAAGGCTTTGCCGGAGCGAGCCTGATCACCTTGGGCACCAATGCCCGTTGCCGACTGTTACAGCGACCCTACGGCGATCAGGGACTTTTTCTCCGCAAGAGGGATTTTGAAGCTCTGGGCGGATTTGCCGACGTGCCTATCCTGGAGGATTTGCTGCTGGTCAAACAGGCCGCCAAAAAGGGGCGGATCCGTTGTGCCGACGCTCCGCTGGCCACCTCCGACCGACGCTGGCGGACCTACGGGGCCCTTCGTACCACCTTTATGAATCAGGCAGTCCTGCTGGCGGCCTGGCTCGGCGCCGACCTGCACAAGCTCGACGCCGCCTACCGAAGAGGGGAGAATCCGCTACGCTCCCTGTGGTCCTGAAGGGTTCCTCCGGCCCAAGCGTCCCGCCACCATTATCCGGTGGCCAGGAGGCGGTCCAGCTCATCGCTGAGCAACTCCAGATGGTGCTTTTCCTCTTCCGCCAGTCGGCCGAAGGCTTCCCGGCTCGTAGCCTGCTCAGCGGATTGGTGCATGATCAGGTAGCGGTCCCAGGCGTTGGTCTCCAGGCCCATGGCCAGCTCCAGAATTCGGCGCAGGTCCTTGCCCTGCACCCACTGTCGCGCCTGGTCGAGGGTGATGCCCCCTTCAAGAACTGTCGGCGAACTTTTCTCTTCGAGGATCTTCGCCGGCGGTTCTTCCATACCGGCCAGCTCTCGCAGCAGGTTGCGCAGAGTGGTTTGATGCTGCTCCTCGACGGCACCGAGGCGCCGGAACAGCTCGGCCTCCTGCGGGTCAGTGCGCTCAGCCGCCAGTTCGGCGTAGAACTGCCGGGCACCGTCTTCCAGCAGCCAGGCCAGGGCCAGTTGTTCGGTCACGGTCTGTCCGGGGGCGAACCAGGTGGCACCGAGTTCCGGCTCGCCTTCGGCAATCAGCCCTTGCCAGGCATGGATGCCGCCGCTCATGCTGATCACCTGGCGAAAACCGGCCCGCGACAAGATCGCCGCTCCGGCCCGGCTGCGGACCCCGGCAGCGCAATAGGTGATCGTGGTTTTTTCCGAGTCGAGACGCTGCCGTTGATCTTCCAACTCCTTGACCGGTATCAGCTGCGCCCCGGGAAGATGCCCTTCCTCGTATTCGCCGGGCTGGCGCACATCCAGCAGCGAGTATTCATCGGCTGTGTGCTGTTGCAGGAATTCCCGCACCTGTTCGGCACTCCAGGTTTCCACCGGTTTGAAATAGTCGAGAATGCTCATGGATTGTGTCTCCTTGATCAGGGGCCGCCAGCAAAGCGGGCCGATACCCCGAGGCTGATGTTGATCGTTGATAAAAAAGTCCGGGCTACGCAGCGCTGGCGCCACCATCGCCTATCTTTTCAGATCGCTGTCGATTTCGTCTAATTCACCGCTGACCTGAAACCGTTCCATGAAGGCGCGATCGATGCGATCCTTGAGGGTGAAGACCCATTTGCTGGCGAAAGTCAGCCAGCCGCGGTTGAGCACGCCCCGGCCGTCACCCAGGTTGAGAATCAACAGGTAGGCGGACTGGGGTCGAAAAGGTTGCAGCGTCCTGTTCTCCAGGGCCGCAAGCAGATTGGCGAGCAGAATCGGGTTCTGGCGCACGGCGTAGACCCCCACCTTGGGCAGCGGCCGGGGTTGAAAGCTGATGCAGTCGCCGCCGCCGAACAGCTCGGGAAAATCGACAGACTGCAGATTGCGGTTGACCAGCAGCCCGCCGTCAGCACCGATGCTCAGCCCCGAATCGCCAAACAGGGAGGAAGGTTTGACGCCGGTTGCTACCAGGGCGAAATCGAAGGGCACAACCGAACCATCGGTTAATTGCGCCTTCTGGTCGGCGAGATGGGTGGCGTGGACTCCCTCACGTACGGCAATGCCCCGTTGCTGCAGGGACTGCAGAACCCGGCGGCGCACCCCGTCGGGAAAGGCTCCAAGCAGTTTTCGGCCCGCCAGCAGGGTGATCTCGGCGGAGTGGCCGGCTTTTTCCACCAATCGCCAAAGATTGCCGGCCAGTTCGACGCCCGCCGGACCGCCACCGACCACCAGCAGTTTAAGGGAATCTGCCTTAGGGGCGTTGAGAATGGTGTCCCGCACCCTAAGCAGGTGTTTAATGGGCTTGACCGGGGTGACGCCGGCATCCGCATGCAGAGCGGCGAGAGGCACGTTGCTACCGGTATTGAAAGACACCACATCGTAGGACAGCCTCCGGCCTGAAGCCAGCCACAATTGGCGATGTGCCCCGTCGATTTGCACTACCCGGTCGGCCACAAAAGTGCCGCCGCGATCCTCGACCATGCGCTGAACATGAAACCGTACCTGTTGAGGCCGATAGGTCCCGCCCAACAGCCCGGGACCCATGCCGGAATAATAGTGGTAGGGGTCGGGACTGACCAGGGTTACTCGGTGGCCGGGTTGAATAAAGCGTTTGAGATCGCGCATGATCATCATATGGGCGTGGCCGCCGCCCGCCAGCACCAGATGCCTGCTCAAGGTTTGCCTCCTCTCTGAGGTATTGGAATATGCGCTTCCGCTTTGATTTTATCAGGCGATTTCCCAAGTCTAGCATTTCATAAGATCGCTGCAGAACATAGTTTCGGTTTACTGAATTCCTGGACTGCTGGGCAGGCGCTTTCTGGTACAATTAAGAATCTTTCTGAACCGCCCGGTGCAATCGGCAGATATAACTGAAAGGAATAATCCATGGAAAAAATAAGGCTCGGCATCAGTTCTTGTCTGCTCGGCTCCAATGTCCGTTATGACGGTGGCCATCAACTGGACCGATTTTTGCGCGACACTCTCGGTCCTTACGTGGACTATGTGCCGGTCTGTCCCGAAGTTGAAATGGGGCTGCCGATTCCCCGTCCGACCCTGAGGCTGGTAGGCGAACCGGATGCCCAGCGTCTGGTTTTTTCCAACAGCGGCGAGGACGTCACCGAGCGCATGACCGACTGGGCCCGCAAGCGTCTGGTCGAACTGGAGCAGGAAGGTCTGTGTGGATTTGTTTTCAAAAGCCGTTCGCCGAGCAGCGGCATGGCCCGGGTGAAACTGTATGATCGTAACGGTATTCCCAACAAGAACGGGGTGGGCTTGTTTGCCGGAATGTTTATGGCCCATTTTCCCCTGTTGCCGGTAGAGGAGGATGGACGCCTGCACGATCCCAAGTTGCGCGAAAATTTTATCGAATCGATCTTTACCTTTCAGCGATGGCGTCGGCTTCAGGCGGCCGGGCCAGCAGCCGGACCGCTGGTCGCGTTTCATGCAAGTCACAAATATCTGCTGATGAGTCATCAGGTTGATTTGGCCCGCCAGATGGGCAAACTGGTTGCCCGAGCGGGCGAGCTTCCCGCTATCGAGTTGTTTGAAGAATACCAGCAAATGCTCATGAAGACAGTGCGAACCCTGACCAGTGTCGCCAAGCATATCAATGTGCTGCATCATCTGCTGGGCTACTTTAAAAAGAATCTGGATGCGGACGAAAAGCAGGAAATGCTGGAGTTGATCGAGCAGTATCGTCACGGCCAGGTTCCCATCAATATCCCCATTACCCTGATCAACCACTTTGTTCGAAAATACCGGCCGCCTTATCTGGAAGAGCAATACTATCTGCACCCCCATCCCATGGAACTGCACCTGCGCACCGGCCGCTGACCACTGCCGAGGTCTGGATTCCGGGCGGCGTTTGCCCTATCAGGCCCGGCGGCTGGCATTAAGCCTGGACCAACCGATGTTATTCTTCTGACGAAAGGATCCGCCATGATTCCCGCTCTCAATCCTCTGGTCCTCAGTCTTCGAGAATCGGCGACGCTGGCCATTAACCGTACGGCTCTCGATCTGCGTCGCGCCGGTCAGCCGATTTTCCACTTTGGTTTCGGTCAATCGCCCTTTCCGGTGCCCGAGCCACTGCAGGAAGCCCTGCGTCGTAACGCCCATCAGAAGGACTATCTACCGACGCGCGGCCTGCCGGAGCTGTGTCAGGCCGTCGCCGCATTTTATCGACGGGGGTTTGATTATGATTTTTCTGCCGAGGAGGTCTGTATCGGACCGGGCAGCAAGGAACTGATTTTTCAGACCATCTATCTGGTGGAAGGGCCTCTGCTGATCCCGGCTCCGAGTTGGGTCAGCTATGGACCTCAGGCCGCGTTGCGCGGAAAAAGCATTGTGCCTATCGCCACACGCAGGGAAAACGGCTATCGACTGCAGGCGGAGGAGCTTGATCGGGCCTGCCACGGCCTGGGGCAGTGCCAGAAGGTTCTGATTCTCAACAATCCAAATAATCCGACCGGGGCTTTTTACCGCCGCCAGGAAATGGAAGATCTGGCCGAGATCTGCCGCGCCTATCAGGTGCTGGTCATTTCCGACGAAATTTACGCCATGCTGAATTTCACCGATCGACCCCACAGCAGCATGGCTCATTTTTATCCGGAAGGGACCATCGTTTCTGCGGGGCTTTCCAAGTCTTTTGCTGCCGGGGGCTACCGCCTTGGTGTGCTGCTGGTTCCCAAGTCCCTGCAGCTGGTACTGGAAGCTTTGCAGTCGGTCATCAGTGAAACATTCAGCGCCGTCAGTGCTCCCATTCAGTATGCTGCTCTTGAAGCCTATGGGAATTTTGACGCTATTCGACCCTTTGTTGCTAAAACCTCCGATATTCACCATTACGTCTGTGACTATGTCTACCGACGTCTGATCGCCATGGGTTTGAACTGCCCCCGGCCTGAAGGGGCGTTTTACCTGTTTCCCGATTTTCAGAATCAGCGCGAACAACTGCGCTGCAAAGGCATTCTGACCGGTCAGCGGCTGTGTGAAGACCTGTTGCAGGAAGCCCATGTGGCCCTGCTTCCGGGGGGGGATTTTTACCTGGCCGCCACCGCCCTGGGAGCGCGGCTGGCGCCGGTGGACTATGACGGTTCCGCGGCTCTTGCGGCATGGCCGGGAAAAGAGGCCGTTACGGAAGGGATGGCCCGACAGCTGTTCCCCCGGATTATCGAGGGTTGTGATCGTTTGGCGGACTATCTTTCAGCTTTGTAGGTGGCTGCTCATTGTTGCGCTGAAGCTCGCCGGCTTGTGGGAAAGCAAAATAGATCCGGAACTTTCCAGAGTCATTTGACGTCGCGGCAAAATCATTTCGAGGAGGTATCATGCAATGGCAGAATCGCCCGGCGACGCCGCTGGAAATGCTCCACCCGCGCTCCCTGAAACATCTGGCCAATTCCCTGCAGTCCCTGGTACGGGGGCGACTGTGGCTGCAGGTGGTGATCGGGATGGTGGCCGGAATTCTGGTCGGTGTTCTGTTGGGTCCCGCGGTCGGCTGGTTCGACCCGGCCTTTGCCGCCACCGCCGGTGAATGGCTGGCACTGCCGGGGCGTCTGTTTCTGGCCCTGATTCAGATGATCGTGATTCCGCTGGTTTTTGCGTCGATCATTCGCGGACTGGCCGCTACCGAGGATTTCGAACAGCTGCGGCGCATGGGCGGGCGAGCGGTGGTGTTTTTTTTGACCATTACCGCCGTTGCCATTGTTCTGGGGCTGTTGCTGGCAACCCTGGTGCAACCGGGGCGCTATGTGGACAGCCGGGCTCTGCAGGAACCACGGCCGGTGGCGGCGGTTGCCGATGGCGAACTGCTGGATTTGAGGGAGCTGCCTCAACGCGTGATCACTCTGCTGCCGGCCAACCCGCTGTCGTCCATGGTCGAAAGCAATATGCTCCAGGTGGTCATTTTTGCCATGGTGGTGGGGGTGGCGCTGGTCATGCTGCCGCCGTTACAGGCCAAGCCGCTCCTTGAGTTGCTGGGTTCTCTGCAGGCGGTGTGCATGACAGTGGTGCGCTGGGCCATGGTGCTGGCACCGGTGGCGGTGTTCGGCCTGCTTGCCCAGTTGACCGCCAAGCTGGGATTGGACGCCCTGTTCGGTATGGCGGTGTACGTAGCCACGGTGTTGCTGGGTCTGCTGCTGCTGTTTGTTCTCTATCTGTTGTTGTTGCTGTTTCTGGCGGGCCGTTCGCCGCTGGTTTTTTTGCGCGCGACGCGGGAAGTTCTGCTGCTGGCTTTTTCTACCTCCAGCTCGGCGGCAGTCATGCCGATGTCGATTAAGACCGCAGAAGATCGTCTGGGGGTGCGGCCCTCCGTGGCCCAATTCGTGATTCCTCTGGGGGCGACTATTAACATGAACGGAACGGCCTTGTATCAGGGAGTCGCGGCAATGTTTCTGGCTCAGGTGTACGGCATTGATATCGGTCTGTCGGGTATGGTGTTGATCGTGGTGACGGCCGTTGGCGCCTCTATCGGTGCGCCGGCGACCCCCGGAGTGGGCATTGTGGTACTCTCCATGGTACTCGGTTCGGTGGGCATTCCACCGGCCGGGATCGCTCTGATTCTCGGGGTGGACCGGATTCTCGACATGTGCCGCACGGCCATTAATGTTGCTGGCGATCTGGTGGCGTCGCTGATTCTGGACCGCTGGGTCGGGGGCAGGCTGAGCGCCGGCGAGCAACGGGCTGCCGAACTGGAACGGGAGCGAATGCGGGCGCGTACCGGAGAGGATGTTATCGCCGATCCCGT
>PWVL01000072.1 GCA_003561875.1 Desulfuromonadales bacterium | reverse complement strand
GCAACCGCCGTTGCACCAACGGGCGCCGTAAACCGCCCGCATGTGGAGACGGCCCAACTGTCCACCATAAAGCCTCTGACTTCAGTCAGGGGTTAGTTTACAGAAGTGCCGGCCATAAGGGTGAGGTGTGAATAAAGTGACCTGCTTCTTGCGGAGTGGATTATGCTGAAGAAGGATTCGTGCCGGGACCAGAGTCGCATTCCGGGTAGCAGATCGTCAAGGAGCCTACCACGTATTTCGGTCCTGGTGTTCTAAAACATCTTTGAGATTACCTGCATTGATGGGGTCTTGGGCGCGAAGATCTGCCGCGGCTTCCTGGTGGTGAAAGGAGCGCTGAGTACTGGACCTCACGGAAGCAAGTCACTGAAGAAATCGGTAAGTTGCCAAAGCGGGCCCGCCACAAGGTCAATATCTCCGCCCGTCAGTTTCGTCAGGTTCATCTTTGCCGAAAAGTCGCCGAAGGGGTCGAGACGCAACAACAACTGGCTTTTCTCCAGGAGCGCTGTTGCGACATGCTGCAGGGGTATCTGTTCGGCAAGCTGCTGGCGGCCGAGGCGTTTGCCTTGCTGTTGCAGGAGGGACAGGTTTTGTCCCGGCCGGCGTTCCACAACGATGTCTGTTCAACAATAGGTCGCGGAACCCTTCCCTCGTGAAAAACCGGGACATCGGGCCGGATCGATTGCCGATGCCCCGGATTGGTCCAACAGCCACCGGGTCGCTGTCGTCGAGCGTCAGTTGTCTGTTGCCCCGAATACCTTCTGCAGAAGTTCGGTGGTGCGGGCCGCCGGATTCCGGCGAATTTTGCGCTCCTCTTCTCCCAGAACAAAAAACAGACCGTCCAGGGCGCCGTTGGTGACGTACTGGTCCAGGTCAATTTGAAGATTTTCGCCGAAGGGCAGGTTGCGGAAGGTTGTGCTCAGATTCTGGAAACGGCTGGTGGCTCCGACTTCCGCCAGTGACCGTTGAACGATGGGAGTAAAGGCTTCTGCCAGTCCCGGTCGGGTCTGGGCGGAAAAATAGTCGGTAGCGGCGGTGTCGCCGCCATACAGAATGTTTTGCGCGTCTCTCAGGGGCATATCGCTGATGGCCTGCAGGAAGATGGCCCGGGCTTGGGGAGCAGCCTGCTCGGCGGCCCGGTTCATGCTCGTTTGAAAAGCGTCCAGTTGCTCACCGTAGCCGGCGTAGCGAAGCAGTTTCTCACCGCGGGCCAGAGGTGCGGGCAGTTCGATACGAATTCTCGGGTTGTTCAGAAAACCGCCGGGTCGGCCTACCTGATTGACGCTGTTGTCCGTTCCCAGTCGCAGAGCCTCTTTCAGTCCGGCCACCACTTCCTGGTCCTGCAGGGCAGGGCTTCCGACGAGATTTTTCACACCGCGGATCAGGCGGTTCCAGGCGGCTTCCGCCGAAGAAGACGGAAAGGCGAAGGCCCCCAGCAACAGGCTCAGCGAAATAACTGCGGTCCACTTTTTCATCATCCATACCTCGCGCTTAGAGTGTGAGCGGGATGGCCGGATCCCGCTTCAGCCAGTATAATGCAGGTCCGGTGATTTGTCTCGACTGCTGTGCGGAGAATGGTTCAGATATGATTGCCCCATGGATTCGAAAAGGCGGTTTGCAGCCTGCACCGGCAAAGGCTTGACGACGGAGAAATGCTTTGACATTCATGGGGGGAAGTTCTTAGGATGACGGAATTTTGGACCTTGCAATGCTCCTTATCCGCCTCTTGACCGGCAGGAGTTTCCGCCCGCTGACAAGGAAAGACGAAGTACTTATGGACAAGGCTCTGTTACTGCTGGGTGACGATCTGAAGGCTGTGGAGGCTTGTTTTGAAGAGAACCTGTGCTCTGAAATCGATCTGATCAACCGCATCGGCGCTTATCTGCTCGCTGGTGGTGGCAAGCGTATTCGGCCTTTGCTGTTGCTGCTCAGCGCCCGGATCGCCGGATACGCCGGCTCGCAGCACATTGTTCTGGCCAGTGCCGTGGAGTTCATACACACGGCCACCCTGCTTCACGACGACGTGGTGGATCGGGCGACCGTGCGGCGGGGGTTTCCTGCAGCCAACGTGGTGTGGGGCAATCAGGCGGCGGTACTGACCGGCGATTATCTGTTGGCCAAGGCTTTCTCTCTGGTAATTGCCGCCGGCAATCTGCCCGTACTGGAAGTGCTTGGCCGAACCGTAACCCGCCTGGCCGAGGGAGAGATGCGTCATTTGGTCGGCAGCTCCGATCTTGACCTGTCGCAGGAGGACTATCTGACCATCGCCGACGGAAAAACCGCCTCCCTGTTTGCCGCCGCCTGCCGCTGTGGTGCCCTGTTGGGAAAGGGCGGGCCGGGAGGTGATGCCCTGGAGGAGTTCGGCTTTCGACTCGGTCGGGCTTTTCAGTTGGTCGATGACGTTCTCGATTACGTGGCGATGGAGACGGAGTTCGGCAAAACCCGTGGCCGTGATCTGGCCGAAGGCAAGATGACCCTGCCGCTGATTCATGCCCTGCGGAACGGAACGGACCAGGATCGTCGCCGTATCGCGGCGGTGCTCGGCCAAAGCGCGTTGTCCGAGGCCGATTTTACCGGGGTGCTTCGCATCCTTGAGAAGACCGGAAGTATCGCCTACTGCCTGGAGCAGGCCCGGATTCTTTGTTGCCAGGCCACTGAAGGGCTGCGGGTTTTTGCCGACGGACCGGAAAAGGAAGCTCTGCTGGATCTGGCCGTGCATGTGGTCTCCCGAAGCCGTTGAGCGCTGACCGTGCAATTCGTTTATTTCCCCCCCCCCGGAAGGGTCGCCGGAATTTTCTTCCGAAAGAAGCCGGCCGCCGACGCACTCTGATCCCCTCCCTGTAATCTTTTCTCAGGTCTCGACCCGTGAAACCCCCGTCAATCTTGACAGCTTTGAGGGCATTGTTATGCTCTTCAAAACGATGGCTTTTTTCGACTTTTGGGTTACCGACTTTTGCGATATACCGGTTTTGTCCTGGTGACGGGCGACAGAGCCGGGTCCGGCCCGGGGCGGCATCTTTTTCAGGGCATCTCACCAAGGAGGAAAAGGATGTTCAACAAAACGGTATTCATACCGCCGGAATTGCCCATCTATCCCCTGCGCCGGCAAATCGTGTTTCCCCACGCTTCCTTTCCCCTGCTGGTTCAGGAACAGGGCATGTCCCCCGTCGAAGCCGCTCTGGCTGGAGAACATCTGCTGGGCCTGGTGCCGGTGCTTTCCGATGAAAAAACCAGAGGACTGCACGAGTTCAACCACATCGGCACCGCCTGCCGCATCACTCAGATATTTCGTTTTCCCGAGGGGGGCGCCAAGGTGATGCTCGAAGGTCTGGTGCGCATTCAACTGCTCAGTGCCCTTCGCAAGACGCCTTATGTGACAGCCACGGTCAAGGTGTTGAGCGATCCCCCGACCCGTGGTCCCATTGCCGATGCCCTGACCCAGAGTGTCAAGGCCCTGTTAAAGGTGGCGCTGGCCTATGGCCGGCCCCTTGCCGCCGATCTTGCCAAACTGCTTAACCAGATCAGCGAGCCGGGCGAGTTGGCCGATCTGGTAGCGGTCTACCTGACTCTCGATTATGCCGATCAGCAGCGCCTTCTGGATATTCTGCAGCCCCTGGAACGACTCAAGGAGATCTACCTGCTGCTCACCGCCGAGGTGCAGAAGCTGCAGTTGCAGGGAGAAGTCCAGTCCGAGGTGGCCAAGCGCATCGGCAGGAACCAGAAGGAATATCTGCTGCGCGAACAGCTCAAGCAGATTCAGAGCGAACTGGGCGATGACGATCCCCAGCAGGCCGAACTGAACAAACTGCGGCGGACGCTGGAAGAGGCCGGTTTGCCTGAAGAAGTGGCGACGGTTGCCGATCGGGAACTGGAAAGGCTGGCGCGCATCAATTCTTCTTCGCCGGAATACACCGTCGCCCGCACCTATCTGGAGTGCCTGGGCAACCTGCCCTGGAATCGCTCCTCGGAGGACATACTCGATATTCACCGGGCGCAAGAGATCCTAAATGAGGACCACTACAATCTCACCGAGGTCAAGGAAAGAATCCTTGAGTTTCTTGCCGTCCACAGTTTGAAGAAGTCTCTCAAGGGGCCGATTCTCTGCCTGGTCGGTCCACCGGGTGTGGGCAAGACTTCCCTGGGCCGTTCCATCGCCCGGGCCATGGGACGCAAGTTTATTCGTATCTCCCTGGGCGGCATGAAAGATGAGGCGGAGATTCGCGGTCACCGCCGAACCTATATCGGTGCCATGCCCGGGCGCATCATTCAGGAAATCAGCCGGGCCGGCACCCGAAACCCGGTATTCATGCTTGACGAGGTGGACAAGATCGGCCAGGATTTTCGCGGGGACCCCGCTTCCGCTCTGCTGGAAGTGCTGGATCCCGAACAGAACGACACCTTTACCGACCATTATCTCGACGTGCACTTTGATCTCTCGGAGGTTCTGTTCATCACCACCGCCAACGTCATGGACCCGGTTCCGGCTCCTTTGCGCGATCGCATGGAAGTTCTGCGTCTGAGCGGATACAGCGATCAGGAGAAACAGCAGATTGTCCGCAACTACTTGTTGCCCAAACAGATCGAAGCCAACGGTCTGCGCGAGCACCCCCTCGATTTCGAGGACGCGGCCATCTACAAGATGATTCGGGAATATACCCGCGAAGCCGGGGTGCGCGCCATCGATCGCCGAATGGCCGCCGTCTGTCGCAAGGTAGCCCGGGAGATTACTCAGGGGGCACCGGAGCGCCGGTGCATCACAGCGGAGGATGTGCAGACGCTGTTGGGGCCCCGGCGCTACTATCTGGATGTGGCCGCAGAGGAAGACCGGGTGGGGGTGGCCACGGGGCTGGCCTGGACCGAAACCGGCGGTGACATCATCTTTATCGAAGCCTCGCGCATGGTGGGCCGCAAGGAACTGTGGCTTACCGGCAGCCTCGGCGAAGTGATGCGGGAATCAGCGCGCACGGCGCTGTCTTACGTCCGAGGGCACTGCGGGGAGTTCAACATCGAAACGGACTTTTTTGAACAGAGCGATCTGCATATCCATGTTCCCGCCGGGGCGATTCCCAAGGATGGACCTTCTGCCGGAGTGGCCATCGCCACCGCTCTTGTCTCCCTCCTGACCGGTTGCCCGGCCCGGCGGAAGGTCGCCCTGACTGGTGAACTGACCCTGTCCGGGCGGATTCTGCCCATCGGCGGCGTTAAGGAAAAGGTTCTGGCCGCCCATCGGGCCGGGGCGACCACCGTGCTGTTGCCGGCCAGCAACGCCGACCACCTGCGGGACATTGACGAGACGATCCGTGGAGAACTGCGGCTGGTACTGGTAAGCAGCATGAAGGAGGTGCTGTCCGAGGCACTTGTCGAACTTCCCGAAGTGAAAATGCGATACCACCCCGGCGACAGGCCCCTCTTCCCCTCCAATGCTTCACCCTGAGATGAAACGCCGATAGGCCTTGCCGGACGGCGGGGGGTCCGGTATATACTGGACCCCATGACTGGTCGCCGAAATTGTCGGCAGAGCCCGGGGACCGACGTCGGTGGCAGACTACAAGTGCATTTTCTTGCCGTTCCGCAGTCGTTTTCACCCCTTGCGAATCCGCGAACTGAACCAGAAGGGTATTGTCCATGCGAATTAATCTGTTGGGGCGGCTTCTGGCCGCCTTGCTGCTGCTGTGGTCCGTGCCGTCCCTTGCTTCGGCGGTATCCCTGGCGGAAAAAGTCCAGGCCCACCGGCTGGCCAATGGCCTGACCTTGCTGGTGGTGGAACGGCCGGGGGCGCCAGTGTTTTCGGCCTATTTGACCGTCGGGGTGGGATCGGTGCATGAGTCCGACAGGGAGCGGGGCGTGGCCCACATGCTGGAGCACCTGATGTTCAAGGGCACCGACACCATCGGTACTCGGGATTTTCAGCAGGAAAGACCGCTGCTGGAGGCCATCGAGCAGACCGGCGAGGCCCTGGACCGGCTGCGCCGCGGGCAGGGCGGGGATGCGGTCGAAATCGCCGAACTTGAAGAACGACTGGCGGATCTGCAGCAGCGACAACGGCAACTGCTGATCACCGATCATCTGGCCCAGATCTACGCCCGTCACGGCGGCGTCGGTTTTAATGCCTTCACCAGCCGGGATCTTACCTCCTACACCATCTCTTTGCCGGCCAACAAACTCGAACTGTGGGCTTCCCTGGAGTCGGACCGTATGCGCAACAGCGTGCTTCGAGAGTTCTACACTGAACGGGAGGTGGTGCGGGAAGAGCGCTACCGGGTTTACGACAGCAATCCGGACGGCCTGCTTCAGGAGTCCCTGATCGCCGCCGCTTTCAGCGTCCATCCCTATCGTCATCCCATTATCGGCTGGCCCAGCGATATCACCAGTCTTTCACCGGCGGTCACCCGCTCTTTCATGGAACGGTACTACAGTCCGGTCAACACCATCATCACCCTGGTCGGCGCGGTGGAATTCGAGCAGGCGTTGACCCTGATCGAGACCTATTTCGGGGCGATGGAACCGGGTACGCCGGTGCCGCCGGTGACCGTGGCCGAACCGGCCCCACGGGGTGAAAAGCAGGTCACAGTGGAGTTCGCCGCGGAACCCCGGCTGGCGGTTGCCTTTCGCAAGCCGACCCTGCCGTCACCGGACGACTATGTATTCGATGTGCTCTCCCGTCTTCTGACCCGTGGCCGCACCAGCCGTCTGCAACGGGTTCTGGTGCAGGAAAAGCGGTTGGCTACCTCGGTGGCGAGTTACAGCACTCCCGGCTACCGCTATGACAATCTCTTCGTCCTGCGGGTGATTCCCCGCCACCCCCACACGGTTGGCGAGGTGCAGGAGGCGCTCTATGCGGAACTGGAGAAGCTGATCCGGGAGCCGGTCAGTCCGGAGGAACTGGAGCGGGTGCGGAACCGGCTGCGCGTCGATCATCTGCGGTCCCTGCAAAGAAATGCCGGACTGGCCCGCATGCTGAGCTTTTACCAGAGCATTGCCGGCGACTGGCGCTATCTTGTCGACTACGAAGAGCAGATTGCGGCCGTCACCGCGGAAGACATACAACGGGTCGCCGCCGAATACCTTATTCCCCGCAACCGAACCGTGGCCATTCTGCAGAAAGAGGAAAACTGACCCATGATGCGAACCATAGCGTTGGTGTTGCTGCTGCTGTCGACCCTGTTGCCGGCCTGTGCCACAAGGCCGCCGCTGGAGCCTCCTGTTATCCCGGAAAGCCAGCCGCTGGTTTTTTCCGTCCCTCAGGTGGAGCGGCGGACTCTGGACAATGGCATGCGTATCTACCTGCACCCGGAACATGAACTGCCGCTGATCACCATCAGCCTGATGATCGGTGCCGGCAGTATCGGCGAAACGGAGTCGCCGGCCGGCCTGGTGGATCTCTATGCCGCTTCTTTGAGGGGAGGCGGCGCCGGCCTGCTGACCCCGGAAGAACTCGACCAGGAACTGGAGCGCCTGGCTGCCAACTTTTCCGTCAGCGGCAATACCTATGCGGTGAACGGGACCTTGTCCCTGCATCGGGATGATCTTGAAGCGGGGCTGGCGCTGTTGGCCGAAGTGCTGAGACAGCCGCGCTTCGATTCCCGGCGGATTGCATTGTATCGCGGCCAGTTGCAGGAGCGTGTTCGCCGCCAGAACGATCATCCGCGGACGGTTGCGCGCCGCAAACTGCTGCGGGCCCTGTATGGTGACCACCCTCTGGGTCAGGCGGCGACCATCGCCAGCCTCGATGCCGTCAGCCGCGACGACCTGCTGGCCTTTCATCGCCGCTACGCGCAACCCAACAATCTGTGGCTGGCCATCTCCGGTGACTTTGATCCGCAGGCCATGATGCTCCGGCTGGATGAGCACCTGGGAAACTGGCCATTGAGGCCCTTTGAGCCTCAGCTGATTCCGCCGCTGACAGGACCTCCCGAGCCGGTGGTTGTGGCGGTCGACAAGCCGATTCCCCAGACCACGGTGCTGTTCGGTCAACGGGCCATCGACAAGGACAACCCCGATCTCTACGCCTTGCGGGTGATGAATTTTATTCTTGGCGGTGGCGGCTTCAATTCGCGGTTGATGCAGGAAGTACGCTCCAACCGGGGGCTTGCCTATTCGGTCTATTCGTCCCTGCAGGTCGGCCGCCATCTGCCGGGATGGTTTATTGCCGGCACTGAAACCCGTACCGGGACCGTGGATGAAGTGGTGGAGCTGATGCGCGAGGAGATGCGGCGCATGACCGAGGAGAAGGTTTCGGAGGAGGAGTTGATGATCGCCCGGGACAGTCTGCTCAACTCCTTTGTATTTGCCTTTGAAGACCCTCACAAAGTGGTCAGTCAGGCCATGCGCCTGGATTTTTACCGCTATGAGGAGGATTATCTGCAACGTTACCGGGAGCGGGTGGCGGCCGTCACCGCCGAAGATGTGCTGGATGTCGCCCGGCGTTATCTGCTGTGGGATCGGCAGGTGATCGTACTGGTGGGCGATCAAAGTTCCGAGGCTGGCGCTGCCGCCAGATACGGTCTTCCGGTAGCGGGTCTGTCCGAGGAGTGAGTGGTTTCCGAGGACATTTCGTTTAACGGCAGCGCAAGAGAACGAGGCAAAGAGGAGTTAAAATGAACCGGTTGCAGCGTGTTCTGGAAAGAATCAGAAAATTTCTGATCTACGACCTCTGGCGCATCGATCCCGGCGAACTGACGCGCTGGCGGCTGTTCTGGCTGCGCAAGGTTCAGGTGCTCTGGCTGGTGATAAGGGATTTCAGGGCCGACAACTGCATGCTGCGGGCCTCGGCCCTGACCTACGCCACCCTGTTGTCCATCGTGCCTTTGCTGGTGATGATGGTTTCCCTGCTCAAGGGTCTCGGCGTGCAGAATGTGCTGGAGCCGATTCTGGTTGAAAACCTGGCTCTGGGCTCCCAGGAAATCGTCACGGAAATTTTCCGTTACCTGGAAAATACCCACTTCGGACGACTTGGGGTTATCGGTCTGGTTGTGCTGATCCTTTCCGTGCTGGCTCTGCTGTCCAATATCGAAGAGAGCTTCAATCATATCTGGCATGTGCGGGAAACCCGCACCCTGTTGCGGCGTTTTGCCGACTATTTTTCCGTGGTGCTGTTTGCCCCATTGCTGATTCTGGCGGCGGTGTCCATCAGCACCAGCCTGCAGAGTCAGACCCTGGTCATGAAGCTGATGGAAACGGCCTATGTCGGCGAAGCCATGCTGTTGCTGTTCAAGCTGATCCCCTTCGTGGTCATGTGGGCCGCCTTTATCTTCCTCTACCTGTTCATGCCCAATACCCGGGTGCGATTCCATGCGGCGCTGGTGGGAGGCGTTGTGGGAGGAACCCTGTGGCAGCTGGTGCAATGGGGTTATGTGCATTTTCAGATCGGGGTGGGCAAATACAACGCCATTTACGGCACCATGGCCGCGCTGCCGATTTTCATTGTCTGGATCTACCTGTCCTGGATGATCGTCCTGTTCGGCCTTGAGTTGTCCTACGCAGTGCAGAATATTGGTACCGTGAGCCGCGAAATTGGTGCCGTGAAGATCAACTTTACTTCCCGGACAAAACTGACTGTGGCCCTGCTGGTGCTTATCGGCGAATCTTTCTACCGGGACGGACCGCCCTGGAGCCGTAAACGTATTGACAGTTTTCTGAAACTGCCGCCGCGCATCGTCAGCGAACTTCTCGATGATCTGGTGCGGCTTCATCTGCTGGCGGTACGGGATGACGACAAGGATCTGGGTGTCCAGTACCTGCCCGGACGGGCCCTGGATGCCTTGCCGGTGAGCGAGGTATTCAGGATTCTGCGCGAAGACGGCGCCAATTACATGCCGGAATTGCAGGCGTCGGTACGACGGATCATCGACGAACTGGAACAGGAGGAGAGGGTGGAGGAGCGAAGGCTGGGGCGGTTGACGGTACAGGATCTGGTCCGGCGTTTTATGCGGGAAAACAGCGAACAGGACAGTGGGAAAGAGCCCGCAGAGGATCAGGCCCGTTGCAGGGAGAAAACCCCCTTTTCCAGCAGCCCGTAGGAATCCTGTTCAATCCAGTCGCCGAGGCACAGGAGCAATTTGTCGTCTATTCTTTTGATCAGAGGCAGGTGGTGGTGGCCGAGCACGACGACATCGTGCCCTTCGGCAAATCGCTCACGGGCGAACCCCACCAGCAGTTCTTCGGGGAGTCGGTAACTTTCATCCTTGCGGCTGCTGCTCTGCCGGCTTCCCCAGCGGGACACCGTCCAGGCCCAGTCGACGGGAGCCAACGGCAACAGACGACGACTTAAGCGGCTACGCAATACCCGGCGCAGCAGGCGGTAGCCCCGATCCGTCTTGTTGACGAGATCGCCGTGAGCGATGTAAATCCGCCGACCGTCGAGTTCCAGAGTACCGTGGTCGGGAAAAATCCGGCATGCTAGGGTTTCACTGAAGTAGGGACCGAGATGGAAGTCGTGATTTCCCTCGACGAAGACCAACTCCGTGCCGGCCTGCCGCTGACGCCGCAGTTCCTCGAGCAGCGGAACGTAGGCGGCGAAGACCGCGTGGCGATAACCGAGCCAGAACTCGAAGATGTCACCCAGCAGAATCAGGTGGGTGATGGAACCACGCTGATTTTTGAGAAAACTCAGCAGTCGCCTGTAGTTATCGGCTTCCGGCTGAAGAAGGTGGGCGTCTGCGAGAAAGATGGCTTTCATGGCGCTAGAATATAGAAGGCACCTTCGGCAAAGTCAAGCTGAGTCGTTCCGATCCTTTTGTCCCGCGATCCGCCCGCGTTTTTTTCAATATTTCTCTAAAGATTCGTCGCCGTGCCACCGATATGGCAGGTATAAATCCCTAAATAATCGGTGCCTGTCTGTGCGTGTTGTCAAAATACGTAAAAAGACGGGGGCAAGGAGGCCAGAGCGATGAAAGTTGTGGAATCGGGCAGACTTATGCAGTTTCAGGTTGACGCGAATAATCTTCTGGAAAAGCGGGGAGGTCGGGAAAAGGCAGCGATCAGGGAAACAACGATCGGCGAAGGCGGCGACCGGGTGACCCTTGGTCATTCCCGGTCCGAAGCCGTGACCTACAGCGCTGAATTTCCTACTGAAGGGCTGGCATCGCCCTATGAGCTGATTCGGGCCCGGCTGGTTGCCCTGCTTCAGGAACAGGGTGTGGCGGTGCAGCTGGCCGCAGGCAGCTCCGAAATCGACATTGCCAGCCTGAGTCCGGATGAAGCCCGGGAGTTGATCGGCGAAGACGGTTACTTTGGTGTGGAACAGACAGCGGAGAGAATTTTTCAGTTTGCGATAGGTCTCGCGGGCAGTGATCCGTCCCGCCTTGAGGAAGTGCTGCGGGGCATCGACCAGGGATTTGCCGAGGCCGAAAAAATCTGGGGCGGAACCCTTCCGGACATCTCCTACCAGACGCGGGATGTGCTTTTGGACAAGATCAACCGCTGGCGGGAAATGACCGCCGCGACATGAGTCGATCTAGACTGCTTTCTTGCTTGGTGCGGACTGCCTGCAGGCCGACAGCCAACAAACCCCCTGATCTGCCATCAGGGGGTTTGTTGTTTCAGATAACGAACCTTCGGTGAGTGCCAATTACAAGGGTGCCGGGGAGATGCCGGTGGTCGACTCGAAAAGTCATCGCCGAGCCCAACGGTTTGTGCTATTTTTTATCTGGCAGGCACGGTCGGTTATCATGGCGGAAAAACAGAGGGCCAAAACCCTCTTCTCGAAATGTGCCGAGCCTCTCTACAAAGCGCCACGTCTTGCCTGATGCTGCTCGCCGGTACTCAGGCTTCGCAGGCCGCAACAGCCTGCCAAGGGCTGCTCCCTTGTCGGTACGGGTAGGTTCAGACAGGAATTTTAATCGAAAGGAATCTCAATGTCAGCCAGTCCGGATATCAGGGAGCAACTTGCCGGTTTCGCCGGGATCGCCGCCGGCCTGATGGAAATGCTGCGGTTGGCCAAAAGGGCACTCAATCGGCAGAAGACCGAGGGGCTCGACACGCTGACCCAAGTACAGAAGGCGGTGACTGCGGAGATGAGCCTGCTTTCCGGCGAGTTGGACAAGGAATTGTGCGAAGTGCGGGGTGATGGCCAGGTATCGTGTCTGAAAATGGAGAGCGTACTGACTCATCTGCAACTGGTCGCACGCAACATCG
>PWVL01000223.1 GCA_003561875.1 Desulfuromonadales bacterium | reverse complement strand
GGCGGAAAGAAATCGGTGGTCTCGATCAACGCCATCTCGTCAGACAAACGATAGACCCCGGCGTCGTCACCGGTACCCAGACCTACCAGCAGGTTGGCATCCTGCTGAACCGGAACCCGCTTGAGAGCGTCAAACAGAACTTCAGGCGGCAATTTGGCCGAACACCCTCCCTGCTCTACGGTGGTCAACAGATCGAACCGGGGTTCGGCCTTCGGCTCGGGACGATGCACCGAACAACCCTGGCCTTTTTCTTCGAGAAGAGTCGTGGCCCGGGCCAGAAGATCTTCAGACACCATCACCGCCATGCCGCACTCGCTGGAGATATCTTTGGGAACCGGGATTACCTGACACTCGATACCGTGATCACGAAGGATCTCTTCACTTTTGATCACGGCCCGGGTCGAGGTAAACAGCAGTATGATATTCATCGATTCAGACAATCCTTTAACGCTCTGACAAAAAAGGCAAAATCCGCAGCCTGGTGATAACGGGAAACGCCCACCCTCAGGGCGCCGGCTGGATAAGTCCCCAGCGTCCTGTGCGCCAGCGGTGCGCAGTGAAGCCCGACTCGGGTTTCAATAGCATAATCCGTAAACATCTTCTGGCCCAGAAGGGCCGAATCCACTTCCGGATGGCGCAGAGAAAACACTTCTCCCTGCTGCTCAAAGCTATCGGCGCAAAGCACCTGAAGTTTCGGTACGGCTTTCAACTCCTCCATAAACCGCCGGTACTCCTCCCGCGAATGGCGGCAGAATTCCGGCTCCCGCAGGGCCGCCAGCAGGCCGTAAATTCCAACGATATTGGGCGTACCTGCCTCAAAGCGATCCGGAGCAAAATCGGGCATCGCAAAATGTTCCGAAGCGCTGCCGGTGCCTCCGTAGATTAACGGTTCCATGGCAGCGGCGTCCCGCAGAAACAGACCGCCAATCCCCGTGGGACCGAGCAGCGCCTTGTGTCCGGTAAAGGCCAGATAGTCGAGTTGCCAGTCATCGACCCGCAGGGGAAGAACGCCAAGGGACTGGCTGGCGTCGACCATCAGCGGCACCTGCCCGAGACGCTGTCGAATCTCCGCGATGGGCTGAATGACCCCGTTGACGTTGCTCTGGTGATTGATCACTGCAAGCAGGGTGTCATCGCCGACCTTTTCGGCAACCCGTTCCGGATCGATGCGGCCGTCGGAAAAATGCGGAAGCACCTCGAAGGTCGCCCCGCAGCGGGCTCCAAGAGTGGCCAGCGGTCGCATCACGGCGTTATGCTCGAGAGGCGAGATCAGGACCCGACCGGGCCTCGTGAGCAGTCCCCGCAGAACCAGATTGATG
The DNA here is from genome assembly GCA_003561875.1 of Desulfuromonadales bacterium. GTDB lineage: Bacteria > Desulfobacterota > Desulfuromonadia > Desulfuromonadales > Syntrophotaleaceae > SLLR01. The sequence goes on along the minus strand of PWVL01000223.1, from coordinate 10,932 downwards.
GCGTAGGTGGCGTTGGGTGCAAAGACCAGGTTTTCCGCCCTTCCCGCCCCTATTTTTTTTGCAAGCGAATCACGGGCCGCCTCCACAGTGCGCGAAACCTCCAGGGCCCGACTGTAAGCGCTGCGCCCGTAGGGTCCACCCACTTCGTCAAGATAGCGGGTCATGGCCGCGGCGACTGCGGGCGGCTTGGGGAAGGACGTGGCGGCGTTGTCGAAGTAGGTCAGATTGGCCATCACGGTTAGCCTACAGGGTTATGACGCGGGCAGCGGTCGACAGTTGCTGGAGAATGTCGTACATGTTGGAGATGGTGCCCACGGCGATCCGGTCCTTGATGCCGAAATAGTCGACACAGGTTCCGCAGATCAGCAACATCACTCCCTGATCCACCAGTCGCTTCAACCCTGCCACCGTCGGCGCTCCTTCGGCAGCGGCAAACACCCCGGCATTGTAACACAGAATGGTCCGGGGCAGCGGAGTCACATTTTCGAGCGTATTGACGCAGGCCTGCAACAGGATTTTACCCAACTCTTCCGAACCGGATCCCATGCCCTGACCGCTCAACACCAACACCGCCCCTGAAGACTCGGGGGGCGCCTCGCAATAGGCTGCCGCTTCACCGGCCAAAAAACCTTCCCCGGACTTTGTCGCAACAATAGCGTAAAATCCATTTTCGTTTTCAGATTGGGGAGTTGCGCCATGATCCCGCAGAAATCGCATGAGGTTATCGTGGGCCACATCGTTATCAATCAGAACTCGCAATCGCTGGCCCGCGGCCATGCCATCCAGGGCCTTTTTAGCCAACATCAAGGGCTGGGGACAGGGCAGTCCCCGCGCGTTTATAGTACGGTCGGACATAAGAAACACTCTCCTGATCTGTCGCGGCGCTTGCCGCAGCAAGGGACGGATGTCCGTCGAACAGATGCCGACGGATTTTCTGTCCGCGTTCGTCGGGCCGGCCAATCAATTCGGGCAAGCGAATTTACCGGGGTCGCGTCAGAATTTCAAGGTATGCCACGATGCGCACCTTGAGCTGCTCCGTATTAGATTCGGAACAATCGGTTTCGATCTGCAGAAAGGGAAGGTTCCGTTCCCTGAACCAAGTGTTTGAAGGTGCGGAATTCCATGTGGAGGCTATGGCAACCCCTCCGGGCGAGGTCAAATTGATAATCCGGATCTTACCCCTGCTCGCTATCGGTTTTAACAGTGACCGGGAGGGCGCAAGCATACCGCAAAGGGAAGGCCGGTCTTTTTGTTGCGGGAAATGGGACCATTTGCTGCCGCAATAAGGGCTCCGTGCATAACGTTAACCACCGCGCCCCGGAGCTGTCTCGGTGATTAACAGGGTGGCGACAAAAGCGGTAAGCGAAGACCAGAACAGAACCAGGAAAGCGGCCCGGTAGCCGGCAATGGTGAAGGCCTCTCCGACCCGGCCGTGTGATTCGAGAATGGCCCCCAGCCAGGGCTGAAGAACCGCCGCGCCGGCAAAAAGAAAAAAATTGATCAGTCCCATGGCGGTTCCCGCTATCTGTACGGGAAAAAGCTCTTTAGTGGCGGTAAATCCAATAATAACTGCCCCTCCGGCAAATATGCCGAAACCGAGGCAGAGCAGGGCGATCGAAGAAAACGGCAGCCGGTCGGTGGCAAAAGCCAGCGGCAAGACCAGCAGGACCATGAACACGCTGGACAGGATCAGCAGTGGCTTGCGCCCCTTGAACAGCCGGTTGGAAAAATAGCCGACCAACGGACCGCCCACAATCATTCCAACTGCCACCCAGGAAAGCAGAAAACCCGCGCGGCTTTTAGTGATTCCGTAAACCTGTATCAGCCAGGGGCCGCCCCACAGCCCGGCAAAGGAAGCGAAGATGCCGTAGGTGCAGAAAAACCACAGGGCCAGGGGCCAAAAGGCCGGGCGACGAAGAACCCGCACCACACCGTCGAACAACGGAATGGACTGAGTATCCTGGTCGGTCTGCTCTGCCGGTAGGGCAAAACCCAGATGCTCGGGCCGATCCCGCACAATCATCCAGGAGACCAGGGTCAGCATTGCGGTCACCAGGCCGATGACAATGAAGGAGAAACGCCAGCTGAACCGGGCACTCACCGCCGCCATAGGCGCCGCCGCAAAAAGCGAACCGACCCCTCCCATGGCCATCAGCAGGCCGAACATCACCACAAATTCCCGCAGTCCGTACCACGCCGAAAAAATCTTCAGGGTACAGACAAACAGGGTCGAGACTCCCAATCCCACCAGAACTCTGCCGACCACCGCCACCGCCGGCGACGGAGCCGTGCCCAGCACGATGGAACCGATGCTGGCCACGGCCAAAAACAGGACAACACTCCTGCGCGGTCCCCAACTGTCGGACAGCAGTCCCGCAGGCAATTGCATCAGGGCGTATGGATAGAAATATGCGGAACTCAGAAAGCCGATAAAGGCGCCACTGGCCTGCAGATCCTGCATCATGTCGGTAGCCACAACGGCCGGACTGAGGCGGTGAAAAAATACCAGCACGTAGCCCAGGGCGAGGGTCCAGAAAAGGTACCGGCGGTACTCGGTGAAACGGGTCCAGGGGATAAGGGGCATTGTCTTGATCTTTCACAAAAAAACGGCAATCCGATCCGGCGGGAATCCGGTTCAGCTCAAACCGGATCGCCTATCGAAAACCTGTTCCGTAGTGCGACATGGCAAGAAAAAAAACCAATAAGCCTGTATGAGAGCCCGCGGAGTCATTCTACAACGACAGTCGGCAAACAGCAAAAAATCGAGGTCCGGCAGCTTTCCAGGCGCCCCGTTTGTTCCCTATTGACGGTTCCGGACAACAGGGGGGGAATGTCTATTCGAACCGAATTTTTCCCGCGTGAAACATTTTTTTACTTCACTTTTTCGCCTGATCCTGTAACTTCAGCTGTTAAACGTGATGCACTTGGCTGCGCCTGATACGGTGCAAGCCTCACGAGACCGTAACACAGTTTATTCCCTGTGCCTGTTTATTTTGCCCGGAAACTGTTGAGATATGAACGAAATGGCACCCGCTCTTTCAGCGCCCTTTGCTGCTGAGCCCTCCAGGCCTCTCTTCCTGGTTTTTTCCAACTTCTGTTTTTCCATCGTCGCCGCCATTCTGCTTCTGCTTCTGGCGCCTGCATCGCCCTGCGCCGGTCTGGACGACGTGGCAAAGCTTCGGGAACAAGCCGTACAACTTGGCCGGCAGGGAAATTTATCGAAGGCAGTCGATATACTGACCCAACTTCGCATGCAGGCTCCCGCCGATCGGGACCTGCTGCACGACACCATTGCGGTTCTCGGCTGGGCGGAGCAGGATTCCCAGGTAGCGGACCTGCTCGCCGAGGTGGAAAGCGGTAGTGCCCCGCTGTTCGTGATCGCGACAGCAGCCAAATCCCTGCGCAACCTGGCGGATTGGGACGAGGCGGAGCGCTGGTACCGCCATGGACTGAGACGATTTCCCCAGGACATGGATCTGCAGGTCGGTCTCGTTTTGACCCTCAGCGATGCCGAGCGCCATGGCGAGGCACTTTACCGGGCCTTCCGACTGGTGCGGCAGCACCCGGAATCCGCCGAAGCCTGGGAGGCCAAACGCTATGCGGCGGAACAGGCCGGCAGACGCATCGAGGCCCTGCATGTCACTCAGCAGATTCTGACTGAAAATCCTCGCAACCGACAGGCCCGCCGCCGGCAGATTCTGTTGCTCGATGATCTGGGAGCTTCGCGGCGGGCGCTGGAGTTGGCGAACAAATATCCCGATGCACTGTCCTCCGATGAAATCCGTCGCATCAGAGGTTCTGCCGATGCCCTGGCGGTGCGCTGGGGCGCTCTTCCCCCTGCGTCGCCGGCCGAACGTTTCGTTGATACGGACATGGCTCTGGCAGGTCTCGACGAAACCCTTGCAGGACTCCGGAGCAACGTTCCCCCGGAAAGCGAATTCCTGCTGCGAAGCCGATTTGACCGCATGGTCGCATTGCGTGACCGGGTGCAGATGGAAGAGGTTCTGGCCGAGTACCGGGATCTGCAATCAGCCGGAATTGCGGTCCCTGATTATGTGTTGCATGCTGTTGCCGATGCGGCTCTTTATGAACGGCTACCGGCACAGGCACGAAGGTTTTATGAAGAAATCCTGGAGCGGGATGCGGAAAATCACGAGGCCCGCCTGGGACTGTTCTTCGCCCTGGTGGAAACCGAGCGGCATCGCGCCGCCCTGGCTCTGGTGGAAGAAATGGTTGCAGCGGAACCGGTCTGGCTGCATCCCGGCGGCGCGGTTCAGCGAAGCCCCAACTGGCGGCTGCTGGAAACGGAAACCTTTGCCGCTCTCGGTCATTTCTATGCCGATGACCTGGCCGAAGCCGAGCGCCGCTTCACGGCCCTGGCCTCAGCGGCGCCGGATAACGCGAACCTGCTGCGGGAACAGGCCACCGTCTATCTGGCCCGAGGCTGGCCACGCCGGGCTCTGGAGGTGCTTGAGAGGGGTCTGGCACGGCATCCGGAGCATCGCGGCCTGCGCATGGGGTTGGCCGAAACTTGTCTGACCCTGCGTTATTTCGACCGGGCTGGAGAAACCATTACCGCGCTGGTGGCGGAGTTTCCCGAAGACCGTCAGGTACAGCGCCTGGACACCCTGTGGCGGGTCCACCAGATGCGGGAGTTGCGCGTCGACACCGGCCTCGCCAACAGCAGCGGGCCCACCGAGGGAGATCGGAAATGGGATCTTGCGGCACGCATCTACAGCGCTCCCTTTGCGGAAAACTACCGCCTGTTTACCGGTTTCAGCCACGACTGGGGCAAATTCCCCGAAGGCAGCGGCACCTGGCAGCGCTACAGCGCCGGAGTGGAATACGCCGGCCCTGCTCTGTTCGCCAACCTGGAGGCCACTCTGAACGATGGGCGCTCCCGCCAGCCCGGTCTGTCCCTGAGCGGCATCTGGCAGCTTGACGATCACTGGTCGGTGCCCTTCAGCGGGGAACTGTACAGCGGCGACACACCGCAACGGGCGGTGCGCAACGGGATTCGCGCCAATGCCGTCAGCCTTGGTATCGGTTACCGGTTCCATGAAGGCCGTTCGCTGCAACTTAGCGGCCAGGTGATGGATTTCAGTGACGGTAATTTTCGCACTCGCCTGAGCTTTTCCGGCGAACAGCGCCTGCTGACCCTGCCCCGGCACAAATTGACCGGCTTCGGCGACCTGGGCACGTCCCACAACAACCGCCGCAGCGCTCCCTATTTCAATCCCGATGCGGACCTGACCCTGCTGGGGGGAGTCGAACATCTGTGGCGCCTCTATCGTCGGTATGACAGATCCTTTCATCAGCGGCTGCGTCTTTCCGGAGGCCGGTATCTGCAGAAAGGTTACGCCGGCGGCACCCTGCTGAGCCTGGAATATGCTCATCTCTGGGAAGCCGCTTATCGCTTCAATCTGAGTTACGGCGTCGGTCGCTATCGCCGGGTCTACGACGGTGATCCCGAGTGGACCAACGCCCTTTTCCTGTCCCTTAACTGGAGGTTCTGATCATGCTTTTGCGCATCTTCGTCATCCTCCTGCTGTTTCTGATCTGCGCCGCGCCGGCCACCAGCGGCGATTTTCTGGTGCTTTGTTACCACGACGTCGCCGAGATTCCCGACGATCCGGACGGCATGGCCATCTCCACCGATCGCCTCATCCAGCACTTCAGCTGGCTGCGGGGTCAGGGGTATCAGGCCATCAACATCGATGATCTGCTGGCGGCGCAGCGCCAGGAACGGCCGTTGCCCGATAAGGCGGTTCTACTGACCTTTGACGACGGTTTCGTCAGTTTTTACCACAAGGTCCTGCCCCTGCTGGAGGCTTTTGATTTTCCTGCCGTGCTGGCTCTGGAAGGCAGCTGGCTGGACGCTCCAGAAGGCGGTCTGGTGCCCTATGGGGAGGAGATGGTCCCCCGGGAATGGTTTCTGAGCTGGGAACAGCTGCGGCGGATTGTCGATTCAGGGCGGGTGGAAATTGCTTCCCACGGCTACGGGCTGCACCACGGTGTCAATGCCAATCCCCAGGGCAACCTTCAGCCGGCTCTCATCGCCCGGCGCTACGATCCGCAACAGCAGCGCTACGAAACCGAAAGCGAGTTTCTGCAACGCCTGCGGCAGGGACTGGAACGTAACAGCGATCTGCTCGAGTCAAAGCTCGGGGTGCGGCCGCGGGTCATGGTCTGGCCCTTCGGTCGCTTTAACCAGCCGGCCCTGGAGATGGCCCGGGAGTTGGGAATGCCCATCGCCATGACCCTTGAATACAACCCAAACCGGGTTTCGGACCTGACCCGCATCAACCGCTTTCTGATCGGCGCCGATCAGTCCCTGGGCGACCTGGCGTCGGACCTGCGCCGCCCCATAGAAAAGCGCCCCCATCGGGCAGTCCAGGTCGATCTCGACTATGTCTACGACCCGGACCCGGAGCAACAGGAGCGGAATTTAAGCAAGCTGGTGGAACGGATTCACCGTCTGCAGATTTCCACCGTCTACCTGCAGGCTTTTGCCGACCCCGACGGCGACGGCAGCGCCGACGCCCTGTATTTTCCCAACCGCCACCTGCCCGTGCGTTCTGACCTCTTCAACCGGGCCGCCTGGCAGTTGAAGACCCGGACCGGGGTTGAAGTCTTTGCCTGGCTGCCGGTGCTCGGTTTTCAGCTCGGTGATGACCGGTGGCTGGTACAGGCCGAAGGGCGTCCCGAGGGCGGTCCCGAACATGGCCTGTTTCGCCGCCTGTCCCCCTTCGATACGCGAGGGCGGCAGGCGATTCTGGAAATTTACGAAGACCTTGCCCGCCACGCCGATTTTGACGGGCTGATGTTTCATGACGACGGCGTGCTGGATGATTTTGAAGACGCCCATCCCGCCGCACTTGCCTGGTACCGCGAAGAACTGGGCCTGCCGGACTCGGTGACCGCCATACGTGAAGACGCCGAAGCCATGCAGCGCTGGAGCCGGGCCAAGACCGAAGCCCTGGTCGCCCTGACCGCCGAGGCCGCCCACCGGGTTCGCATCTGGCGCCCCCGGCTTACCACCGCCCGCAACATTTTTGCCGGGCCGGTTCTGGACCCCGCCGCGGAACGCTGGTTTGCCCAGAGTCTTCCGGTATTTCTGGAACACTACGATTATGTCTGCCTGATGGCCATGCCTTACATGGAACAGGCCGCCAATCCTCGAAGCTGGATGGACACGCTCCTCAGCCGCGTGGCGGAACATCCCGAGGGCCTGGAAAAAACCGTCTTCATGCTGCAAGCCCGTGACTGGCGCAAGCCGAATCATTTTGTCTCCAGCAAGGAAATGGCCGCGACCATGGCCCGCCTGCAGCGTCAAGGTGCTCTTCATTTCGGCTATTATCCTGACGACTTCCATGTCGACCAGCCGCGGTCCCGGATCATTCATCCGACCTTTTCCCTGCAGTCTTTTCCCTACCGGCCCTGATCATGAACTATCCCATCAGCGACCTGCTGCTCGGTTTCGCCTTCTACTATCCCCTTTTCATGGCCTACATGTGGCTGATCGGGGCGATATATTTTTATATTCGATGGGAGCGGGGCCGGACCCGGACCGATCATCCCCCCTCTCTGTCCGACTGTCCCATGGTCTCCATCATCGTGCCCTGCTTCAACGAGTCACGTCAGCTTCACGAAACCATCACCGCCCTGGAACAGCTGGATTATCCGGCTTTTGAGGTAATTGCCGTCAATGACGGCAGCGAAGACGACACCGGTGCTCTGCTAGACGCCCTGACCGAACAGTGTCCGCACCTGCGGGTGCTGCACCTGAAGCGCAATCAGGGCAAAGCCGTGGCCCTGCGTTCAGGATCCCTCATCGCCCGCGCCGAGTTCCTGGTATGTATTGACGGCGACGCCCGCCTGGACCGGCATGCCCTGCGCTGGATCATGCACCATTTCCTCACCGGCCCCCGTGTCGGTGCGATTACCGGCAACCCGCGCATTCGTACCCGTTCCACCCTGCTGGGCCGCATCCAGGTCGGGGAATTTTCCGCCATTCTCGGCCTTATCAAACGGGCCCAGCGAATTTACGGCCGGGTGTTTACGGTCTCCGGGGTGGTCAGCGCCTTTCGCCGTTCGGCACTGCACTCGGTGGGCTACTGGGGCTGCGACATGATGACCGAAGACATCGATATCAGCTGGCGACTGCAACTGAGACACTGGGATATCCGTTTTGAACCCCGGGCGCTGTGCTGGATCCTCATGCCCGAAACCCTGGGCGGTCTCTGGCGGCAGCGTTTGCGCTGGGCGGTCGGCGGCGACCAGGCCTTGCTGCGCTATCTGCCCCACGTATTGAAGTGGAAGTCACGACGCATGTGGGGCGTGTGCCTGGAATATTTTGTCAGCATCCTCTGGGGCTACACCATGCTGGCAGTGGTACTGCTGTGGTTTGTCGGCCTGTTTTTTCCTTTGCCTCCGGAGGTGCGGGTAATCTCCCTGGTACCGGCCTGGCCCGGCATGGTTCTGGCTCTGACCTGCCTGCTGCAGTTCGCCGTGAGCATGATTCTGGATCGCACCTATGATTACAAGCTGTTTCGAAACTATTTCGTCATGGCCTGGTATCCCCTGGCTTTCTGGATCATCAACTGGCTGACCTCGATTGCCGCCCTGCCGACAGCTCTCGCCCGTCCGCGAGGACTGCGCGCCCGCTGGGTCACGGTGGATCGGGGCATCATCGCGGACAAATCCGCCGATAAAGACCCGATATGAAACCGCTGCTGATCGAACATCCGGAAGAACAATCCCGCTCCCAACGTTGGGGATACCGGGCACTCACCCTTCTGTTATGGGCTATGTTCGCCTATTTCTTTCGCCCCTTTCTGACCCTGGCCGTCTGGCTGCTCGGCTATGTGCGCTTCCAGGAGGTGATGATCGAGGCCCACGGCTGGGAAGATCTGCTGCAACTGTTGCTGGTTTACGGCCTGGTCACCCTTGCCATCACCCTGGCGATCGTAGGCTGGAGCCTGTACAACCTGCTGCGCTACGGTCGTCGTGAAAAACGGCTCACCACCCCCGAACCGGTATCGTCACACCAAATGGCGGAATACTATGGTGTTCCGGAGAATTGTATCGAACGTTGGCGCGGTAGCCGGCGTGTGGAGCTGGACTTTGATGAACAGGGCAATATTCGGGAAGGAAGCGACTGTTTAGCCCTGCGACAGACCACCGCAACAATCTGCTCTGAAACCATTGACGACTCGACAATCGCCGGCAGATGAAACAATCGGTCCACGGATTTCCGGGTATTTTCAGTCCTTAACCGGCGCGCTGCTCGTTCTTTCCATGCTCTTCCCCCGGAGGTTGCGGACATTTCGACATGCAGGATTCTTGTGATATGTTTCAATCTGAGCAATCGGGTTTTACCCCCTCGGAAGATCTTCGTCATGAGCGTGCAAACTCAACAAAAACTGTTAAGCATTCTCGCCCCGTCCGCGGAGGGCCTCGGCGTGGATACGATACGCATCGGCCTGGGTTACACGGCGGTGCGACTGGAAAACGGTTCAACGGGACTGGCCTGGACCCCACCCCCCACGGCAGGATGCTGCACTCACCTGAAGTGCGCCGGCACCATGGCCGGCAGACCGGCCCGGGAGTTGCTGGACAAACTGGTTGACGAACACCCCCTGCTGCGGGCCGTAGGACTGGCGACGGCCAACGCATTGCTCGCGTCCCGCCCCCAACCTCATGCCTCCATCATCGACGTTCTCGAACCACTGGCCGTCACCGACCGGGATCACGTCGCCATGGTCGGTTATTTCGGACCGTTGGTGCAAGATCTGCGAAAAATCGGCTGCCGACTGGACATCATTGAGCTCAACTCGAACCACCCCGAAACTCTGACTCCCGAAGCCGGGCGCGCGGCGCTGGCATCCTGCGATGTGGCGATTCTTACCGGCACCAGTTTTGTCACCGGTACCATCGACGAACTGCTGGTTTCCCTGGGGAACCCGCGGGCTGCGGTGCTGCTCGGTCCCTCGACCCCATTTTGCCCCGAACTGTTTGCGGGAACGCGACTGACCCAGATTTCCGGAGCCAGGGTAATTAACGGCGATGGGGTCCTGCGGGTGGTGTCCGAAGCCGGCGGTACTCCGTTGCTGAAACCTCATGTGGCCTTCGAGACGATCCTCATGAAGTAATAATCCCCGGTTATTCCTCTTTCTGTGTCCCCGGACTATCCATCCCTCACCCATCATGAAAGGACATTTCGATGAAGCGCATCTTGAATGCCGACCCTTTTGGGAAAATTGCCTTGCAAGGTTATGATCCGGTGGCTTTTCAAACCGTTGGGCAGCCCATGAAGGGGAACCCCACGATTATGGGCGAATATGGAGGGTACAAGTTCGTTTTTGCTTCAAAGGAAAACAAGACCCTCTTTGAGAAAGAACCGGAGAAATATCTGCCGGCCTTCGGCGGCTATTGCGCCTTCGGCGTCTCCATCGGGGTACTGTTCCCGGTTGAGATCAACACCTGGGAAATCATCGACGGGCGCCTGGTACTCCAATACAACTTGGAAGTCAAAAAAATGTTTGAACAGGAAAAGGCCGGGAATCTTCAGAAAGCCAGGGAAAAATGGGCTGAAATGGAGCCGGAGATGGCGAAGTAACCATTACATAGCAGGAACACTACCGAAAAGTTGCTTGACAAAAAGGCCCCTCAGGGAGGGGCCTTTTTCACTGTATCGTATCAGACGCAGGTGAAACCTTGCCCCAAACCTGAAGGATCAAAGCGGATCATGCGCTGTAGCAGCAGTATCTCGAGATCACACCTTTTTTAGAGCAACACATCCGCTTACAACACCCCTTAGCGGCCGATCTCTCTTTTGAACGATGCGCATGGACACACCGGGTCATTCGCGATACCTTGTAGTGCTGATTTTCTTCCATGTCATTGATGGCAGATACCCTTTTCGACAAG
>PWVL01000181.1 GCA_003561875.1 Desulfuromonadales bacterium | reverse complement strand
CGTACCGATGTACGCCTCCGCGCAACCCTTTGATTTCCTTGCCACAACGAAAAATTGCTCGTTTCCCATATGAAAACTGCGCTGTGTCCATCCGGAGTTTCCGGATGGACACACACTAGCGGAAATCCCGCCGGGGGGCAAGCTGTAGGGGGCGCAAGGCAGCCGCTTCCCCTCAGGGATATTCCTGCAGAATGCGGTACCCCGTATCTCGCCGCGCCGCCATGAATCCGGCTTCACCAATGAGGTCAATCAGCTGCTGACGGGTGAGCCGCCAGCAACTCCCGGCCGCTGCCACCACATTTTCCTCCAGCATGGTGCCGCCAAGATCGTTAGCGCCGAAGTAGAGGGCGGTCTGGGCAATGGCCGGCCCCTGGGTAACCCAACTTGCCTGCAGGTTGACGATGTTGTCGAGTACCAGTCGGGACAGGGCCAGCACCTTGAGATACTCCCAGGCGCCGACTCCGCTACCGCCGAGGGCGGTGTTGGCCGGCTGAAAGGTCCAGGGAATAAAAGCCGTGAAGCCGCCTTCGAGCGGTTGCAACTCGCGTACTCGTAGCAGATGGGTGACAATCTGCCGCGGGTCTTCGCCAAAGCCGAAAACCAGGGTGGCGGTAGTCGCCATACCCTGGGCATGGGCTTCCCTCATCACCTGCTCCCACTGTCGCCAGCGGATTTTGTTGGGAGAGATTCGCCGCCGCACGGCGTCCACCAGCAGTTCGGCGCCGCCGCCGGGCAAGGATCCCAGGCCGGCCTCCCGCAGACGTTGCAGGCAATCGCCGACGCTCAGCCCGGAGATACCGGCCAGGTGGATTATTTCGGCCGGCGACAGTGCGTGGATCCACATTTCGGGAAACTCCTGTCGAATCCGCCGAAACAGTGTCTCGAACCAGCCGACGGTCAACTGCGGGTGCAGGCCCCCCTGCAGCAGCAGCTGCGTGCCGCCCTGGCGATCCAGTTCCGCCACCTTGGCCAGAATCCGGTCGTGGGACAGCAGGTAGCCTCCCTCTTGATCCGGCGCCCGGAAAAAGGCGCAGAAAGCGCACCCGGCGACACAGATATTGCTGTAATTAACGTTGCGATCGACCACAAAGGTCACCCGGTTGTGCGGGTGCAGGCGCCGTCGAACCCGATCCGCCAGCCCTCCGACCTCCAGCAGGTCCGCCTCGACCAGCAGCCACAGGGCCTCTTCTGCGTCGATGCGCTGCCCGGCGTCGACCTTTTCGGCAATCCTCTTTAACATGAGCCGTATTCCCGCACCGAACGATACAAGCTGTCCCGCTCCACCGGCACCTTGCCGGCCTCGCGGATGATCCGGCACAAATCCTCGCAGCTCAGGGCCCGGGGTGCGCCGGCTCCGGCAGCATGGCCGATGCGTTCCTCGGTCACCGTGCCGTCGAGGTCATTGACGCCGAAGGCCAGGGAAACCTGGGCCAGGGGCACTCCGAGCATCACCCAGTAGCCCTTGATATGCTGGAAATTGTCCAGAAACAACCGACTGACGGCCAGGGTCTTGAGAATCTCCACCCCCCCCGGACCCCGCAGGCCGGGCAGCCGGGTATTGTGCGGCTGGTAGGGCAGAGGGACAAAGGCCTTGAAACCCCCGGTCCGATCCTGCAAATCCCGCAACCGGTGCAGGTGGTCGATGCGCTCGGCCCAGTTTTCCAGATGGCCGAAGAGCATGGTCGCGGTGGAAGACAGTCCCGCGGCATGAGCCGCCTCCATCACCTCCAGCCAGCGCCGCCCCGAAATCTTTTCCGGGCACAGCCGCTGCCGCACCGCCGGGGCAAATATCTCCGCGCCGCCCCCCGGCAGGGAATCAAGCCCCGCCTGTCGCAGCACCGCCAGCAACTCCGGCAGGTTCAGGCCCGAAAGACGCCCCAGGTAATCGACCTCGACGGCGGTATAGGCCTTGATGTGCATCCCTGGCGCCGCCCGCCGAATGGATCGCAGCAGCTCCAGATAGTAGTCAAAGGGTTGCCGGGGATGAAGACCGCCGACCAGATGCACCTCCAGGGCGCCGGCGGCGGCCGCCTCCGCGGCGCGCATTCCGACCTCCTGCGGAGTCAGACAGAAGGCTCCCTCCTGCTCCGCATCGCGGCGAAAGGCGCAAAACCGACAGGCGTGGACACACAGGTTGGTGTAATTGATGTGGCGGTTGCGATTGAAGAACACGCGGTCGCCGTTAAGCCGCTCATTGGCCCGTGCCGCAAACGATCCGAGCTGCTGCAGGTCGTTGTGCCGTGCCAGCCGCAGCACCGTGTCGTTATCGAGCCGTTGCCCGGAGGCGACGGCGTTGTGGAGGGAGGCGGGAAGGTCGTACATCTCAGTCGGCACGCCAGGGACGGTAGAGCTGGTGGGCGATGCCCAGCTGTTCGAGAAGTTTGCCGACCACAAAATCGACCATCTGCTCAATATCCGCAGGTCGGTGATAAAAGGCCGGCATGGCGGGAACGATGCGGGCACCGGCCCGGGAAAGCCGCAACAGGTTTTCCAGATGCAGCTGGTTCAAAGGGGTCTCCCGGGGCACCAGCAGCAGCGGCCGCCCCTCCTTGAGGACGACATCGGCGCACCGTTCTATAAGGTTGCTGCTCAGGCCGGCGGCCAGGCGCCCGACACAGCCCATAGAACAGGGAACCACCAGCATCGCGTCCGCCGCCGCCGAACCGCTGGCCACCTCGGCCATCAGATCGTTTTCATCCTCGTGCCGCAGTGCCTTTTCAAAGCCGAAATAAGCCGCGATGCGCTGTTGCCGTTCGACCAGGGGGACACACCAATCCAGTCCGGTTTCGTGTCGCAGCACCTCCCGGGCCGCCGAGCTGAGCAGCAGCACCACCTGTTTGCCGACGCGCAGCAGCTCCTCCACCAGACGTACGCCGTACACCGCGCCCGATGCGCCGGTCACGGCCACCACGATCTTTTCCAACGCCCCCTCCTCAGTTCCAGGTCACGGCGACATCCACCAGCACGAACAGCAGCAGAGACACGCTGACAAGTCCGTTGATGGTGAAAAAGGCCTGATGGATGCGACTCAGATCATCGGCCCGCACCAGGCGGTGTTCATAGAACAACAGCGCCGCCACCAGCAGGATGCCGGCCATGAAAACCTTGCCCACCGGAATCACCAAAGTCAGCAGAACCAGCAACAGCACCATCAGGCCGTGCAGCCCCCCGGCCACCAGGATGGCACGACGGGTTCCCAGCCGCACCGGAATGGACCGAAGCCCCCAAGAACGATCGAAGTTCTCGTCCTGCAGGGCATAAAAAATATCGAACCCCGCCACCCAGCAGAGCACCGCCAGGCTCAGCAACAGGGGCGCCCGACCGAAGGTACCACGCAGGGCGATCCAGGCCCCGGCCGGGGCCAGGGCCAGACACAGTCCCAGCAGCAGATGAGACAGGGAGGTGAAACGCTTGCTGTAGGAATACAGCACCAGCAACCCAATCGCCGGGGGCGCCAGGGCCAGGCACAGGGGGTTGAGGCGCCAGGCAGCCAGCAGCAGCAGGGCAAAGCCGGCTACGGCCAGAATTGCAGTCTCCCGCACCGTCACTTTGCCACTGGGCAGATGCCGATCGGCAGTCCGGGGATTGGCCCCGTCAATGCGACGGTCGATCAACCTGTTACAGGCCATGGCGCCGGTGCGGCCGCCGATCAGGGCCAGGCAGATCCAGAAAACCTGACCGGGGGAAGGTGGAGTTCCCGCCACCCGCGAGGCCAGAACCAGCGACACGAGGGCGAAGGGCAACGCAAAGATGCTGTGCGAAAACTGAATCGTCTCAAGCAGGAGACGAATTTTCGACAGGGCCGCATGGTATAGGATCATGACACTCCGAAAAATTCGCGTGACCGGGAACAGCCCGCCCGTAAAGGCAAACCGAAAGCGACGGCACGAACAGGGGGGCCTTCTACCACCAGTAGGGATAGCGATGCCAATAGGGGTGGCGATACCAGTAGGGATAGCGATGCCAGTGGGGCCAGGGGTGGCACCGATAAGGATCGCAGCCGGGACCGTCGGCGCGTCTTTCAGGCACAAGATAGAGTTCCTCGATGGAGAACAATGGATAACGATAAATTCGGTTCTGCAGCATCCCCTCTTTCACCCCCATCAGGGTGGCCGCCAGGGTCACCAGACGCCCTTGCTGATAAATCCCCGGATCGAGCAGTGACGGAGTGCGGGCCAGAAAACGGCCGCTGGCCTCATCGGGGGATCGGGGTTCATCCCGTTGATTGAGGGTATACCGCAAAATCTCTAAAGTGGTGCCGGATTCGTCCAGTCGATTATCAAGAATCCTGCCGCCGACGATCACCGTTTTGCCCACATGGGCCTCCGGTGCGTCCCTGAGCTGAAGGTAATCCACCTCGTAGTTGATTCCATACAAAGCGTCCTTGCTCAGCACCGAACCACAGCCCGTGAGAACAACCAGTGCCAATAACGCTCCAAGTATCCAGCCTGCCTTTTTCACGACCGACTCCCCCTTTCGCAGATGCCTTCCCCGGCACTGCCCGCATGTCCAGACCTCAGTAATCAACACCGGGCTGCGGCTCTATTTTTCGCCGCAGGGCATGCTTGATGTCCCGCACCTCGCTTACCGTGTCCGCCTCCTCAATGACCTGGGGATGGGCATCGCGGCCGGTAAGTATCAGGTGCAGGGCGGTCGGCTTGACCCGCAGCAATTCCAGCACCTGCGGCAGATCAACCAGCCCGAGATGCAGGGCGTTGTTGATTTCGTCCAGGACAAGCATGTCGAACCGCCCCGAAACCATCTTGCCGCGGGCCAGTTTCACCGCCGCCTGAGCGTCGGACCGATGCTCGGCAAGAGGATGCGGGCGGCCTCCCGGTCCGCAGAACCCTTTGCCGACAGTGATCAGCTCAACACCTGTGAGCTGCCTGACCGCATCCCACTCGCCGGAGTAGAGACCACCCTTCATAAACTGGATAATACAGACCCGCAGACCATGCCCGCTGGCCCGCAGAGCCATCCCCAGTGCCGCGGTGGTCTTGCCCTTGCCGGTACCGGTAATCACCAGGATCAGCCCTCGAGGATCTTTTGGCACCAGGCGCCCGGCGTTGGGCGATGCCGGTGGACATTCTGTCACGGCCGTTTCCTTTCCACCATATCCGTCCTTACATTCTAGCCTGCTTTTGCCCCCTCTCACAACACCGGAGACGGTACCGGGGGTTCTCACGGACAATCTTGATCATCCAATCCGTAATCCTTCCAACGCCGTTCAAGAAGCTGCCGGGTCGCGGCGTCGGTAACAACAGCCGGGCCGGCAAGGCGGGTTGCGTCCATGGCAAGACGATCGCCGTCGCGCAGCAGATCCCGCTGCGGATCGATGCGGTTGACGGCACGCCAGAAACAGTCCCGGGCGTTGGCCACATCGGTCTGATCGTCAAAAAACACCAGCAGCCGCGACTGGCAAAAAGGTTTAAGGCGCCACAGGGATCGGGCCAGTTCAGCCATTGCGAAGCCCGGCTCCCTGGTGACCGCGAACAGCGCCACGCCGTGAAAGATGGTTTCGGTGGGCATGTTGATGGCGGTGATCTGGGGAAAGTCAACCTGCAGCAAAGCCAGCAGCAGCGCCTCGCCGAGCTTGGCCAGATAACCGCTTTCCATGGGCGGCGGCCCGGCAACGGTGGCGGGAAAAAGCGGATTACGGCGGTGCGTCAGGGCGGTGACGCGCAGCAAGGAAGCGGACCCGGTCGAATCGTAGCAGCCCCGATGATTGCCAAAGGGGCCTTCCCGATGACTGGCGCCTGGCTCCACCAGGCCTTCGATGATAATTTCGGCTTCCGCGGGAACCTGCAACGGAACGGTCAGACAGGAAACAACATGAGAAGCTCGGTGGCGCAGCAGTCCCGCCAGGGCCAGTTCGTCCGTATCGTCGGGCAGGGCCGTGGTGGCGGCAAACACCATGGCCGGGTCCCCACCCAGGGCGACAGCCACCGGCATCGGCTTTCCCCTTCGATTCCAGGCGGCCTGGTGGCCGGCCCCGCCGGATCCGGGCCGCCAGCGCACAGTCACTTCACGGGAGCCGATCAACTGCATCCGGTACATGCCGCAATTTCCGCCGCCGTCCGGGTCGCGACTGAACACCAGGGGCTGAGTGAGAAAGCGTCCACCGTCGCCGGGCCAGCAGTGCAGAGCCGGCAATCCGTCGAGGTCCGGTTTCTCCTGCACCACCTCCTGACAGGGTGCCTGAAACACGGGTCGGGGCTGCCAGAACGTTTCGCTCAACAACTGCCGCAGGCGTTGCTCGGCGCTGCCGGAAAAACGCGCCAGTGCGTCAGCCAGTCGCCGGTACAGAAAGTCCGGCTTCGTCGTGCCGACGGCCCAGCAGGTCCGCTGCAGGGAACCGAACAGATTGGTCAATACCGGCAGGCGGTAGCCTCGCACCCGCTCAAAATAAAGCGCCCGGCCCCCGGCGGCCCCTTTGCAGACCCGATTGGTAATGGCGGCTATCTCCAGGTGAGAATCGACCTCCACTCCGACACGCCGCAGTTCGTTCCGCGTTTCGAGCAACGCAACGAAATCACGCAGGTCTGTTACCTGTGACGGTTTCATGCAAAGCACCTCCGGGGGACACCGCCGACAAGTTCCGGGCGGGCCACTCACTACCTACAACTTCCGGCCCGATTGGATCCCCAAAGCTTCCGGGTCCGTTCCCTGCCGGGATGAAAGTCAGGTTCCCTCGGCGTACCGTTCGCGGTAACGCCGTTCCAGTGCCTGCAGATCGCGGTTGTCCGGCTGCAGCGCCAGAGCCTCGTCCAACGCGTGGCGGGTTTCTCCAAGGCAGCCGAGGTGCAGACAGCATTCCGCCAGCTTCAGCCAGCAGCAGAAATCCTTGGCGTTGATCTCCAGAGAGCGACGGTAGGCCGCCGCCGCCGCGGCCTGATCCCCGCGCCTGGCCAGGGTTTCCCCCAGCATGTAACAGGCCGGCGCGAACCGGGGGCTGTGCTCCATGGCCTGGGCGAAGGCAGCCTCCGCTCCCTGAAAATCCCGCAACCGGTACAAGGCCATGCCCAGTTCAAAGGTCGCCGCGGTGTAATCGGGGCTGACCGCGACCACCTTGCGAAACTGTTCAATGGCCTGGCGATGATCGCCCTGTTGCGAAAAAACCATGCCGAGAATGAACAGGGCGCGGGTGTAGTCCGGATTGAGGGCGATGGCCGCATCCAGAGCCTTCCGCGCCGGTTCCAGTTCCGAACGGCGCAGATGTGCCAAGCCGAGGCGATAGTGGGTTTCGGCACTGCCCGGATTCAGTTCCAGGGCGCGCCCATAGCTGGCGATACTGCCGGCCAGGTCGCCGAGACCATATTGGGCCATACCCAGCTTGAACAGCACCCGAAAAGGTTCGCTGCTATCCTGCAGAGCCCGGCGAAAAGCTTCCACCGCCTCGCCAAGATCACCACGATCGTACAGAGCCATGCCGCGATGATAATGAGCACGGCTGAAATCAGGCCGACGGACCACCACCTCATCCCAGAGGGCCAGGGCTTCATCGATCCTGCCCCGATGATAAAGGTCCAGGGCCTGCCGGTGCAGACCGTCCACATCATTGACCAGGGCTACTCCGCACTGCTCGCAAAATCTGGCTCTTTTTGAAATGCTGGCGTGACACCGGGGACATTGCATGGCTCCTCCTCGCGCAAAGAAAAACTGCTTCTGACGTTGCCGCTGCGCTCTTTCGATTCAAGGCCAGGTCAACCTGCGGTCCGCGCAGAAGTGACGATTCCGCCACCTCTGATTCAAATATCTTGATAAGACTAACTTTTTCCAGAAGGCGGCTTTCTGCCCCGCGGCCTGCGTCTGCGGCGCCGGGGCGGTCGGGGAGGTTTATCCGGGACGGCACCGCGGCTGGTAAAAACCTCCTTCCACGAGGCGACCAGCTCCCGCTCCAGGCCACTGGCTTCACTCCAGAGGCGGAACAGCTCCAGAGCCGAAACGGCAAAAGGATGGTCCAGGAAACGCTTTTCACCCCGGCGGCCGCGGCCGCGGGAAAGGCGGAAAAAACCTGTCAGCAGTTCCCGGGCCTGGTGGCGAACGGCACTGGAAATACGGAAATAACCGCAATGGGGCATCAGCAACTGATTCGCCAGGCGCAGCGCCTCTCCGACGGTTTCCACCGCCTGGGTCTGCAGCCCCCGCCGAAAACGGGCCAGAAACAGTGCCGCCAGAATCAGGGGCTCCCCGACCGTAATGCTGTTGGAGCAGCAACCATCCACCTGCTCCAGCAGGTCAAAGGTCTCCGCCTCACCCTCAAAGCCCCCCAGCAGATGGGGCAACAATCCCAGAGACTGGGCATCGCGCAGTACCGGAGCGGCCACCCGGTGGCGAAACAGCTCCATCAGCTCTTCACGAATCCGGGCCGCCGCCGCCTCGGCAATGAGCGGCGCCCGCAGATAGATCGCCTCACGGATGGAATCATCGAGACGAAAGCCGAGTCGGGCACTGAACTCCAGGGCCCGCAGCATGCGCACCGGATCTTCGGTAAAACGCACCAGGGGATCACCGATCACCCTAAGGCGGCGGTCATGCAGATCCTGCATGCCGCCAACATAATCGATGATAGAAAAATCGTCGATGTTATAAAACAGCCCGTTAATGGTGAAGTCCCGTCGAAACGCATCCTCGCGGGGCGAGCCGAAGACATTTTCCGTAAAGAAAAAGTGTTCATCACTATCCCGGGGCAATTCCTCCAGACGGGGCTGGCGGCGGAAAGTCGCCACTTCAACCACATGGTTACCGGCGAAGCGAATATGCGCCAGGCGAAACCGCCGGCCCACCAGATAACAGTTCCGGAACAGGGCTTTGACCTGTTCCGGAGTGGCGTCCGTGGCCACGTCAAAGTCCTTGGGAATCCGGCCGAGGAGCAGGTCGCGGACGCCGCCACCCACCAGGTAGGCCAGATAACCGTTGCGGCGCAGCCGGTAAAGCACCTTGAGGGTATTTTCGTCAATCTGTTTGCGGGAAATGGAGTGCTCGGCCCGGGACACCACAAGCCTCCGGGAACGGTCCCCGTCCTTCTCGGTCGTCGTCATCATAGGATCAGTATAACATTCAGGATGCGCCGGAAAACCGGCTGTAAAGGAAGATGGCGCGGCAAAACTTTTCAACGAGTCCGATGCGGCACTCATCCCGTCGACCCGGCTGTTGAAAAAGCAGCGGGCGGCTCAACCTATCAGAGTTAATCAGCGAAGCAAAGCGCTAAAGGCCCCGCTCGGCTCAGCCTGTTGCTCTCGTCGTCAAAACCCCCTATCATGGCCCGCATGAAGACACCGCTGATCGTCATTCTCGGACCCACCGCTTCGGGAAAAACCCGCCTCGCCGTGGCTGTCGCTCGCTGCCTTGGCGGCGAAATCATTTCCGCCGACTCGCGCCAGGTGTTTCGCGGCATGGATGTCGGCACCGGCAAGGACCTGGGCGAATACGGCGCGGTGCCTTACCACCTCATCGATATTGTTGACCCCGGTGAGGAATTCAGCGTCTTCGACTTTCAGAAACATTTCATCGGCGCTTTTGAGACCATTCGCGACCGCGGCCGCCTGCCGATCCTGTGCGGAGGAACCGGCCTCTATCTCGACGCCGCCCTGAGCCGCTATCGGCTGGTGGAAGTGCCTCCGAACCCCGCTTTGCGGTCCGAACTGGCGGCCCTGGATCTGCCGCAGCTGCAGCAACGCCTGCTGGCCCTGCGTTCCCGGCAGCACAACACCAGCGACCTGCAGAACCGTGAACGACTGCTGCGGGCCATCGAAATTGCCGAAGGACAAAAAGACACCCCACCGCTGCCCCTGCCGGACCTGGAAGCGCTGGTTTTCGGCCTGCGGTTTGAGCGTTCGGAACTGCGTCGACGCATCACCGAACGTCTTCGTCAGCGCCTTGAACACGGTCTCATTGAAGAAGTCGCCTCCCTTCGGCAACAGGGCATCGCCGACGCCACCCTCGAGTATTACGGCCTCGAATACCGCCTGGTAGCCCGACACCTGCAGGGGCTGCTGAACCGCAACGACCTGTTCCAGAAGCTCAACAGCGCCATTCATCAATTTGCCAAGCGTCAGGAAACCTGGTTCCGGCGCATGGAAAAGCAGGGGGTGGTTATCCACTGGCTCGACCCCGCCAGCCAACCCCTTGAGGCACTGTTGTCCATCATCGCCGGGCACGGAATCGGCGGCCCGTGAAGCCGCCTGCCGTCAGCCGATATCTCTGTCGCCGGGCCGCGACAGGCCCCTGGCACATCACCGGCGCCGAAGGTCGGGATTACGCTGCGGCGGTGGTCATTCCGGCCCTGGCCGAAAGCAGCGCCCTGCCGGCAACACTCGATTCCCTGGCCGCCAATCCCGCCGAAACCCTTGTCGATACCCTGATCCTGGTGGTAGTCAACCAGCGTCCCGACAGCAGCAGCGCCGACAAGCAGGACAATCAGCGCACCCTGCGCCAACTGGAGAACCTCAGCCGTCAACAAACCAGACTGCAACTGGCCTGGGTGGACGCCAGCGGGCCGGAGCGGGAGCTGCCGATGCGGGACGGTGGAGTCGGTCTGGCCCGAAAAATCGGCTTTGACCTGGCGCTGCAGCGACTCGATTTTCAGCATTCCGACCCCCTGCTCATCGCCCTTGATGCCGACACCCTGGTACGCGACGATTACCTGCCCAGGCTGCGCGGTCATTTCCAGAACAGCCCGCACGGAGCAACCGTCGTCCCGTTTCAGCATCGGCCCGGCACAACCCCCGCCCACCACCAGGCCATAGTCCGCTACGAACTGTTTCTGCGGGCCCATGTTCTCGGCCTGGAACTGGCCCGATCACCTTACGCGTTTCACACCGTAGGCAGCACCATGGCCTGCCGGGCCGAAGCGTATGTGAAAGCCGGCGGCATGAACCGACGCAGGGCCGGTGAGGATTTTTATTTCCTGCAGCAACTGGCCAAAACCGCCGGGGTCGCCCCCCTGCAGGGCACCCTGGTCTACCCTTCGGCACGCATCTCGGCCCGCACTCCCTTCGGCACCGGACGCAGCGTCGGGACTCTGCTGGCGGGTGACGCCGAAGCAGTGCTCTTCTATCCAGCCGCCTGCTATGGCCTTCTGGGCGACTGGCTGGAACTTGTCGACAGCCACCTCACGGAAGACGGCGCGACACTGCTGAGCAGAGCACGCAGGCAAAACCAGCAACTAGGGACATTTCTGGAGCAGGAAAACTTCCCTGACCTGTGGGATCGGATCGGCCGCAATCACCAGCGACGACAGGCGCGGCGCAAGGCCTTTCATGGCTGGTTCGACGGCCTCAAGACCACGCGCCTCATTCATCATCTCTGCGCCACCCTGCATCCCCGCGGTCATCCGCAAACAGTGCTGCCGGCCCTGCTGCATCAAGCCGGACTGGAAGCGCCCCACTGCCCGGAGGAGCAGCTTTACCTGCTTCGTCGTTACCAGTCCGCCGTACCTTAACCTGCCGGAAAACAGAGGGATTGCCTCCCCAGTCAAAATACGGTAACGTTCTCCAGAATCTTTATGCATCCTCTGTCAGAAGGATTTGCCATGAACGACGAATCGACCTCGCCGGAATTCCAAGGTGCGCAACAGAGAAAATACCTGCGCGCCCCCATGATCATACTGAACATCATTCAGGCCGGGGGCAGTAAATCTTTTTTCGGATACGGCAAGAACATCAGCCGTGGCGGTCTTTTCATCGGCACAGTGAATCCCCGGGAACCGGGCGCACGCTTTCAACTGGAAATTCCCCTTCCGGCACCGATCCTGAAAATTCTTCAATGCCAGTGCGAAGTTGTCTGGAACCGCCAGTTCAGTAAAAAATCCACCCTGGAACCCGGCATGGGGTTGAAATTTGTCGATCTCAATGACAGCGACGCCGATCTCATCGATCGCTGGGTCTGTCACCATCAGGACTGATTCAAACCTCGATGGCTGCACAAAAAAACCCTCTAAAGCGTCACGATCATGAGCATCATCAGTTTTCGTTCAAAATCAGGGAGGTTTCCATGAAAACGCGTCACGTCATTCTCAACCTGCCGGAACAGGATGAGATTTTTGAAAAAATCATTTCCGACGAGGCTCACAACATCCAAAACGTGAACTTTTCTTCCGCCGTCGTCAATGGCGAGGTCAAACACTACGTTCTGCTCGTGTGGCACGACTTCGAATATGGTGAGCACGCATTTTAATCGCCCCTTCAACACAATAGTGCAAAAAGGCCGCTGCCTGTTCGGGCAGCGGCCTTTTTTTGATGATGCCTGATGCAACAGAAAACGTCT
>PWVL01000092.1 GCA_003561875.1 Desulfuromonadales bacterium | reverse complement strand
CTCGTAAAATGCGAGCAATTTCATCTTCAGGTTCACCCATTGATGAGCCAAAAGCGGCGTTGTTGCATTCGATTTCTACATAGAAGTTCATATTTATTCCTCCTCTAAAGTAGGTTCAATCAATTCAGCGATCTGGTTGAACTTTTCTGCGACTTCCTGTGGCTTCATTTTCATGGCGTCCTCCTCTTTTGAACGAAAAAAAGCGCACCCCGGTTAAGAGATGCGCCGTGCCTTTCGGCGGTGCGCACTGGGCTCTAGTTGGGCGTCACATCTTGACACCCAACGTCAAGGCTATTTCTATGAGGTGGGAGTTGTCTTTGCGGAGGCGGTCTTCAACCCTGCGGCGCAGGGCACGCATATAGTCAAGATGCCCTGCACAGTCGCCAGGATGGGAGCTAAACAGCGCCCACCCTTTGTGGGTAAATTCGCCCGGACAATTGCCGGAACGGATACGCTCCTCAGCTTTTGCGTAGATGTCTTGGTTCAAGAGGAGTTGCCGACCGCCGTAGCGAGTGTCTAAAAAGTCTGCAAGCCGGTCTTCGCCTTCCAGCCCAAAAAATCGGACTGAGTAGCCGAGACCGTCAGCCGGCAGGTCAATGCAGCACTTCACCAACGGCGTGCCTTGCCAAACAAAACTTGCTACTCTCATGATTTCCTCCCTTGCCCTTGCGGGCCTTGAAGTGGCGGCTTTATTGCCGCCCTTACTTAAACTTATACCGTACAATGTGCGGTCTGTCAAGTAGAAAATAAGGGATGGCAAACTTTTTTTTACATCGGTCCTCAAAATGTTGATTTATCTGGAATTTTCTGCAAGAATCAGCAAAACGGCACAAGTGGACGGCACAAGCGGGAGCGCAATGTGAAAGAGAAAACCCGAGAAGCGGTGGCGCAGACTGTCAACCAGGCATGTGCGAAAATCCACCAAATCGTTCCACAAGCGGTCGAGCTCGCCGGCGAATCCTTTACCGGCGAGGTATCGGTAAAAATTCGGATGAATTGCGGAGGAATCCCGACAAAACCCGTAATCACGTTCGAGTTCTAGAGTCAAAGCGTAAACAAAACATCGGAACCTTCGACTCCCGCTCAACGGTGCAGTCGCGGCCCGGCACAGCCACTCAATATGGCTCTGTCGGGCTTTTTTTTCAGGACAACCAACGTGGACGATCAATGGGACGACTATTACAACACCCTCGCAGCTCTCCCAGCCAACAGGGTGGCATTCTGGCGCTGCAACTGCGGCGAAACCAACGCAACGGTCGTCGGCAATCCAGCGCGTTGCGTCGGCTGCCGTTCCATAGCTCTCCAACCAACCTTGATTCGTAAGCCTGTTCTGTGATGTGAGGATTTAATGGCTCTAACGATTAAGCAAGAGAAATTCTGTCAAGAACTGATCACAACAGGAAACGCGAGCGCAGCGTATCGGGAAGCGTATAATACCGAAAAGATGAAACCCGAATCAGTCAACCGCTCTGCAAAGCAACTTCTGGACAACACCAAGATTGCCACAAGGCTGCAAGAATTGCGTGCTCCCGCAGTCGAAAAAGCTCAACTTACCCTGGAGCAACATCTCAACGATCTGAAGCGGCTCAGAGATAAAGCAGAGATGCAAGACAGGTACGGAGATGCAATCCGCGCGGAAGTCGCACGCGGAAAAGCTGCTGGTCTACATATCGAGAAGCATGAACTTGGTGGCGTCGGTGGTGGTCCCATCGGCGTCATTGTCGTCCCGGCGAAAACGGGTAACTGATGCCCACCAATGTTCTTTGGCAACCAACAGACAAGCAAAGCGAGTTCCTGTCAGCCGACGAGGACGAAGTTCTTTACGGTGGCGCAGCCGGCGGAGGCAAATCCGACGCGATTCTGATTGATGCTCTGGGCCTGCAACAAGGAGCCGTGCTCAAACCGCATTACCGCGGGATCCTGTTTCGGCGGTCGTTTCCGGAACTGCGAGAGCTGATAGACCGCAGCCGCACGCTGTACCAGGGCGCTATTCCAGGCGCTGTGTATCACGAGAGCGTCAAGGAGTGGCGATTTCCAAGCGGCGCCAAGATCGAATTTGGCTATTTGGAGCACGATAAAGACCGCTTTCGCTACCAGGGCCGGCAATTTCAGTACATCGGCTGGGACGAATTGACGCAATGGGCCAGTTCAGATCCCTACGATTACCTGCTGTCGCGCCTGCGGACGACAGACATGGACCTCAAATGCTACTGCCGCTCCACCACCAACCCGGGCGGTATCGGGCATGAATGGGTCAAGGCCCGCTGGGAGATTCCGGACACAGGAAAAGCCACGCGCATCGAATTGGATGTTGAAGGCCGCAAGATTGTCCGGCGGTTCATTCCGGCAAGCCTGGCCGACAATCCGCACCTGACAGGCACAGGATACCGCGAGCGCCTGCTGCTGCTGAATGATCGAGAGCGCAAAGCTCTTTTAGAAGGCCGTTGGGATTCGGTGGAGATTGAAGGAACGATTTACGGCAAGGAAATGGCGGATCTGGCGACCCTGGACCGGTTCTGCACTGTTCCGATAGAACCGACAATCCCGGTCAATACCTTTTGGGACCTGGGCCGCAACGATACCACGGCAATCTGGTTTCATCAGCGCGTCGGATTGGAAAACCGCTTCATCGACTATTACGAGAAGAACGGCGAGGGCCTGGCGCATTACATCCGGGTTTTACAAGAGCGCGGATACATCTACGGCGAGCATTACCTGCCGCACGACGTTGAAGTGACAGAGTTGACCACGGACAAAAGCCGCAAGCAAACGCTAGAAGAAGGCGGAGTCAGGCCGCTGGTTGTGGTGCCCAGGGTTTCTGACTTGCAAGACGGCATCGAGGTGACACGGCAGGCTCTGGCTTCCGGGTCCTGCTGGTTTGATCGGGAACGCTGCAAGGAAGGATTGAAGGCATTGCGGTCTTATCGGCGGGAATGGGACGACAGGACGCAAACCTGGCGTATGAAGCCCTTGCATGACTGGGCAAGTAACGGCGCTGATGCGTTCCGTCAGTTCGCGCAAGGGTATCAGGTTCCGATTCGCCGGGTATCACAACGTCGTAGCCGCGCATCCAACTGGAAAACAGCATAGGAGCTACACATGACAATCGAAATCCTGGCCGAGATCTGCTACGAGGCAATGCGCAAAGCGACCGAGGGAGCTCTGACGCCCTGGGCACGGATACCGAAAGCGGAAAAGGTTGCTTTTGTGGAGCAAACAGAGAAGGTCCTGGCAGGCGAAGAAGGCGATCCGCTGCACAAAACCCTTGTGCAAGCCCTGGCTCCCTTCGCCGGGATGCTTGAGCCCTTGCCTGCTGAAACCTCGTCCAAGGTCGTGCTCTACAATCACAACCCTCCCATGCTGGCGATTGAGCAGGACGGGAAGACCATTTTGATTGCTGAATTGGCTGTTGGTTCGCGGGTAACAGCCAGCGGGCACACACAAAGCCATCAGGACTACCCGCGAGAAACCTCTACGGAGTTGCTATCACTATGATTGGAATTGGTATTCGGCAGATTGGAGACCTGGCGGTACAAATCACGTCCGTCGCCCTGGATCCGGACAAGCCGAGCAAAGAGCAGCCGGCGCTGTTTCTGTATCGGCCTGGGCGTCTTGGTCGTTCTGCGGTGATTCCGCTAGAGAGCGCCTACAAATACGACGAACCGGAAACCCGGGCCGAGCAATACGATTGTATGCAGCAGTGCATCAATATCGCCCAAGCCCTGGAATATCCGACCGATCCGGCGACCCTGGCGCAACTAGCCATGTTCATTCAGGACCATTTGGACGCCCTGGTGGATTATGTCGTTCCAGCTCGCGAGAAAAAGGTCGTTGGCCAGGTCACGGTCAACTGTAACGGCAAGATATTCGAGCACGATCTTTTGGATTGAGGCGTCCCATGAACGAAGCTGGCATGGAAAACCTGCGCACTGTCAAAGCCCATCAGCCATGGGTAGACGACAAAGCCGAGGCGCAAGCCCGAGCACCGGGAAAGCCGCGCAAGCAATCCGGCAACCTGAAAGACCGAGAGGTGCAGAAGCGGTTCAAGCAGATGCTGTGTCGTTATATCGACGAACGGGACTACCAGGCCGACAATCGCGTGGAAATGGCCATAGATCAGGATTTTCGTGACGGCGATCAATGGACGCCGGAAGAAGTCTCGACATTGAGAGATCGCGGTCAGGCTCCGTTGGTGTTTAACAAAATCAAGCCGGCTATGGCGTGGATTGTCGGGACCGAGAAGCAGGCCCGGGTGGATTTTCGGGTGGTTCCTCGCGGCAAAGAGGACCACGATGCAGCGGAGAGCAAAACCCGGCTGATGAAGTATGTCCATGACGCTAACCGGCAGCGGTCGGTCTGGTCGCGTGCTTTTGACGATGCAGCCACGGCGGGTGTCGGCTGGGTAGAGGAAGGCATCAATCCGGACCCGATGGCTGAGAAGATCCTGGTGCGCTATGAGAACTGGCGGAATGTGCATTACGACCATTTGAGTGTCGAGCCGGACTACAGCGATGCGCGGTATTTGTTCCGGTCGAAGTCCATTGATTTGGATATTGCGCAAAAGTTGTTTCCGGATTTTGAACATGAACTGCGTCGGGCTTCAGAAGATCAAGCGCACATGACCGGAATGGACGATGACGACCTTCGGCGTTCGGGTGAAACGCATGTCGCTTATATCGACAACATCGGTGGAGACGAGTTCAGCCATCGCATGCGGGTTCGTTTGGTGGAGTGCTGGTATAAGCAGCTGACAGAAGTCGAAGTGTTGGGCGGAGAAGGCCCGTGGCGTGGCTGCTGGTTCAACAAGCAGGACCCGGTGCTGGTGTGGGCTGTTCAGAACGGCCTGGCGCCGATTGTCGGAAAGCGGCTGATGATGGTGCTGCACAAGATGATTTTCACGGCTCCAGCGGGCATGGAAGCAGAAAAGGCTATGGACGGGACGTTGCTGTATGAAGGTCCTTGCGCGTTCTGGCATAACCGCTTTCCCATGACGCCGGTCTGGGGTTATCGCAAGAAACGGGACAATTCGCCTTACGGTGAAGTGCGAAACCTGCGTGATCCGCAAAGCGATCTGAACAAATGCCGGAGTAAAGCGCAATTCCTACTGGCATCGAATCAGATCGTCATGGACGAAGGCGCAGTGGATGATGTTGACGAACTGGCCGAAGAATCCTCCCGACCTGACGGCATTGTTATCAAGAAGGTCGGGAAAATGCTGGAGTTCCGGAAAGATCGCGGCCTGGCGGACCAATATGTTGGTCTGATGGCGCAGGACGCGGAGTACATTTCGGAAGTCTCTGGCGTTACCGATGAGCTGATGGGACGCCGGACCAACGCCATATCGGGTGCGGCGATTGAGCGACGACAGGAACAGGGAGCGATTTCTACCCTGGGCCTGTTTGATAATTTGCGGCTGGCGCGGCAGGTATCCGGTGAAAAGCAGGTGAGTTTGATCGAGCAGTATTACGACGAGCCGAAGAAATTCCGCATTTTGAATGAACGTGGCACTCCCGAGTTCATGGAGATTAACGAACAGGACGAAAACGGGCAGATTGTCAACCCGATTACCGAAGCCAAAGCCGATTTCATGATTGACGAGCAGGCTTATCAGGCCAGCGTCAAACAGGCGATGCACAACACGTTGATGGAGTTGATTACCGCCCTGGCGAATGGTGGCATGGGACAGGCGGGACTAGCATTGCTCGATATTGCCCTGGAAATGGCCGATATTCCGCTGCGTGACGAAGTTGTCTCGCGTATTCGCAAGATTACCGGGCAGCAGCCGCCGGACGAGGATTTGAGTGACGAAGAGCGCGAAGCGGCACAACAGCAGGCACAGCAGCAGGCTGAACTCGAAATGCGCCGGACTATGGCCGAATTGACCGCCATGGAAGGCCGGGCCAAGGAAATGGCCGCCAAGGGCGATCTGACGACGATCAAGGCGCTGAAAGAGAAATTGGAAGCCATGGCGAAAAGCCTGGAGATTTCCGCAACACTTCATTCAGCTCCCGGGTTGGGCGACATGGCGGACGAGGTGATGGAAGACGGTGCGCGTGGCGTGCCACAACAACAACCCCAACAAGGAGTAGAGGAATGACTCACGGATACAGCGAGGAAGAATTGGCGGCATTGACGGACGAAGAGCGGGAGGCGATTGAGGCCGAAGTGGACCCTGATGAGCTGACCGCAGTTGCCAACACGGTGGACGTAGAAGAAGAAACCGACGAGGAACCCGAGGAAGACCCGGAAGACGAACCGGAAGAAGAGCCGGAAGAACCGGAGGAAGAATCGGAAGAGCCGGAGGAAGAAGTCGAGGAAGAACCCGAAGAAGAGGTCGAAGAAGAAGTCGAGGAAGAGCCGGCAGAAGAACCGCCTGCTCAGGAATCGACCGAAGAGCGGCCTGTCAATCCCTATGAATACTCCGATCCGGCCAAGGAAAAACTGCGGGCGTTGCGGGATCAGTTGTCGGACGGAGAGATTTCGCAAGCGGAATATGACGAACAGGCCGATACCGTCAAAGCCCTGGACTATCGGGAGCGGCTTCAGGAGGTCGAGAACGCAAAATGGATCTCGGCAGTCAACCGCTTTCTTTCGGCAGAAGACAATAAGGAATACGGACCCAAGGGCAACCCGGTCAAATTTGCTGCTTTAGACGGCGAAGTGCGACGGCTGGCGAATATCCCGGCCGAAATTGACGGTCTGACGCATCAGCAGATTCTGTCCAAGGCGAAAAGGAACGTCGAAAAGGCGTTTGGAGCGCCTGAGCCGGGTAAGCCGAAAAAACCCAAGGCCAAAGTGGACGATGCGCCGAATTTGGGCGACGTACCGGCGGCGGCTGTGGAGAATCCTCGGGCCAATACCAGCGAGTTTTCTCACCTGGACAAACTCAACGGTGCGGCTTTGGAAGATGCGATTGAGAAACTCACACCCGAACAACAGGAACGCTTTCTGGCGGGACGGTAAATGTCCAAGAAACGGTTGTTTATTGATTTAGATGTCGGTCAGGCAGTGCATGTCGGAGAAGCGCATATCCGCTTGACCGACAAAACCGGCCGCAAAGCGCGTATGCAGATCACCGCAAACGAGAATGTGCGTGTCGTAAGAGATGACAAGAAGGACAAGTCGGGCGTGGACGGCCCATAACACAACAAAGGCGCAGGAGTGCCGCAACAATGGAGGCCCATTATGGCAAGAACGATTGTTGGATTGGGCGACCCCAAGGCGGTCAAGCGTTACTCTGGAATGCTCGCCGTCGATGTCGCCCGTCAAAACCCCTGGAACCGCAAGTACATTGGCAAAGGCGAAGAAGCACAAGCACCTATCGTGCAACTGGACGAACTGCAAAATGATGCAGGCGAACAGATCACTTACGACTTGAGCGTCCAACTCAAGCAGGCCCCGATTGAAGGGGACAACAAGCAGCGCGGGACGGAAGAAGCCCTGAAGTTCTACACCGATGCGGTCTATATCGACCAGATGCGCGGTGGCGTGAACGGTGGTGGGCGCATGACCCGCAAGCGGACCCTGCATTCCATGCGCAAAGTCGCCAAGGCGCGGATGTCGGAATGGTGGGCTCGGGCATTCTCCGAGTGTATTTTCATGTATCTGTCCGGCGCTCGGGGCGTCAACAACGACCTGGTGTATCCCAGCACCTGGACCGGTCGGGCCAACAACTCCCTGACGGCTCCCGACACCCATCACATCCGGTATGCAGGCGCAACGACCAAAGCGACTTTGACCTCCGGTAATACCATGCAGTTGGCCGATATTGACGCTGTGGTGACGTCTGTCAAGCTCATGGGTGGCGGAACGCAGGAAGTGCCCAAAATGCAGCCCATCATGATTAACGGCGAGAAGCACTTCGTTCTCATGATGAACCCACAGCAAGCGACCAACCTGCGGACCAATACAGGCGCCGGGCATTGGCTGGATCTGCAAAAAGCTGCTGCTGCTGCTGAAGGTCGGAACAACCCGATCTTTAAAGGCGGGCTGGGCATGTACAACAACGTGGTCCTGCAAGAAGAAGAAGGCATTATCCGGTTTAACGATTACGGTAATGCGACTCCCCCGGTACTTCCGGCTGCGCGGGCTCTGTTCCTCGGCCGGCAGGCAGGGGCTGTGGCGTTTGGCTCGAAAGGTGGCGTCGGTCTGCGCTTTGACTGGTACGAAGGCACCGAAGATAACGACAATGAAATCATCATTTCAACGTCGTGTATCTGGGGCTTCAAGAAGTCAACCTTCAACGGGCTGGATTTTGGTGTTTATGCCCTCGATACCTACGCACTGGCTCCGTCGTAATGCGGGCTAAGTTGCGCACCTAAGCAAGAGCAACTATCTAACCGTCGCCCCGGTCGTTACCGGGGCGGCAAAAGGAGATGAAACATGGCAACTTTTACCGCAGTGCATATTACGGAAGGGCAGCCTGCGATTACCGGCGGACAGGCCGGAGTTGTGGTCTGCAATGACGGTGCCTGTGCCGTCCCCGATACCCTGGCTGCTGACGATATTGTGCAGTTGGCGTATCTGCCGGCAGGCCATAAACCTATCGACGTGATTTTTGAGACGACCGACCTCGATACGCACGGTACTCCGGCCATTGAGGTCAGTATCGGTGTGGTCAATGCGGATGCTGACGACCTGGTGGCAACGACCAACTTCATTACCGACTCGGACGTTGCGCAGACCGGTGGTGTGGCAAGGGCGGCTGTTCTGAACGGCCTACAACTGGGCGCAACGACTGCGGATCGGATTATCGGCGTCAAAGTCACTACCGTGGCGGCAACCGAAGCCGCCGGTACGATGCGGCTGAAAGTCATGTCGGTCCCGGTGTAATCAGAAATTAAACGTATGTTGAAGCTAAGGGGCGGGTACGCGCCCGCCCCTTAAAGTTCTGGAGGACTTATGTGGATTGAATGTCTTATCAAGCGTGAAGGGCCGACACACCTGACCATCGACAGGTTTGACTATACCTTCCGAAACCGTGACGACTGCGGCGGCAATTATGTGTGTGACGTGACGAATGACAGCCATGCGCAACAGATGATCGCTACCGGGCTGTATCGCCCTTATACCGGACCCACACCAACAGCCAGTCCGGACCCGGCGCCCGACCAATGCGCAAATTTGCGCAATGACGATACAGAGCCTATTGAGTCGTTACTGAAGCAGGGCCTGAGTTATGCGCAAATTGCTGAGAAACTTGGCCGAAGCAAATCCTGGGTGGCGTATCGCGTGAAAAAACTCGGGGGACAGTAATGGAGCATTTCGTTCTGGAGGAACTGGATGGAGGCGATATTGTTCCAGGTCGAGGACATGGAGCCAAGTTTGATGCTGGTAAGCCTTGTGTGCATTCGGTCCTTCGATATTTCCCTCGCGCACTGGAAGCTGTTTCACGAGTCAATGAGCATGGCGCTCGAAATCACGGATGGGACACTTGGGACACCATAGCCGATGCCTTATCACGCTACCAACATGCCCGCCTGCGGCACGATCTGGAAGAGGCCAAGGGGGAAGTCTTCGATAAGGGATCGGGATTGCTTCACGCAGCACACCGGGCCTGGGGCAACCTGGCGGTTTTAGAACTGATGCTCAGGGAGATGGAATGCAGCGATGCCCACAAAAACGACTGAAGGGTTCAGGGCCTTTTAAGCAACTTCTGTTGTGCGATGAAAGGCTGAAAGCTTCCGGCCATGGTCCCGATCTGGTGCTTTTCTGTTCCGCCTGTAACGTGACATGGACGACCGATTCAAAGGATATGGACCCATGACCGTTTATGATCTGCTGACACAAACTCTGCCGAAACTGCAACCCGAGACGCTGACCGGGACGACCATCTACCAGGCTACCGACACCATCACGGACATGCTGTTTGCGGCCTTATTGAATCGGCAAAGCGATATTGTCCGCCGCACAAACCAAATCTGGTTCGCTCCGGACGAGCGCGAAAGTGTTCTTCCTGCGGGCTTTCAGGGTCTCTCTGCTCATCCCGAACGGGAAGACGGTCGTTCTCTCGGGCATGTATCCAGCGAAAACCGTGGATATTACCAAACCCTTGAAGCAGGACAGCAACCGGAAGCCTACAAACTCGAAGGGCGGCTGTTGCGCATCTTTCCCGCCTGCAAAGACGGCTGCAAGCTGACTTTACGCTTCTGGCATAAGCAGCCCAAGGTGAAGTATTTGGCCGAACCGTTGCCGTTTGCCGGTCTGTTTGACGACGTTTATCGGGATCTGGCGCCGGGAGTTCTGGCGGGTGTTGAGGACAATATCCGGGAGATGGTTGCCGCTCGCATTGACGCTGTTTTGACGCACCGCAAAGGCGGCCGTCGTCGGACGAGAAGCCTTTATTACTGAGAGGATTTATGGCTATCACGGCACGTTACGTCATGGATACAGCGAAAACACAGCTTCTCGATGAAACGGGAGTGCATTGGCCTGACGTGGAATTGCTACGCTATCTCAACGATGGCAAGCGAGAGATTGCCAAGTATCTCCCTCACGCCTGCACCGAAACGGACGTACTTGTCTTGTCTGCCGGAACACGGCAGTCACCCCCTGCGGACGTGATGGTTCTAGTGGATGTTGTGCGCAATATGGGCACGACCGGTACGGACCCGGGCCGCGCTATCACTCCTATTGACAAGACCATCTTGGATGTGGTGCTTCCTGAGTGGCATAACGTCACCCCCAAAGCGGAAGTGCTGCATTATTGCTACGACCGGCGTAATCCTCGGGAATTTTACGTCTTTCCTCCGCAGCCTCCGACAGGAACCGGGCAGGTCGAAGTGGTTTTTGGTGTTCTGCCGGACGACAGTACCGTCTCTTCTTTGGATGGGACAGCTACCGGCCAGCCGAACAGCGATATTTTTATCCCTGACGAATATGCCAATGCCCTGTTGACGTTCATATTGCACCGTGCTCACGCCAAAGAAACCGAAGCCGGCAGTTTGGCGAAAAGTGCCGCGTATCTGCAAGGGTTTATTCAGGCTATGGGCGCCAAAGAGACGGGCAAGGTGGCAACTGAGCCACAGAAAGGGCCATGATGTTTCGCTTGAATACAATCGATGCGCCATACGGCCACAATCTTCGGTTTCGCTTGCTGCTGCTGTCGGAAAAGACCGGGACGCCTATTAATGTCACCAGTTGGGAATTTCGTGCGGGAGCGAAACGACGTGTGGATGACCCGGCTGCTGGCCTGTTGTTTTCCGTAACGGTGCCTTCAGATCGCCCGGGATTGATCGAATTGAGCGCCAACGCCACACATATTGACGCAATGGATCAGGGCGCCTGGCAATGTGACCTGCTATGCAAACCGGAGGACATCACGACGATTGTTCGCTTGGCGTTTTGGCAGCTCGATGTCGGGCGGCCCGGCTTTTTCGGCGGGCAAATCCTGACGAATTGGGACGGTGAGCCAACCGAAACCTGGGACGATGCCGCAACGTGGGACGACGCAGCAACCTGGACTGAATCAGGAGCAGGTGGCGGACCTATTCGAACCATAGAAGAAGCCCGGTTGACTCCCGCAACGGTCGCTGTTCTGTATCTACCGACCTTTACCGAAGTCGTTTCCGGGACCAACGTATGGGACGACTCACAAACCTGGAACGACACGGACACATGGGAGGATTGACCCGATGAAGAAGACATTATGGCTACTGGCCCTCATCTTTCTGCTTGTGTCGCCAGTATGCGCCGCACAACAGATCCTGTACGACGGCGAACTGATGGGCACCATCCGCACAAAGATCAACGAAAATTTCACCGAGCTTTACGGTGTGGTGAACAGTTTCAGCGCAGACGGGTTAAGCCTGATTTCCGCTGCTGATTTTGCCGCGATGCAAGCCTTGCTCGGCTATGAGCCCTGGCTGGACAACCCGTCGGTAGACGGGTATGTCCTGTCGTCAACAACGGCCGGCGTGCGCTCCTGGATCTCGCCGCCCTCCGTTGACGGTGACGACCTGGGCGACGCCACGGCGCTGGACGTTGCGGCGCTGTTTTCCGGTTCCGGTGATTTTCTGCTGGCTGATGGGTCGCGGGCCGCGCGGGGCACTGCCGCGGCGGTGGATACCGGCACTAGCATCGGCACCATCCCGCTCATTATCGACGACGGTGACGGTAACGCCACTCTGCCTTTCTCGGAGATCGACGACGACGCAGAATCCGGCGATGCCGTAACCTGGAGTGTGGATAAGATCATTTCCGAAATGGCGCTGATTGAACCCGATCCCGGCCCGTCACTGCCTCAAGACTGTGACGACCTCGAAATTTTGGTGGCTATCGGAGAAGCTTCTGGCGGATGGGTTTGTATGCAACCAGAAGATCATCCGTTTTTCGCTCTCATGATGGAAT
>PWVL01000035.1 GCA_003561875.1 Desulfuromonadales bacterium | reverse complement strand
GCAGATAGTTTTATTTTAGATTCCCGCTGAATCTCGGTCGGGAATCCGGACCGCGAGGTCTTTTCGGCACCTCTCTTCAGCCCGCACGAAACAGACAACCTGTTTTTGAGCCGGCTTCACCCCGGTGCCCGATTTTATCAGCTGTGGTCCCGCAAAACCCCCGGCGCTTTCCGGGGTTCGCGCCGCACACCCCACCCGGCGAGACCCGGAGCCGTGCCGTGCCGCGCCGGCAGAGAGTTCTGCCGACGCCGTCGCCACGATCATTTTTTCCCGTACGGGTCCGTCCCGAAGGGCCGCCCCTGGTTGGCGAGTCCCCGTGAACCGGACCCCGGGCGCAACGGCAGGCCCAGACCTGACCGCATTTCATTTTAAAGGCCGCCCCCGTGGGAGCGGTCGAGAGGATTAACATGAGCAAGAAGATGCTGATTAACGCCACCCATCCGGAAGAACACCGGGTGGCCATTGTCGAAGACGGAATACTGAGCGAACTCGACATCGAAATCACTGGCAAGCTACAGACCAGGGGCAACATTTACAAAGCGGTGGTGGTTCGGGTGGAAAGCGGACTGCAGGCCGCCTTTGTCGATTACGGCGGTGAGCGTCCCGGATTTCTGCAGATCGGCGAGGTTCATCCCTCCCTGTACAAGAACGGGGACGGCGAATCGCGCAGCCGGCCGCGCATCAACGACATGTTGCGTCGCGGCCAGGAGTTGCTTGTCCAGGTGGTCAAGGAAGAACGGGGCACCAAGGGTGCGGCTCTGACCACCTACCTGTCACTTCCCGGTCGTTACATGGTGCTGATGCCGGAAAGCGACTCCAAGGGCATCTCCCGCAAAATCGAGCAGGATTCGGTGCGCAAGAAACTCAAGGAAATCATGCACTCCATGGACCTGCCGGACAACATCGGCTACATCGTCCGCACCGCCGGCATTGGCCAGAAGAAATCCGAACTGCGGCGGGACGTGGACTACCTGATGCGGGTCTACGAAAAAATTCGCGAACTGGGCGAGAAGGTCAAGGCGCCGGCCCTGGTCTACAAAGAATCCAATCTGGTAATCCGCTCGATTCGGGACTATTTCAGTCCGGACATTGACGAAGTGCTGGTGGACGACCCGAAGGCGGCCCAGGAAGGCAAAGAGTTTTTTCAGGAAGTCATGCCCGAATACGCCCAGTTGGTCAAACTGCATCAGGAACGGCGACCCATCTTCTCCCGTTACCAGCTGGAAGAGCAGATCAAGGTTCTCTCCCGCAGCAAGGTTCCCCTTCCCTCGGGGGGCTCCATCGTCATCGACCCCACCGAAGCCCTGGTGGCCATCGACGTCAACTCGGGAAAGATGGCCAGCGAAAAAGGCGTTGAAGCCACCGCCTTCAAGAGCAACATGGAGGCCGCCGCCGAAGTGGCCCGCCAGCTGCGCCTGCGGGATCTGGGGGGTCTGATTGTCATCGACTTCATCGATATGCGGGACCGCAAGCACGTTCACGAAGTGGAAAAACGTCTCAAGGACGCCCTCAAGCACGACAAGGCTCGGGTTTCCGTGGGCCGCATGAGTCAGTTCGGATTGCTGGAGATGAGCCGCCAGCGCATCAAATCGACACTCGCCGAAGCGTCCTACCTGACCTGCCCTCACTGCGAGGGCAGCGGCAGGGTGCGCAGCCCCGAATCCCAGGCTCTCAATTTTGTCCGGCGGCTGTGCGCCGGTATGGCCAAAGGGCAGATCGGCCGGGTGGAGGGGCAAGTTCCCCTGGAGGTCGCCGCCTATCTGCTCAACAACAAACGGGCCGACCTGCTCCGCCTGGAACAACAGTATGACGCTGCCATTATTATTCACGGCGTCCCTCATTTCACCAGCGATCAGATGGAGCTGGAATTCATTCGCCGGGAAAAGGAGGAATCGAAGGTCGCGGAAAACTATGTCGACGCCTCAACGGTCCGCGCGCTTCCGGCCGCCGCCGAGGGTGACACTGCGGACGCCGCCGAACAGCAGACGGCAGACGCCGCCGACGGGGAAGCCGCTTCGGTTGCCCCTATCCCCGAGGCCGTTAACGGCCGCAAGCGGCGCCGGCCGCGGAGGCGGCGCAAAACTTCCGAATCCCGCAGCGACGAGCCAACAAGCCCTGTCGACGACGGAGCCGTGACCGGCCAGCCGGGTCCCGCGGCGCCCATTGCCGAAGCTGCTGCCGGGGAAACGGCGGCAAGTCCCCCGAATGTGCCGCAGGCGACATCGGCAACGCCGGCCACCGGATCCATTCCTCCGGCCGCGGATCAGGATGAACAACCGCACAAGACCCCTGTGGCGACGGACCAGACTGCAGTCCGGCCCGCTGCGGAAAAAACCATCGAAGCTTCAGGCGAAAAGCGCAAACCGGCGCGTCGCAAGCCGGCAGCGGCAAGAAAACCGGCGGCGCCAACCGAACAGGCGCAACAGCCCCGGGAAGCCGCCGAATCGGTAACCGGGCGGCAACCGGTGGCGCCGGAAAAGACCGAAGAGGCGACCGTCGCCGATTCGCCGGCCACCACCGGCGGCGGGGAACCGGGCGCGGGAAAACCCAAACGCAGGCGAACCCGCAAGCCGGCGGCAAAAAAACCCCCGCAGGCGGATACGCCGCAGACCGTTGCGGCAAGCGCCGCCGGGAAAACAGCAGGAACCGAGGGAGAATCCGCCAAGGCACCCAGGGAGAGCGAAAGCCCCGCCAAACCGGTGCGCCGCAGACGAACCGTAAAAAAAACCGCGACGCCTGAAGGGGCGGAAGAGACAGCCGAGGCCGCGGCAGACACGGCCTCCAGAACACTCCCCGAAAAAGCGCAGAACCACAAAGAAGCCCATTCTGAATAGCCCACGGACAGACGGCCGAAGCCCTTCAGGGCTTCGGCCGTCTGTCGCTGTATTATCTTCCCACGCGAACCGCTCCAGGGTCTGGAACCGGTCTAACGGGAGCTGCGTGGCCCCCGCAGAAACGCCACCAGCGCCCCTTCACCTCCGTAGCGTGCCGGAGCCCTTCCCCATTCCACCACCCAGGCCGTAGCCTCTCCGGACAGATAGCGCTCCACGAATTCCCGCAGTACCGGCCCCTCCGCCGAGCCCTTGCCGCGACCGGTGATGAGCAGCACCGTCTTCTTTCCGGCATGGACCGCATTTTCCAGAAAAAAACGCACCTTGTCCCGGGCTTCCAGGCGGGTCAGCCCGTGCAGGTCGAGACGGGCTTCGGGAGACCGGTGTCCCTGACGCAGCTGGCGCATCCGGCGGGGAGTCGCCGCCGCTTCCTCCGGCGAAGGGATCTCGTCACGGAAGACGCTGTCCATCTGCCCCAGGGACGCCAGGAACAAGGCCTCGTCGTCCAGCTCTGCGGCGGGCGGACCGTCCTCTACCGCCTCGGGGGCGGAATGCCGGAGCGGCCTGGCGGCTTCCTCCCCGTCAAAACGCTCCCGCACTCCGAGCAGATCCATTTCCCGCTGAAACAAGCCCAGATCCTCTTCGGACATTTTTACCGCCGGGGACGGCGCCGCCTTTTTAACCGCGGCAGCGGGCTCCGTGGCGGCCACGGCCATGCCTTTCAAACCCTTGAAAGCATGGCTCGCAAATCTGCCGCCTGCGCCGTTCGACTTATTTTTTCTGCGGCCCACCTTCAGCGCCTCACGATTTTCCTGCGGCCCTGCATGGCCTTGGTCTGCTGGCGGATCAGGGCGCCCTGTTTCTCCAGGTGAAACTGGTACCAGAATTCGCCGTAAGCCTTCATCTTCATCTTGCGACCTTCCTGCAGGGCCTCCAGGTTGGCCAGCAGCGTATCGTCGGCCGCCCCTTTCTTGATGGCCTTTTCAAGTATCGCAATGGCTTTGGCGCGCTCTCCGAGCTTGTCCAGGCAATAAGCGTACAGGGACCAGGGCAGCGACTCGTTTTTGGTGGAGGCCACGGCCTTTTCAAAAGCCGTCTTCATCTGCTCGGGCTTGTTCCGCTTCATATAACAGATCGCGAGCATGGCCATGGCCACCCAGTGGCGACTGAAACCCTTGCGCAAGTACTCAAAGGCCTGGTTGAATTCCCGTTTGATGTAGAGGATGCAGCCGATCTGGGCCTCGATCTGGGAGGTGACCAAAAACTGCCATTTTCCCAGCGCACGAGCGGCCTGCAGGGTCTTCACCGCCATTTCCGTCCGGCCGGCCTGCATGTCCCGCTGCACCTCCTCCATAATGGCCGCCAGGCGGGCGGAGGTGCGGCGGCTGAGCAGAAAAAAAGCGCCGCCGAAAGCGAGCAGGGAAATCAAAGCCAGATAGAGGGGCGCAAGATTGGTGACCCATTGCAGGACAAGAAAGAGCAGGGCATAGGCCAGCATCGAAATGCCGAGGTTTATCATGGAAGAGGTTCCTTTCTATGGCGGGCGATGCGTGGACGATGCCCGGAAATGACAGGGATGCATCAAAGCAATTCCCCCATCTCGCAAGCAGGTTTCAACCACGGCCTGCAACTGGACGGCGAGAGTGCTCCTTGGATAAAAACATAAAAAACCCCTGGGTGACGAATCACAACCCTTCGGCAGCCACCTCAGCCCTGGCGGCCCGGCTTGACCAGCAGAGTCAGACGATCCCCGGGACGCAGAACCGCATTACGCGCCAGGCGGTTCCAGCGAATGATGTCGTCGGTCCGCACATTGTAGCGGCGGCCGATGGCCCACAGGGTGTCGCCGGGGCGCACCTGGTATACCAGCTGCCGACGACCGCTGTCGGAAGCCACCGCCGGGCCGGCCACCCTCAGCACCCGACCCGGGCGCAGAATATCCTTTTCGTTCAGCCCGTTAAGGGCGCAGAGCTGTTTTACGGTCAGGTCGAAACGCCGGGCGATGGTCCACAGGCTGTCTCCGCTTCGGACCCGATAGCTCTGTTGCCGTGGACGGTCGTAATCGTCGCCCAGAGCGGCGACGGGCAGGGTCAGGTCGCTGCGCAGAGGCAGTATCAGGTCGCGGCCGACCCGCAGAGCCCGGGGATTCCGTATCTGGTTAAGACTGACAATGTCCTGGGTACGAATCCCGTAGCGGTTGGCGATACCAATCAGGGTATCCCCCGGCACAATCCGGTGATGCAGAAAGTTGGCCCGTCGATCCGGGGGAACCGCGGCATAACCACGGGCAAAGGTCTCGGCCTTTCCGGCAGGCAGACGCACCTTGTAACCGGTGGTACCGGGCGGAGTGCTCCAGCGCTTCAATTCCGGATTGAGGGCCACGACCTCTTCATAGGAGACCCCGCACAACTCGGCAATCAGGGACAGATCGGTGGTGCCGGGCAGCCTGAAAACATCGAAGCGCAACGGCTCCTTGTACTCCAGATCGTCGAATCCGTAGTTCTGGGGGTCCTTGGCGATGTGCAGTACGGCCAGCAACTTGGGCAGGTAGTTGCGGGTCTCTGCCGGCAGATGACCACCTCGGGAAATTTCCCAGAAATCCCGGCTGCCGGCAGCACGAATGGCCCGATTGACCCGCCCGCCTCCGGCGTTGTATGCGGCGGCGGCCAGATACCAGTCGCCGTCAAAACGCTGATGCAGTTCTCTCAGATAGGTAGCGGCGGCCCGGGTGGACTTGACAAAGTCGCGCCGCTCGTCCATCCACCAGTCATTGTTCAAACCGTAGACCTGCCCTGTGGCTTCCATGAACTGCCAGGGGCCGACGGCGCCGGCATGACTGACGGCGCGGGGATTAAAGCCCGATTCGATCATGGCCAGATAGGTCAGATCAAGAGGCAGGCCTTCTTCGGCGAAGATCTCGCGCATCAGGGGCAGATAACGCTCGGAACGCTGCAGCCAGCGGCGGAAGCCGAACCGCCCGGGACCGCTGTAGTAATCGATGTAATGGCGAACCTTGGCGTTATCCACCATGGGCAGGTCGAAACGGGGATCCTCCTCGGAAATCGTCTCGCCATGATCTTCCGGAACCGCCGCATCGGCTGCCTTCAGCAATGCCAGATCCTCCAGGGTCTCCCTGTCCAGAGCGTCCGTGAAGCCGGCATCGGCCACCCCTTCCGGATGTTTATCCGATGGGTGCAGCACGGGTTCTGTTGCGGGTTCCACGGAGTCATCACCGGCCAGCACCGGCGGCCTTTCGGTCCTGATCTTACCGAGGTCCGCGGGGCGGCGCATCTCGTCCAGGGTACACCCACATACCAGCAGGGCCGGCAGCCACAACAGCAGGGCCGAAAAACAGATTCGGTCCATCACTCCCTCCTCAACCACAGAATGCTGAAAAGGTCCCTGCGGGATCCTCTTCCTCGGCGCAGGCCATTACGGACCTTCGCCACGCTCTCCATATCAGTACATATTGCAGGGCCTCTGTGGCCCGGGTCGCCTCTCTCCGGCCCTGGTCACAAGGCCTTACTCACCGGCAACAGCTTCATCCGGCCCGTCGTTGGGGCCGCTCCCGTCCCGGGTCTCATCGGCAGGGTCTCCTGCCTCGGGCCAGCACCGCTCCTCCATGGCCTTCATCAGCGGTTCAAAAGTTCTTCGATCCAGGGCCGAGACGGGCAGCGCCGCAAAACGGCGGCACAAGGCGGCCGCCTCCGCCGAAGGCAAAAGGTCGATTTTATTGAACACCAGCAGGCGGGGAATCCGCTGCAGTTCCAACTCCATCAAAATTCGTTCCACCGCTGCGATCTGCTCTTCAAAACGGGGGTTGCCGGCATCCACCAGGTGCAGCAGCAGGTCGGCGTCCTCCATCTCTTCCAGGGTGGCCTTGAAGGCACCAAGCAGACTGGGCGGCAATTTGCGAATAAAACCCACGGTATCGGTGATGATTACCTCCCGCTCTTGCGGAAAACGCAGCCGCCGCGTGGCCGTGTCCAGGGTAGCAAAAAGCAGATCTTCGGTCAGAACCTGGCTTTGGGTCAGGGCGTTGAGCAGAGTCGATTTTCCGGCGTTGGTATAGCCGACGATGGAGATGATCGGCACCCCGGCCTTGACCCGGCGCCTGCGGCGCTGCAGACGCCCCTTGGAAAGGCTCTGCAGTTCCCGTTCCAGACGACTTATGCGGTCCCGAATCCGGCGCCGGTCAATTTCCAGCTG
Organism: Desulfuromonadales bacterium; assembly: GCA_003561875.1. Classification (GTDB taxonomy): domain Bacteria; phylum Desulfobacterota; class Desulfuromonadia; order Desulfuromonadales; family Syntrophotaleaceae; genus SLLR01. The sequence goes on along the minus strand of PWVL01000035.1, from coordinate 5,337 downwards.
AGTCTCCCCGGGTCCCCGCCCGCCAATCCCCCCCATCAGTCGGGAAAGGGCCACCCCGCGGCCGGTGAGGCGGGGCAGAATGTACTTCAACTGGGCCAGTTCCACCTGCACCTTGCCGTCCCGGGTATGGGCGCGGCGGGCAAAAATATCCAGAATCAGCTGGCTGCGGTCGATGACCTTGAGATCGGTAAGGGCGGCGATGGAACGCACCTGGCCCGGCGCCAGATCCTGATCAAAAATCAGCAGCGTGGCGCCCTGTTGCAGGGCGCTGATCACCACCTCCCGGGCCTTGCCCTCCCCCATCAGGTATTTGGGGTTGAGCCGGCGGGGCCGCTGAATAAAACGGTCCAGTACCAGCACATCGGCAGTGCGGGCCAGTTCCGTCAGCTCGTCCAGGGAGTCATCCGTTTCCCGCCGGGATTCCTGGCTGACGGAGATCAGTATCGCCTTTTCCCGCGTGTCGGAGAGATCGTGGGTCTCGGCCATCTTCTGCTCCAGTTCCCCCTCGAGGGCCCGCAGAAAAACGGTCAGATCCAGATCCAGATCGTAAACGGACGGCGCCCGCAGCACCTCGACGGACTGACTTTCGCGGTTGGCGGGAAGAATATGGGCGTAGTGCACCGGCCCCGGCAGGCCCTCCCCGCCCACTTCGATGGCCACCATAAGATCCAGGCGCAACAGGGCGAGGTCGGTGAGGTCATCGGGGCTCAGGGCCTCGTGCCGCAGGTGGGTGTGCACGCAGCGCAGCCCCCGCAGACCGCTGCGGCCCAGGGCAAAGTCCGACAGATCGGGAATCACGATCTCCCGGTCGTCGCCCACCATCACGTATTTGACCAGACCTCCCCGATCGATGATCAGCCCCAGTTGTCGACGCAACTCGGCGGAAAGCTCGGAGAGATACCGGGCCAACTCGCCGCTGACCACCTGCCCGGGCGCAACCCGGCGCCGGTAGATGCGCTCCAGAGCCTTGATCTGGCTGGTTTTCAGGCCGTTGAGGTTGCCGTGAATCACTCGAACTCCGCATGGTTGACAAAAAAAGGGCCCGCAGGGGCCCTCTTTAACGGAATGTGCATCCAAACAGATCAGCCGACCACAACGCTGAAACCGCCGTCGACAAAATGAACCTCGCCGGTAACGCCGCTGGCCAGATCGGAAAGCAGGTACAGGGCCGACTTGCCCACCTCTTCCTGAGTGACGGTGCGCCGCAGGGGAGCCCGCTCCTCCATGATCCGCAGTTTTTCCTTGAAATTACCAACGGCCGAAGCCGCCAGGGTTCTGATGGGGCCGGCGGAAATGGCATTGACCCGGATTCCCTGCTCGCCGAATTCGGCGGCCAGATAGCGGGTGGAAGCTTCCAGAGCGGCTTTGGCCACGCCCATGACGTTGTAGCTGGGCACGGCCCGCTGAGCACCGAGATAGGTCATGGTGACGATGCTGCCGCCGTTTTTCATCAACGGCGCTGCGGCACGGGCCACGGCTACCAGGGTGTAGGCGCTGATATCCAGAGCCAGGGTGAAGCCGGCGCGGCTGGTATGGCTGAAGGGATTTTTCAGATCTTCGCGGTTGGCAAAAGCAACGGCATGAACGACGAAGTCAATATCCCCCCACTGCTCTCCCACGGTCTTGAAAACTGCCTCGATATCCTCGTCCCTGGACAGGTCGCAGGGCAGAATCAGTTCCGCATCCAGGCTCTCGGCCAGCGGCCGCACGCGCTTTTCCAGCGCCTCGTTCAAATAGGTAAAAGCCAGAGTGGCCCCGGCCGCCCGTAACTGCCTGGCGATTCCCCAGGCAATGCTCAAGTCATTGGCGACGCCAAAAATGATACCGCGTTTTCCGGCCATCAGACCCATAGTCTACCCCTCCTGAAAAAAGTTGATCCCGTCTTTTATCAAAAACCCGCGAGCATGGCAAGGTATTAGTGGCCGCCTGTGGTGGCCGCGGGCAGAAACAACCAATAGGCTTGATTCCGGGCTAAAGAGCCTTTTCTTTTTAGCCTGCCCGCACTAAACTGGGTCCCCGCCTGAAAAAAACAACTTTGTGAGGCGATTTCATGGACTTCATCACCCTGCTCGGCATCGCTCTGGCCCTGGCCATGGATGCCTTTGCCGTCTCTCTTGCCGTCGGCCTGGCCGTCTCCCCCCTCACCGGCCGTCATCTGTTCCGCCTCGGTTTCCACTTCGGACTGTTCCAGGCCCTGATGCCGGTGATCGGCTGGCTCGCCGGCACCTCCATACACCAGCACCTGGCCGCCTTTGACCACTGGATCGCCTTTGGCCTGCTCGCCTTCATCGGCGGCAAGATGATCTTCGAAGCCTTTCAACAGCCGGAGCAGCGCGGCCCGGGAGATCCCACCCGCGGCCTGTCGCTGGTCATTCTGTCCCTGGCCACCAGCATCGACGCGCTGGCCGTGGGCCTTTCCCTGGGCGTGCTCGGAGTGTCGGTCTGGGTCCCCGCGGCCGTCATCGGCCTGGTGGCCGGACTTCTCACCGTCGCCGGCATGCTGTTGGGCCGTCGCATCGGCACCCTGTGGGGCAAGCCCGTGGAAATTCTCGGCGGCCTGATCCTCATCGGCATCGGCGGCCGGATTCTCGCCAACCATTTCGCCGCACTCTGAAAGAGTCCCCTCCGACAACCTGCCGGCGCAACTCCATCCGAGCTTGTTTTCATCCGGAAACGGCCCTTTTCCGCTGTAGCGGCGTCAATCTGCAGGTTTGCTTGTACGGCGTACCGATGTACGCCTCCGCGCAACCCTTTGATTTCCTTGCCACAACGAAAAATTGCTCGTTTCCCATATGAAAACTGCGCTGTGCCCATCCGGGGTTTCCGGATGGACACGAGCTTAGCGAAGCGCCTGTTTCTCCGGAACTCGAATACTCCAGCAGTTATGAATGCGCGGGTTGCGCGCGAAATCCCTGGGCAGGGTAGCGGCGCTCAGGTCCTCAATCGCCAGATCGGCCAGGGCTGTCCGGTCGAGTCTGAATGTGCGCAGATTATTGGAAAAGATCAGTTCCCCGCCGGCAGCCAGCAGCCGCAGCGCCTGCCGCAGCAGGGCCACATGATCCCGCTGCACATCCAGGGTGCCGCTCATGGATTTCGAGTTGGAAAAACTTGGCGGGTCCAGAAAAATCAGATCGAAACTCCCTTCGGCCCGTGCCAGCCACTCCAGGCAGTCGGCCTGCAGCAGTTGATGCCGGTCGCCGACAGCAAAGCCGTTCAGCTCCAGATTGCGCCGGGCCCAGTCGAGATAGGTACGGGACATATCGACGGTCAGGGAAGCAACCGCTCCACCCTTGAGGGCATGGACGGTAGCGGTGCCCGTATAGGCAAAGAGATTGAGAAAACGCTTTCCGGCCGCCGATTCCTGCAACCGCTGCCGGGTCAGCCGGTGATCAAGAAACAGTCCGGTATCGAGATAATCGGTAAAATTCACCAGAAAACGGCAGTTGCCTTCAGCGACTTCGTGGAACCGGCCCTGCTCCTGCAGCTTGCGGTACTGGGCGGTGCCCGACTGACGGCTGCGCACCTTGTAGAACACCTGCTCGGCCGACACCTCCAGAGCCTCCGGAAGCACGCTTCGAATCTCCCTGATGCGTTTCGCGGCCATCACCGGATCCACCGTATCGGGGGCCTGGTATTCCTGGACGTGAACCCACGGACCGTAGACATCCACGGCCACCGCGTACTCGGGCATGTCGGCATCATACAGCCGATAACAGCTGATGCCATTCTTTTTCGCCCAGCGACGGATCTGCCGGCGATTCTTCACCAGCCGGTTGGCGAACATGCGCGCCCCGTCGCTCGGCACCACCGCTGCGGCAGGACCGCGGCGCTTCTCGGCACCGTAGAAGCAGGCCTCTTCGATATCGAAATGGAGCAGCTGACAGGCCAGGGCGCCGTTAAAAAAAGCATGTTTACGGCGGGCGCGGATTGCCAGTTCCCTGGCCAGTTCGGGATTGCCGGTAAACAGGGCCGCCTTCCAGCCGATAAAGTGACGCCGCAGGTTGTCGCCAAAGGCACCGTAGAGAGCCGCCAACTCCTGCTGTTCTCCAAGGCGCTCCCCGTAAGGGGGGTTGGCGATGACCAGGCCGGGGCGCTTTGCCATCTCCGGCGGCGGGCGCAGATCGCCGAGATCGGCGGTGGCAAAATGGATTTGTCCCCCCAAGCCGGCCCGGTCGGCGTTCAGGTGGGCGGCCCGCACCGCTTTGGAATCCCGATCACGACCAGCGATGAGGGGCAACCGGGCGAGGCCGGCCTTGCGCCGCTCCAGGGCTTCCAGCAGCAGCTCCTTCCACAGTTCCGGGCGATGACCGGCCCAGCCTTCAAAACCGTAATAGGGACGCTGCAGGCCCGGGGCGATATCGGCGGCCATCAGCGCCGCCTCAATGAGCAACGTCCCGGAACCGCACACGGGATCCAGCAGACTTCCGCCCCGGGCGGCCATTTCGGGCCAGCCGGCCCGAATCAGAATCGCCGCCGCCAGGTTCTCCTTGAGCGGCGCCAGTCCCGCCTCGACCCGGTAGCCGCGACGGTGCAGACTGTCCCCGGACAGGTCGATGCCCAGAGTCGCCTGATCCCGGTCCAGATGCAGGTTGATTCGCACTGCGGGCCGTTCCGCATCAACGGACGGCCGCCGACCGCACCGCTGCCGAAAACGGTCGACCAGGGCGTCCTTGACCTTGAGGGCGGCGTAGCGGGAATGACTGATCTGCGACCGCAGCGACTGACAGGAAACCGCCAGGGTATCGTCGGCGGACAGATGCTCTTCCCAGGGCAGGTTCAGGGCGGCGGCATACAACTCTTCGACGGTGCCGGCAGGAAAACGGGCCACGGCCAGAATCACCCGGCTGGCCAGGCGCGACCACAGGCAGACCCGGTAAGCTACGGCCAGGTCACCGGAAAAGCCGCCCCCGGCCCGGGTCTCGGCCACATCCAGCGCTCCCAGACTCCGGAGTTCATCGGCCAGCAGCGGCTCAAGCCCCTTGGGGGCGGAGGCGAACAATGCGTGTGTTGTCATCAAACGGTTCCGATCAGAGAACGAATCTCTCTCACAAGGCGACCCCGCCGGTTTCTCCCAGCCACAGGGGCAACTGGTTGAACACCACATCAAACAGGGGCACCACCAGCCCGCAGGTCAGCAGAGCGGCTTAGAAGTTAAAAAGTTAAATTTCGCCCAGGAGAGTCCCGGCGATTCTCAGCAAGCGTCCCCGGAACCCTTTGAAACGGAGGCGGAGGCAGGCCGGAACGCTCGCAGACGGGCTTCGTTGGTCACCAGATAGGGGCCGCCGATAAGATCCACGCAATAGGGAACCGCCGGAAACACCGCATCAAGGCATTCGG
>PWVL01000141.1 GCA_003561875.1 Desulfuromonadales bacterium | reverse complement strand
TTGCCTTCGCAATAAGGGCAGGTTTCGCAGAGCGTTCGAGCGAGATTTTCCCGAACCCGCTTGCGGGTCATCTCCACCAGGCCCAGTTCGGAGATCTTGAGAATGTTGGTTTTGGCCCGATCCGAACGCAGCGCCTCTTCCAGAGCCTGAAACACCTTGTCCCGGTGCACCTCTTTTTCCATGTCGATGAAATCGACGATGATCAGGCCGCCGATGTTGCGCAGGCGCAGCTGAAAGGCGATTTCCTTCACCGCCTCCAGGTTGGTCTTGAGGATGGTATCCTCCAGATTGCGCTTGCCGACAAACCGACCGGTATTGACATCGATGGCCGCCAGGGCCTCGGTCTGCTCGATGATGATGTAGCCGCCGCTCTTGAGCCACACCCGGGTTCCCAGTGCCCGGGCGATCTCCACCTCGAGACCGAGAGCGTCAAATACCGGTTCCGGGTTCTGATACAACTCAATGCTGTACTCCAGGGAAGGCATGAAGGTTTCGATAAACTGCACGATCTTGCCGTACTCGCGGCGGGAATCGACCACGATGCGGCGAACGTCCTCGGTGAGAATGTCCCGCAACACCTTGCTGATCACGTCCAGGTCCGAGTAGATCAGGCAGGGCGCGGGGTTATGGCGTTGCAGACTGACGATATCCTTCCACAGCCCGGTCAGAAACTCCATGTCGGTCCGCAGGGCCTCCTCGTTCTTGCCCTCGGAAACCGTACGGACGATAAACCCCGCCCCCGGCGGACGCATGGTTTCGACCAGAGTGCGCAGACGTTCCCGTTCCTCATCGCCTTCGATGCGACGGGAAATGCCGACATGATCCACCGTCGGCATATAGACCAGGTGTCGGCCCGGCATGGAAATATGCGCGGTGATGCGCGCCCCCTTGGTGCCGATGGGTTCCTTGGAAACCTGCACCAGCACTTCCTGGCCTTCCTGCAGCAGATCCTGAATCGGCGGCAGAACGGGCGTACTGTCCTTGCCTTCTTCCGCGGGCGGCGCGCCGTCCTCGATAAAGCGCTCAACCCCCTGAACTTCATCGATGACATCGGCGACGTAGAGAAACGCCGCCTTTTCCAGACCGATATCGACAAAGGCAGCCTGCATGCCGGGAAGCACCCGCAACACCTTGCCCTTGTAAATATTGCCGACGATGCCCCGTTCCCGGACCCGTTCGATGTACAGCTCGGCGATGTGACCGTTTTCCAGCAAGGCGACCCGGGCCTCATGGGCCGTAGTGTTGATGACCAGCTCCTTGGTCATAATCTCTCGTCTCCTGACAGGCAATGAATGGAAGACAGGTTGCGCGCAGGACTTTCCCCGTTGAGCGGTCCGGGAAGATCACCGACCAGGCGTACCGCTGTCTTGCGCAGTCCCCGCACCGCCGTTTCTTCCGGCGGCAGATCAAGCAGATAACCGGCCAGCAGGGTCGGACTGCCACTGGTCAGGTGCAACCACAGCGCTCCGTCGCGCCACTGGACGTCTGCCACACCACAACGCACCTCCACCGGCTGGGGTCGGCCTTTTTTCAGTCGCATGGCGAAAACCTCTTCGGCGGCCAGAAACCGCTCGATACGTTCGGCCAGATCCACGGGCGCTTCCGCGCCCAGGGGCAGGCAATAGGTGGTCTCTTCGATACTCAATGAAGGAGCCGGGGTCTTCCAAGGGACCGCCGCGGCCCGCTCCACCGCAAAACCTTCCGGCAACTGGGAATTGAGAAGCGCCGCCAGGGAATCCGCCAACACGGGTCGGCACAGCTTCACATCGATGATTTCTGCCTCGCTTTCCACCCCGGTGGGCAAAGCGTCGGGAAAAGAAATCTGCGGTGTCGGATGAAAGCCGCCGGAATAGCGCACCGGAATCCGGGCCCGGCGCACCGCCCGATGAAACAAGGTCATGAACTCCAGATGCCCCACAAACCGACCCCTGCCCCGCTTGCTGACCCACAACCGGATTTTTTGCGGCTGCTCCGCGCCGGCTTCGGCAGACTCGTCGGAAGCGGCCGCTTCCACCCGCGCTGTCGTCACATCCTGATCGGCGTAACGCATGCGCACCTCGGCAAAATCACACACCCCGCAACCGCTGCAGCCCCCGTCCCGGCAGTCCGGCGTCGCCGCTCCCCGCAGAGCCTTATTCCATTCGTCGCGCAAAAACTGTCGGGACACGCCGCAGTCGATATGATCCCAGGGCAGAATTTCCTCTACGGAACGCTCCCGCAGATAAAATTCGGGGTCCAGCCCGCAGTCAGCAAAGGCCTGCTGCCAGAGGTCGAAGCGAAAATGCTCCCGCCAGCTGTCAAAACGGCAGCCGAGAGCCAGGGCCCGCTCCAGCACCGCGGCCAGTCGCCGGTCGCCGCGGGCGAAAATCCCTTCCACAAAGGAAAGTTGGGCCTCGTGCCACTTAAGACGCAGCTTCTTGCGGCGCAATTTGTCGCGCAGGGCCTGCTGCCGGGCCAGGGTCTCCTCGATGCCGATCTGCCGCTGCCACTGAAAGGGCGTCTGCGGTTTGGGAACCAGCGTCGAAACCGAAACATTGACATCGGCTCCGCCGGGAGAACCCTTGCCGGCCTGCTTGACCCGCGCCACCAGATCGACGATGGCGTCCAGGTCGGCCTCCTCTTCGGTGGGCAGACCGATCATGAAGTACAGCTTGATCACCCGCCAGCCCAGGGCAAACGCCTCTTTGGCGGCACAAAGCAGGTCCTCTTCGCTGATCCCCTTGTTGATCAGTCGCCGCAGCCGCTCGCTGCCCGCCTCCGGGGCCAGGGTGAAGCCGGTCTTGCGAACCTTTTTGATTTCCTCCATCAGCTCGCCGGTAAGGGAGCCAACCCGCAGGCTCGGCAGCGAAACCGCCACCCGATCGTCGCTGTAGCGGTCCATCAATGCCTTGAGCAGCGGGCCGATGCAGGAATAATCCCCCGTCGACAGGGACAGCAGGGACACCTCGTCATAACCCGAATGTTCCAGGGAACGGGCGATCACCTCGGCAATGCGGGCCGGGCTGCGTTCCCGCAGCGGGCGACCGATGTAGCCGGCCTGACAAAAACGGCAGCCGCGGGTGCAGCCGCGGGCGATTTCCACCGCTACCCGGTTGTGCACCGTGTTCATAAAGGGCACGATGGGACGCACCGGATAGTCCGCCCCCTCCAGATCGGCCAGCACCCGGCGTCGCACCCGCGCATAGCCCTCGCGCAGGGGACGAATCTCCGCAATCCGGCCGTCCTGCCCGTAAACCACATCAAACAGGGACGGTACATAGACGCCGTCGATCCGGCTCAAAGCCTCCAGCAGTTGGGGCCGAGGCCAGTCTTTTCGGCGGGCTTCACGGATCGCCCGGCAGAGGTCCACAATCGCCTCCTCGCCGTCGCCGATCACCGCGCAGTCGATAAAATCCGCCAGCGGCTCGGGGGTGTGGGCGCAGGGACCGCCGGCCACCACCAGGGGAAATCTCTCGTCGCGATGCTCCCGCCGCAGGGGAATGGCGGCCAGCTGCAGCATTTCCAGCAGGTTGGTGTAGCACAATTCGTGCTGCAGGGTAAAACCGAGCAGATCGAAGGTCGCCAGGGGACGCCTTGACTCCAGGGTACACAGAGGCAGGTCGCTGCGGCGCAATTCGGCGGCCATATCCGGCCAGGGAGCGTAAACCCTCTCGGCGGCGGCCCAGTCGAGGCTATTTACAGCCCCGTAGAGCATGGGCAGTCCTGTGTGGCTCATACCGACCTCATACACGTCGGGAAAGGCCAGAGCACAGTACACTTCCACCGCCTCCGGATCTTTGGCCACAGAGCCCAGTTCCCCGCCGAGGTACCGACTGGGCCGGGAGACCCGGGAAAAAAGAAGATCCTGGTTGCTGTTTTGTTTCAAAGACATCTCTTTCTGATTACAAGGGGAAACTGACTTTGTAACACAAAAAAACCCTTTAAAACAATCTTTTCCACGTAATGGCGCGGTCCCGAATCAAAGTCTGCGGACCCCTTTTGAGAAACCATCCGGCGACTCCCAAACGGCCACCGCGCTGCATCAGCGGCGCAAGCCAAAAAAAACACCACAGGCTCATGGAGCAATTCGGCATGGAGCTATGGCAATATTCTGTGATAGGGTGCACTGCCGAATTTTTTCGAAAGGATCACCACACCCATGAGCAATACCATCGAAGCCGACCTTCACGTCCATACCATCGCCTCCGGACATGCCTACAGCACCATCAACGAAATCGCCGCCGAGGCAGCTCGCCGACGGTTGCGCCTGATCGGCATGACCGACCACGGCCCGGCCCTGCCCGGCGGTCCTCATCCCTACCATTTTCACGCATTACGCTTCGTGCCCCGCTACATCGCCGGAGTACGCATTCTGCGCGGCATCGAAGCCAACATCCTCGGCAATGACACCCTCGACATGCAGGATCATCAGCTTGATCATCTGGAACTGGTATTGGCCGGCTTCCACCCCGATTGCGGCTATGCCGGCAACACCCGGGAACAACACACCCGCGCCGTCCTGTCGGTGATGGACAAATCCCAGGTGCACGTCATCTGCCATCCCGGAAACCCCGAGTTTCCCCTGGATTACCGGGCTGTGGCCCGGCACGCCGCACAGACCGGAACCGCTCTTGAGATCAACAACTCTTCCTTTCGGCTCAGCCGCGTCGGCAGTGAAGCCAACTGCCGGCAGCTGGCCGTTTACTGTGCCGAATTCGGCTCTCCCGTGGCCCTCGGCAGCGACGCCCATATCGCCCAGGGGGTGGGCCAACTTGACCGGGCCTGCGCCGAGGCCCTTGAGGCCGGCATCCGTCCCGAGCAGATTGTCAATCGCACCCTGGAATCAACCCTGGCCTTTCTCGGCCTGGCGGACTGAAGCCCGGTTTTCCGCCTCAAGACCTGTCCCGCCGGCCACAGCGAACCGGTACTCCACGAAGACCTTTTGGACGGCGGCAAAGCGGGTTTTTAAGCGGCAAACCCCCTTGCCAGACATGGCGCCGCTGTGCTAAAGAAATTAATCCAATCCCTTCATTCCTTTTGGCCCGGAGAGTGTCGCCCATGGACCTGCAGATCCTGCCTCTGACGGAGCGCAAGCCCCGCATTGAAGACGAAGCTTCCCTGGCTTTCGGCCAGAACTTTACCGACCGCATGTTCATCATGGAATACGACAATGGCCGGGGATGGCACTCGGCGCGCATCGCTCCCTACGGCCCCTTCGTGCTCGACCCGGCAGCTCTGGTCTTTCACTACGCCCAGGAGATTTTCGAAGGTCTCAAAGCCTTTCGCCGCCCCGACGGCCGCATCGCCCTGTTCCGCCCCCGGGACAACATGGCCCGCTTCAACCGAAGTGCCGAACGCATGTGCATGCCCACCGTGGATGAGGAGTTTTTTCTCGACACCCTCAAAAAACTGGTTCGGCTGGAAGCGGACTGGGTACCCCGCAGCGAAGGTACCAGCCTCTACATCCGCCCCACCATGATCGCCACCGAGGCCGTTCTCGGGGTGAAGCCAAGCGACCGTTACCTCTGCTACATCATACTTTCACCGGTGGGCCCCTACTACAAATGTGGATTCAAGCCGGTGCGCATCTGGATTTCCGACGAGTATACTCGCTCGGCGCCGGGCGGCACCGGAGAAGCCAAGACCGGCGGCAATTATGCTGCCAGTCTCTACGCCGCACGACAAGCCGCAAAACGGGGATTCGACCAGGTGCTGTGGCTCGATGCCGTGGAGCGCCGCTATGTGGAAGAAGTCGGCAGCATGAACCTCTGTTTCGTCTATGACGACAAACTGGTGACCTCGCCCCTTAAAGGCACCATTCTCAACGGCATCACCCGTCGCTCCATCCTGACTCTGGCCGGAGAGATGGAACTGCCCATTGAGGAGCGCGCCCTGTCCGTCGATGAAATTCTCGACGGAGCGGCCGACGGTCGGCTCAGCGAAGCCTTCGGCACCGGTACCGCCACCGCGGTCAGTCCCGTCGGCCAGTTCACCTATCGGGATCGCACTGTCACCCTCGGTAACAACCAGGTCGGAACCTGGACTCTGCGGTTTTTCGAGGCCCTCACCGGCATTCAATATGGGCGCCGCCCGGACACTCACGGCTGGGTCGAACTTCTCTAGCCCTGGCCGCTTCTTGTGCCTCCTCAGCCCCCGCCCTTCCGGCGGGGGCTTTTTTCTGTACCGCGAACCGCCTGTACTCACGCTTCAAACAGCGGGGCCATTTTAACCGGCCTTCCCTTCCTTAACAGTCCAGGACATGGAACCCGCCGTTTCCCACGGAAAGCGTCGCAAACCTGGCGATGCCAGCCATTTTCCGTCGCCTGCGAGGTTGTTCAAACCGCAACACAAAATCCGTACAACACAGTGTAATTTATCTACTCTCCTGCTTGCTCCTCCAGACTAAAAAGCCTTCAGGATCTGCCTCAAAGGGCGCGCCTGGGACGTCTGTTTTAATTTAAGAAGATAACAAAAAATTTATAAATTTCAAATATTTAAAAAAAATATTATGTTTTACTTTGTACTTTTCTGATTGTAGGCACCTATCATGCATTCGTGTAGAGATATTGCCAGGCTACATCACGCTTTGCCATTTGCAATCAACCCCTTGTTTTTGGAGGAGATCGCCCATGTGTCGCATTGGAGCACTCAAGAGTCGCCACTACCTGCATCCCAGCAAAGCCCTGCTGCTGATGCAGTCACAACAGAAAGGACACGACAATTCCGGCTTTGCCATGGTCATGCAGGATCTCGGTGGACGATTTGCCGATTACAAACAGCTCCCGACCCTGTCTCTGGCTTGTACCGACGAGGGTCTGGAAATCACCCAGGGATTGCTGCGCACTGCCGGCTTTCGCCGGGTAGAGGAGTGGAAGCCGGCGGTCAACCCGGTACCGGGACTCGACATCCAGGCCCTGCCCAACTACGTTTTCCAGACTTACGACTACCCCGAAAGCTGCCGCCATGCCACGGACCGGGAAAAGGAGGACCTGCTCACCGATACCCGCCTGGCACTGCGCGCGGCCCTGGAGCAGGGCGAGGAGGGCTTCGTCTACTCCTTCTGGCCAGACGTCATTACCCTCAAGGAGATCGGCGACCCCCGAGCCATTGGCACCTATTTCAATCTGTGGCAGGAAGATGAGGTGTTCACGGCCAGGATCATCACCGCCCAGTGCCGTCAGAACACCAATTACGAAATTGTCCGCTATGCCGCCCACCCCTTCTTTTTGCAGGGCTACACGGCACTGGCCAACGGCGAAAACACCTTTTACCAGAAAAACAAGGAGTTCCAGAGCAGCCTGCATCGCGGCTACATCGGTTTCGAATCCGATTCCCAGTGTTTTCTCTACACCCTGCACTACCTGCACCGGGAACTTGGCTGGCCCCTTTCCACCTACAAACATGTCATCACCCCGCTGCCCTTTGAAGACACGGTCAAACGACCCGATCAAGATCAGTTGCTGGCTATGCGCCAGTCCCTGGCCCACCTTGAAATCAACGGTCCCAACACCATTATCGGGGTATTGCCCGACAACACCCTCTTCACCTGCTGCGACGCGAAAAAACTGCGGCCGGTGGTGGTCGGGCGTGATACCGATACGGTGGCCATCTCCTCGGAAGTCTGCGGCATCAACGAAGTCCTGCCGCACCGGGACTGGGAGACGGATATCTACCCCAATGAACGGGAAATCGTGGTTATTAACGACACCTTGGAGGTCCAGAGATGGAACCAGTAAAGATTAACGACCTCGCCTGCAACGATCTGCCCTGGAAAATCAACTACGACGCGGAGCGCTGTACCCTGTGCGGCTCCTGTATCGCGGCCTGCACCTTTGACGCTATCGGCCCCAGGATGGAACGGCGGCGCATGATTTACAGCGACAGCGAGATACCGGAGCCAAAAACCCGTTTTTACGCACGGCCGGTCATCGACCAGCAGAATGTGCTGAAGAATTATTGCCGGGGCTGCGGTGTCTGTGAAAGGGTCTGTCCCAACAGCGCCATCAGAGCTTCGCGCAATCCCGACTCCCGGTTTCAGGTGGTCTACCAGTGCGCCACCGGATCGGCGCCCAAGCGGGGCGGGCGCAACAATCTCGAAGTGCAGTCTCGCACTCTCGACACCCTGCGGGTCGGCCGCATCTCGCAGATGACCGACCCCAGCCTGGACGCCCAGCGGCATACCTTCGATTGCCTGGCGCCTCTGGGACGTATTCTGCCGGCCAAATCCCTGCCGCTGCAGATCAGCGCTGACGGCAAACTGGTTCAGAGCAGCGCCACGCCCCCGGTGCGCTGGATCTACCCGGTGATTATCGGTGACATGTCCATTGGCGCCCTGTCCTGGCGCATGTGGGAAGCCATCGCTATGGCTGTTGCATACCTCAACGAGGAATGCGGACTGCCGGTGCGCATGTGTTCCGGCGAAGGGGGCATGCCGGTGCGTCTGCTCAAAAGCCGGCACCTGAAATACATGATCCTGCAGATCGCCTCGGGCCATTTTGGCTGGAACCGGATCATTCAGGCCATGCCGCACATGGTGGAGGACCCCGCCGGCATACTGATCAAGATCGGCCAGGGTGCCAAGCCCGGTGACGGCGGCCTGCTGATGGCCGCCAAGGTCGCCGAACACATTCAGGCAATCCGCGGCGTACCAAAAACGGACTTGCTCTCGCCGCCCAACCACCAGGGCCTCTATTCCATCGAGGAGAGCGTCCAGAAGATGTTTCTCTCCTTCAACGCGGCCTTCAAGTTCCGGGTACCGGTGGCCATCAAGGTGGCGGCCAGCGCCACCTCCGTCTCGGTCTTCAACAACCTGGTGCGAGACCCCTACAATATCGTCGGCGGATTTTTCCTCGACGGCATCGACGGCGGAACCGGTGCCGCCCATGACATTTCCCTCGACCATACGGGCCATCCCTCGGTGAGCAAGCTGCGGGACTGCTACCTGGCGGCCGTCGCCCAGGGGCGGCAGGGACAGATTCCCCTGTGGGCCGCCGGCGGCCTCGGCAAGACCGGCAACCTGGCGGCGGACGCCTTCAAGATGATTTGCCTCGGCGCCAACGGCGTGTTCAGCGGCAAGCTGATGTTGCAGATGGCCGGCTGCCTGGGTAATGACCTGGGGCGCTGTAATGCCTGCAACACCGGTCTGTGTCCCGCCGGCATCACCACCCAGGAACCGGTTCTCGCCAAGCGCCTTGATCCGGAGCGGGTCGCGGAAAACATCGTCAATTACTTTCTGGGAATGGACACGGACCTGCGCAAGCTCATGGCCCCCATCGGCAACTCCGCCCTGCCCGTCGGTCGCTCCGACTGCCTGGTTTCCACCGACAAGGCGGTTGCCGACCGGCTGCAGGTGCAACACGTCTGTTAAGGAGGATTTAAAATAATGGCAACCCATATCAGCGGTTTTGACGATAACAAGCAGCGGATTTCCACCCAGCAGCTGCTGCAAAAAATCTATGCCGCCCTGGAAGCGGGAGAAACGGATTTCGACGTTCTCGCCTCGGGGCATCATGTCATCGGCGGGCCCTTGTGGAGCGAAGACGGGACTCCCCTGAAATTCACCGTCAAGAATCCCGGCCAGCGGGTGGGAGCCTTTGGCCTGGAGGGCACCGAAATCGTCATCAACGGTCCGGCGCCGGCAGATGTGGGCTGGCTCAACGCCGGCGCCACCCTGGTGCTCAAGGGAGACGGCGGCGACACCACCGCCCACTGCGCCGCCAGCGGCAAAATCTATGTTGCCGGGCGCTGCGGCACCCGCACCGGTTCCTTGATGAAACACGATCCGGCCCACACCCCGCCGGAACTCTGGGTTCTGAAAAACACCGGCTCATTCTCCTTTGAATTCATGGGTGGCGGCATCGCCGTGGTCTGCGGCGTGGACAGCGAACAGTTCAGCTCGGTACTCGGCGACCGGGGCTGTGTCGGCATGGTCGGCGGCACCATCTATGTGCGCGGACCGGTGCAGGGCCTGTCCAGCGACGTCTGGATGCTGGATCTGGATGATGGCGATTGCCGGTTTTTGTCGGACAACCTGCCGGTATTTCTTGATAAAATCGAGAAAACCGCACTCCTCGACTCCCTCAGCAACTTCTCCCAATGGAAGAAAATCGTCGCCAAGACCTACCAGGAACGGCAGGCGGTGGAGCGCATTTCCATGCGCGAGTACCGCCTCGGCAAATGGGTCGAGGGCGGCATCTTCGGCGACGTGTTACACGACGACTACGAACAGATCGCCGGATTCGTCAACACCGGCGACGGACGGCTCAAGATCCCCCACTGGCAGAACAAATTCTACGCCGCCCCCTGCCAGGCCGTTTGCCCCACGGGAATCCCTACCCAGGACCGCATCGCCCTGCTGCGTCAGGGCAAGGTGCTGGAAGCCCTGGAACTGGTACTACGCTACTCGCCTTTTCCGGCCAGTGTCTGCGGCCAGGTCTGCCCCAATCTGTGCATGGACGCCTGCAGTCGCCGCTCCCTCGACCATCCGGTGGCCATGCAGGAACTCGGGCGACTCTCCCAGGACACCCAGGCACCGGAACTGCTGCCTTCCACCGGCAAGTCCGTGGCCGTAATCGGTGGCGGTCCGGCGGGACTCTCGGCGGCCTGGCAACTTGCCCTTCGGGGACACAGCGTCACTATTTACGAAGGTGATGGGGAAGTTGGCGGCAAGCTTCGCCAGGTCATTCCCACCGAACGCCTGCCCCGAGCAATTTTGGACGCCGAGATCAACCGCATCAAGCAGATCGGCGTGCGGATCGAAACCGGCCGCAAAATTGAAGCGCCGGAACTGGCCGGGCTTCGAAACGAAACCGATGCCCTGGTCATTGCCAGCGGCGCTCACAACCCCGTGGTGATCCCCTTTCCCGGACATGAACGGATGCTCAAGGGCCTTGAATTCCTCAAGGACATCAACGCCGGAAACCGCCCGTCGGTGGGGCGGCGAGTCGTCGTTATCGGCGCCGGCAACGCCGGCATGGATGTGGCCATCGGCGCCTATAGCATGGGCGCGGAGCAGGTCACAGCCATCGACGTGCAGCGACCTGCAGCCTACCAGAAGGAGATCGACCACTTCGCCAATCTCGGCGGCAAAATTGAGTGGCCGGTATTCACCGAAAAGATCACCGAACAGGGTCTGCACACCAAAGACGGACAGCTCATCGAAGCCGACACAGTGATCATCGCCGTCGGCGAACGCCCGGACCTGTCTTATGTCCCCCGGGAATGGCTTAGCGAACGGGGCATGATGAACGTGGACGAATGCTGGCAATCCAAGCAGGCCCCGGGGGTCTTCGCCCTGGGCGACACCATTCAGCCGGGGCTGCTCACTCACGCTATCGGCAGCGGTCGGGAAGTGGCCGAATACATTGACGACTATCTCAACGGCTTCGAACTGGTGGCCAAACCCAAACCGGTGATGATCCCGCAGAAAAAACTCGGTAAGGAAGCCTTCATGCCCCGCAACCGAGGTCGCTTCAAAGTCATCGATGCTTGCGAGGAAGCCAGCCGTTGCATCAGCTGCGGCACCTGCCGGGACTGCAGTCTGTGTCTGGAAACCTGTCCCGAGGGGGCCATCACTCGCACCGAAAAACTCGACGGATCCTACGAGTACGTTTCTGATGAAACATACTGCATCGGCTGCGGATTATGCGCCGGCGTCTGCCCCTGCGGCATCTGGGCCATGGAAAACGTGATCGTCTAGCCCGACACTTGCAAATGATCGGCAGCAAAAAAGGGGCGCAACCTATTGGTTGAGCCCCTTTTTTTAGCCAACAGGCCGGCAACCCACAAAAACACAAACCCCACCATAAAATCTTTGGCAACACACTCCGCCCAAGGGACTATTGGAAACGGCAAACATCTTTCAAGTTTTCAGATGCCAGAACAAATCGGCTTGCTATTTCCCCGACAGGGGACATCCCCGACACAGCCGACACAGCACCAGTCCCCACAGGGGTCATAGTCCCCACAGGGGTCAGGCCTACGCATTTGACAAACATCGATTCCTCGATACGCTTCAACAAGTCCCCGCAGGGGTCAGGCCTACGCATTTGACAAACATCGATTCCTCGATACGCTTCAATGCATCACAGCGGAATCAAAGGAGAGCATAATGGCTCGACCATTACGAATCGAATATCCTGGCGCCTTCTACCATGTGACAGCCAGAGGTAACGAACAAAAGGAAATCTTCAAAAGCCAGAGGGATCGAGAGAAGTTTCTCTCCTATCTGGAATCGGCCATGGAAAGATACGGCGCTGTTTTCCATGTCTATTGTCTGATGAGCAACCATTTTCATCTGTTGCTGGAAACTCCGCAAGGAAACCTCTCCCAGATTATGCAGCACATCAACAGCTCGTATACGACCTATTACAATGTCAAGCGCAAGCGGGCAGGACATCTTCTGCAAGGGCGTTTCAAGGCGATCCTCGTGGAGGCAGATTGCTATGCGGCGGAACTCTCTCGCTACATGCACCTGAACCCGGTGCGGGCCAACATCGTCGAAACTCCAGAAGACTATCCTTGGT
>PWVL01000155.1 GCA_003561875.1 Desulfuromonadales bacterium | reverse complement strand
CTCGCAACCGGTCCAGGGCCTGGCGCACATATTCGGGGGGCCCCTCCTCCCCGGCATGGGCCGTCAGTCTGAATCCCAGTTGGCGGCAGCGGGCAAATACTCGGGCAAACTTCTCCGGCGGATGCCCCACCTCGTAAGAGTCGAGACCAAAGCCATCGATGCGGTTATAGAAGGGCCTGGCCATCTCCAGGGTCTCAAAGGCGCTCTCCTCCGTCAGGTGGCGCAGAAATGACATAATCAGACGGAAGCTGATTCCCAGATGCTTTTTCCCCTCTTCAAGAGCCCGCAGAATGCCATTCATCTGTTTTTCCAAAGGAACACCGCGCTCTAGATGGGCCTGGGGGTCGAAGGAAATTTCTGCGTGGACGACATTGTCCGCATGGGCACGCACCAGATAGGCGCGGGTCAGATCGTAGAAATCCTGTTCCTGTCGAAGTACCGCCATGCCGGCGTAATAGACGTCGAGAAACTCCTGCAGCGCGTTGAAAGCATAGGCGTCGCGCAGGCTCTCCACATGGGTGTAGGGCAGGCTCATGCCGTTGCGCCGCGCCAATGCAAACACCATCTCCGGTTCCATACTCCCCTCAATGTGCAGATGGAGTTCCGCTTTGGGCATGCGGTGCGCCAGCTCCAAAAGATGCGTGTCCATGTTCGACTCCGTTATCTCAGATCAGCAGGATGACAATCTTAAATATATTTACCACGACCAGCGGAACATTGGCCACCTCACGGCGGCCGGAGAGCAGCTTCAAGGAGGTTCAGCTGGTCAGGCCACTAAGTTTCCGGCAAGCAAAGCGTGAACATCTTCGCCAACGCATCGATCCGCATCAGCGTCAATCCCCGCAAGGGCTACTGCATCGAAAATACCCTGGCAACCTCCAACAGCTCCGCCATCCTCACCAACCGCAACAGCCTGCTGGAGAATCAGGTGTTCACTGCACTGTGCCGGGTAACACCCGAGATTTTCTATTACAAGACCACGACGGGCCGGGAGGTGGATTTTGTCTGGGGATGGAGCCGCTAACCTGAAATAGCGGCTCATCTTATTTTTAGTTCCTGACCTCTTACCAAAACAACTGTTTTCATCGGTTTGATCTCGTATCCCATGGCCTGGTAGCCGCGCTGGCGTTTGTCCCACATGCGGTTGAGCTGGGGCTGATCTGTCTCGGCATAATCGTAGATGCGCACATCCTGCTTGTCGGCGTGTTCCCGGTGCAGACGTCCTGCGTATTGCTGCAAGGTTCCCTTCCAAGAGATCGGCATAGCCAGCACCAGCGTGTCGAGCGGCGGATGGTCGAATCCTTCGCCTATCAAGCGACCGGTTGCAAGTAGTACCCTCGGAGCCGACTCGTCCAGTGCCTCCAGTTCTTCAAACACCACAGTTCGTTGCTTCTTCGACAAACGGCCATGCAGGGAAAAACAGTTTTCGACCCCATCCCCCAGCGCCTCCCGCAACAGCGGCAGATGTTCTGTACGCTCGGTAAGCACCAGCACCTTTCGCCCTTCGCGGTGGGCGGCCAGAACATCCCCGGCGATGCGGCGGTTGCGGGTCGCATCGTTGGCAAGGATGCGGAAAACATCCTGGATCGGGGAATCCGACGGTATCTCCGGCGCGGGTAGCACCTTCGGCCATACCTCCAGTTGCGCCGGGGCGGCTTCCGGTCTGGCGGCACTGTGGCGGATCGGCCCGCACTGCATGAAGATGATTGGCTGATGCCCGTCGCGGCGTATCGGGGTGGCGGTCAGTCCCACAACGAATTTCGCCTTGGCCTGTTTGAGGATTGCCTCGAAGGAAAAGGCCGACAGGTGATGGCATTCGTCGATAATGATCTGCCCGTACTGGTCGAGCAGTTCGCTGAGATCCTCCCGACGAGAAAGAGACTGCATGACCGCGATGTCGATCTTACCGGACGGTTTCTTCTTGCCGCCGCCGATGACACCCAAGCTTCCTTTCGGGAAATCAAGAAATCCAGTCAACCGCTCCTGCCACTGGCGCAGCAGTTCGGTGCGATGGACCAGCACCAGTGTGCTAACCTTGCGCCGGGCGATCAGGGCTGCGGCAGTAACGGTCTTTCCGAAGGCCGTCGGAGCGCAGAGTACGCCGACCTCATGTTTGAGCATCTCCCGCACCGCCGCTTTCTGGTCCTTGCGCAAGGTGCCGGTGAACTTGGCCGTCACCTTCCTTCCCAAAAGGCGCTCATCCTGCAGCTCCGGACGAATGTCATTTCCCTTTAATAGGTCGAGTAACGCATCGAGGCGGCCTCGCGGCAGGCCGATATGCTGGGGGTAGTTCTCGGCGCAACCGATGATGCGCGGCTTGTTCCACACCGGCAGGCGCATGGCCTGGGCCTTGTAGAACTCCGGATTCTGAAAGGCGGCAAGGCGGATCAAGCGATTGGCCAGCGGCTGCGGCAGATCGGCCTTGGCGATGAAAATCTGGTTGGCCAGCACCAAGGTCAGCGATTCCGGTAGTGGGCCAGCAATCCGGGCGGGTACAGGAGATGATCGCTGCCATGGCTTGCTATTCTCTTCCTCGGTGGCAAAGGCAACATCCAGGGGATGGCGGCTGTCACTGGCCCGCAGGATGGCGGCTTCCAGGTTCCGTCGGGACATGGGACGGATGAAAGCCAGAAAAGCCCATTGATCGGGATAAGGTTGCAGGTGTTTATCGACGAAGACACTGCACCCTGATTCCCTCGGCTGTTTCTGAAGGGGCAGCGCGATCAGGTTGCCGAAGCCACCCTTGGGCATGGTGTCCTGGTTGGGATACAGGCGGTCGTAGCTGGTCAGGGACAGTTGCCGGGTGCGGTCGCAGGTGCGGCTGATCAGTGCGGCCCCGAGCTGCCGGGCCTCGCGGGCCGGAACCGGCTCGGCAAAAAAGATCCAGGCGTGAGCGCCATTGCCGGAGCGGGAAATCTCCAGCGACGCCGGAATGCCGAGCTCCCGACAGGATTGCATGAAAGCCAGGGCATCCTCCCGCCAGTCGGCCTCATCAAAGTCAACCGCCAGAAAGTAGCAACTGTCATCACTCAGGAGCGGATAGACGCCGACGGTATGCTTCCCGGCCAAATGGTCATAGATCACCTGATCGGTCACGGGCAGCAATTGGCGCTGGTTGCAGTCGGCACATTTCACCCGGGGCTTGTGGCAGATGCCTGGTTTCCACTCGTTGCCGCAGGCCGGTGAGTAGCCGGATGTGCCCTTGGCCGACTCCCAGCGATGGGGGTAGACATCCTTTCGCCCACGAAAAAGGTGGCGGAACAAGGCAATTTTGTCGTCGGTGGTGAAATGGGTTGGGGCTGGTGCGGATTCGGTTGGGGCGGAGACGGGTTCAGGGATGGTCG